>JAAAOU010000273.1 GCA_009908745.1 Bacteroidota bacterium
CCCGAGGACCTTTCGGAATGGGAGTCCGACCGCGACTTGTTTGATGTCGACTTCGAGTCGGCCATGGGGGCAGCGGGCCTCAGCTGGACGCGGCCTTCCGGCAAACAGGGGTTGTGGTCAGTGACCGGAGCCATCTCTGCGGTAGACCAGCAAAGGATAAGCAGACCACAGTTGGAAGTGCTAGACAGTTTGCTCAAAAAGAGCTTTTTGGAAGATGAGGACCGGCTAAGGCTGCTATCGGGCCATGGGTTTTACCGCTACCGTTTCAGCCCCCGACTGCGTCTGCAAGCGGGCTTGCAAATCCGGCAGTTCAATCATCTAGAAGAGCGCCAACTTGAGCAAGGGGAAGAAACAGAACGCACGGAACTCCTCGCCACTCCCTACCTCCGCTTTTCCGGCGCACTCAGCCAACGTACGGCCTTTCAGGCGGGCTTGCAGATATCGGCTTTCGCCAATGCGGAGGCTGCCTACGTGGAGCCCCGCTTCTCGCTCAGCCATCAACTAGCAAGGCAGCATGAACTCAGCCTGGCCTATGGGCTGCATTCCCAAATGAGCTCGCCCTACTTCCGGGGGTTTGGCGAAGTGGCTCCCACCCGCTCGCATCAGCTGGCGTTGGGCTACGAGTGGCGCATTCAATCCGATTTGGTCTTCCGCGGTGAAGCCTTCTACCACCGCTTGTTCAACGCGCCCGTCGTAGCTACGGAAAGCGGGCAGGGGCGATTTACCCCGCTCAATGAACTGACCGCCTGGTCTTGGCTGCCCGGCAACGTTCTCGATGACAAAGCGGAAGGGGAAAACTACGGCTTGGAATTCAGTTTGGAGCAGTTGCTCACCGACGGCTACTACTACATCGCCAATGCCACCTTCTACCGGGCGACTTACCAATTACCCGGTACGGATGACTTCCAGCCGGGGCGCTACGACGGCCGCTACATCGCCAACATTACGGCAGGTAAGGAATGGCTCAAAGCCAAAAGCGACGACAAAACCCGCATTTGGGGCTTGAACCTGCGCATCAACTACGCGGGCGGCTTGCGGGAAGCGCCGATTGACGAGATGGCTTCCGAGGTTTTATACTATACGGCATACGATTTTGAAGCGGGCTACACGGAGCAATTGCCGGACTTTTTCCGCACCGACCTGCGGGTGTACCTAAAGAAGAGCCGCCCCAAATACAGCAGCACCCTCGCCCTCGATTTGCAAAACCTGACCAACCAGCAGAATGTGGCGTACAACTACTACGATATTTTCACACAACGTACCGAACAACGATACCAGATCAGCTTGGTGCCGATTTTGACCTACCGGGTGGAGTTTTAAATAAAGACAACCGGCGCCGTACTTCCGTCGCAGATCATAGCGGACGGACAAAGTAGGGCACCGGGCGATTTGCAGGGGCTAGAAGAAGAAGTAATTAGTATCAAAGCTGAAATAAGGCTCAAACCGGAGCTGGTCAGAGCTTCTTTCATGCTGAAGGTTAAAGCCTACCCTAGCGACAAATGACCACTGGTAATTGATGAAATAATCCATCTGCAAACGTGAACTCAACCGTTCTCGGTTAAGAAATTCGCTGAAGTCAAAGCCGACATTTGTCTGCAGGATACGATTTACCGAGAAAGTGTTTATCCAAGAGAACTCCGTCCGGGAATTGGGCAGCCATGTACGCTCATAGGACACGAATAAGTTACCGGACCAACCTTCTCTATCGTTTTCTGTGTCTTCCCCATTCCTTTTTGATAACCTGATATAGTGGTCCAACTGCAAGCCCGCACTTAAAGAAACACTGCCGTTATTATTAATAATACGGCTTCTGGTATACTCAGCAAAACCACCTAGCTCAAGGTTGAGATTACGGTCAGTGAAGTCGGTTTCTAACCAGCGTTCGATATTGCCAAAAGAGTTTGTCGATAAGCCATAGGAAAAACGGTTGCCGTGTGTCAGCGTCGCCCGGTTGGCAAAAGCCCAGTTGTCGTTCAGGATGGCAAACAATTGAAAGGTTTCTTCTTGGGTAACACCCCGGTTCAAAAGCGTTTTTTGCAATTGCTCCAGTTCGTAAATCCGGCGGCGGCGAAAGTCAAAGACCCGGTTGCCGATAATATCTGTAATGGTCAATGCCAAAGCTTCTACATCTTCTGCAGTGTAATTGCTAGTGATGCCTGCTGTCTGTAAATCTTCAAGCATCCAATTAGCCAGCAAGGCATCTTCGGCAAATTCGATACGGCCACTTCCCAAGTATAGGCTGCCGTTAACAAACAGGGTATTGTATCGGTAGCCTTCATCTTGACTGCTTCGATAGTCTGTAAGTCTAGTATTGTTACTCCACCCCCAAAATTTTCTTGGTTTGTAAAAGTTATCGCGTCGGCTGCTTATGGAAACCCTATTGGATAAAACCGTCCGATTATCCCCTTGATTGAATCTCGAGTTGCCGATAGGCCCGGTAAAGAAACTCATTTGGCTATTCATATTCCAGAACGAAATCCGATTATCTGTTATCCGGTTCATGAACCAAGATACAGATGAGTTGAGCCTGAAATTCTGAAAAGCTTTATCTTCACGGGCGTAATCCCCTTCAAAATCAGACCCGCCATACAACCGCATACCCGGCCGCAGCTCATACCGCGCCTTATAATTGCTCAAATCATACACCCGCTCTTGCCCCATCAGGTCGTTGGATAACAGCAGAGAGGCCAGCGCACACATCATCAATGGTAGTGTTTTCATTACAGAGATTTATAAAAAGTAAGTCAATAGCGGTTAAAGTTGAGCGCCTGTGTGCCTTGCCACAAAGAGCGCGCAGATAAACTTCCGGATTTTTTGTCAAAAAATAAAACGCAGCCGGAAAAAAGCGAACTACCTGCAGCGCCTGCTCATTGACTTTCTCCACCAAGTGCCATACATTAAGGGCATTACTTAGTTATCAAAACAATCCTACACCTATGGAATTACTCAAAGGCAAAGTCGCCATCGTCACCGGCGCCGCGCGGGGAATCGGCCGTAGCGTCGCCCAATTGTACGCCGAAGCCGGCGCTAAAGTAGCCGTTTCTGACTTAGAAAAAGAAGGCGGTGAGGAAACCGTCGAGCAGATCAAAGCCGCCGGGGGCGAAGCGTTTTTCGTACAGGCTGACGCCGGCAAGGCCGAAGACAACGAGCAGCTTGTTAAAGCTACAGTAGAGCGCTACGGCGCATTGCATATCGCCTGCAACAACGCGGGCATAGGCGGGCCGCAAGCTCCGGTAGGAGAAACCCCCATTGACGGTTGGGATAATGTCATCCGGGTCAACCTCTCCGGCCCATTCTACGGCATGCGCTACCAGATTCCCGCCATGCTGGAGGCCGGCGGTGGCGTGATCATCAATATGGCGTCTATCCTGGGGCAAGTCGGCTTTGAAGGGGCGGCGGGCTACGTAGCGGCCAAACACGGCCTGCTGGGCTTGACACGCAACGCCGCGCTGGAATATTCTGCACAAGGCATCCGGACACTAGCCGTAGGGCCTGCCTTCATCAAGACGCCCCTTCTGACAGAGAACCTCTCCGAAGAACAGTTGGGTCAACTGCAGCAACTGCACCCCATAGGCCGCTTAGGCGAATCCAAAGAAGTCGCGGAACTGGTGCTGTGGCTGAGCTCCGACAAGGCTTCGTTTATGAGCGGGGCCTATGTGCCGGTGGACGGCGGCTATTTGTCGCGTTAAGCCATGAATTCGTAGCCTTTGAACTTGATTCGGAAACTTGCTGTTAGTATCTTTATAGTCTGACAACATGAGATTTGTGAAAATATGACGCCGCTATTTTTTCGGCTGGCAAGGCGAAAAACGTAAATATAGCCGGGGCTACATTGAGGCTTTTCAACGCAGCCAGGCGGAAAAAGAGCAAGTCAGAATTCACAAATCTTGCGTTGTTAGACTATAGGCTTCACCCAATAGTTGTCTCACGGCAGCAAGCCCTGACTGGCAAGCCCCGTGCACGGTAGCCTGATGCTTGATGGAAAGCGCTTCGCCGGCAAAGAACAGCTTGTTGGCGACCGCTTGGCGGAGGGCTTTGATCGTCTGCCTACGGTTGGCGTAGAAATCGTAAGAATAGGCTCCGCGGATGTAAGGTTCCGCTGACCAGTTTTGAATGATGTGCTTGTGGTAATAACGAGAAGCCTGCCCGTCAAACATGGCATCTAGCTCGGCCAGGTACTTGTTTATGATAGCTGCTTCCGAGTCCAGCCGGGTGTATTCTGCTGCTTTTTCATTGATAGCAAAAAGGCCTAAAATGTTTTGGTCAGCCCCTTTGTTGAAAGCGGCATCGTAGATGTACTTGTTTTCCATACGCAGGGCTTTCAGCACCCCGCCAAAACCGACAAGGTCTGGGTAGAAGCGTTCTTTGAAAGCTACGAATATTTTTAATCCGTCCCCCACGAAGATACTGTCTATAGCGGCTGTTTTCTCATCGGGCAGGGCCGGCTCGAAAGTGATTCGGCGTTCTTGCAGGATTTTCACCGGCACAGTAGACATTATGAATACCAGTTTTATAGAGTATAGACGCCGCAATTTTTTGTCCTATCAAGGCGAGAAACGTAGGCATAGCCGGGGCTACGGCGAGGCTTCTCAACGCAGATAGGGCGAAAAAGGGCAAGTCTAGACCTGTAATAATTGGTGTTCATAATGTCTAGTAATCAGCACCTTGTCCGCTTGGAAGTATTCGCCGTTTATAGTCCCTACCTTCACCTGCTCGGCAGAATAGTTAATGGATACCACCGGGCGTTTGTAAAGGATACGGTCGGCTATGTCGGGCAAGAGGTATCGCTCCAAGAAACCGTACCAGGTCGTATGTTTAAATTTCCATTCGCTGTAAAAGTACCTGACAAAGTTGCGGGATCTAAGCCTGCCTTTTTTCAGGAATTGGATGTTCTTGGGGGTATACTCCATCGCCTCCTGCTCTGGCTGCTGGCTGGGGTCCGCGATGATATCCGACAACACGGAGGGATGAGTGTGTATCCATTCTGCTCCCAGGTCTATAGGGAAGTCTGCAAACTGGCCTGCCCGTTTTACCCGCCCGCCAAAGTTAGAGGATGCTTCGAGTATCCGGGAGTCTACACCCCGCTTTTTTAGGGCGTAAGCTGCCGTGAGGCCCGCTGCTCCGGCGCCGATGATAAGGACGGTACCCGGTTTTTGGCCTGCTTGCTCGCCGGCAGCCGTGAAACTGGATAAGAAAGGGATACTTAAACTCAGCGCCATGCTCTTTTTTAGAAACTCTTGCCGGGTCATCTGAAAGGTGTTAAAGCAAACGATCGAAAAAAGAGGACAAGTCCACGTTCCCGCCGGTAATGATCACCCCTACCTTTTGCCCTTCAAAGCGGGTGGGCTCCTCCAAAATGGCGGCCAAGGGCACCGCACAGCTCGGCTCTATGATGATCTTCATCCGCTCCCACACTAGGCGCATGGCGTGGCCAATTGCGGTTTCGCTGACGGTGTAAATATCCTCAAGCTCGCGCTGTATGATGTCAAAGGTTTTCTCACCCAGGTTCGTACGCAGGCCATCGGCTATGGTATTGATGGTAGTGTTGTGTTGCAATTGGCCGCTTTTAAAGGAGCGGTAGGCATCGTCCACCTCTTCCGGTTCAGCTCCGTACACCCTCAGGCCGGGGGCGAAATAGCGCGCGCTCAATGCCGTTCCGCTGATGAGCCCGCCGCCACCGATAGGAGCGATGATGGCGTCTAGCCCTTCGTAGTCTTCGATCAGTTCTTTGGCGCAGCTGGCCTGGCCGGCGATGACGTTGTAGTCGTTGTAGGGGTGTATGAAAGTGGCCCCGGTCTTCGCCACGACTTCCTCCAGCGTGCTTTCCCGCGCGGCCAAGGTGTTTTCGCAATCGTAGATGGTAGCCCCATAGCCTCGGGTCGCTGCTTTTTTGATGGCGGGTGCGTTCTTCGGCATGACGATGTGGGCGGGGATGCCCAACGTTTTGGCGCTGAGCGCAACGGCCTGCGCGTGGTTGCCGGAGGAGTGGGTAGCCAGGCCACGGGCTTTTTCATCATCGCTCAGGCGTAGGGCCGCGCTGCTGGCACCCCGCATTTTGAAAGCACCGATTTTCTGGAAGTTTTCACACTTAAAAAACAAGCGGGCTTGGGCGAGTTGGTCGATAGATTGGCAGCTCAGCACCGGTGTGCGGTGTATCATGGGGGCTATGGCCTGGTGTGTGACTTCGACCTCTTTTGCCGTCGGAATATGGTGAAGGGGATGCATGAGTCTATTGGTCTTTTTGCGATAAGCGATAGGTGCGGATGATAACCATCAACGCCAACGTGAAGATAATGATGAAAGGCAGCCATTCGCCTATGGTCTTGCCGATTTCGTAGCGGCGGCGGTAACTTTCGCTTGTGGTGTCTACGCCTTCGGCTTGCCCCAATAACAGAGTGGGCAGCAGGCCGCAAACCACTAAAAGCAAGGTAGCCCAAGTTTGTTGTCTTTGCATATATCCTGAAATTGTGGAATAATGGAGCGGCAAATTAACGATTCTCCCTTTTCATTCGTTATTTTAACAACCAAATTAATCAATATGAAAAACATCAAAATCTTTTTCACCGCCTTAGCAGCGCTGCTTACCGTACAAGCAAATGCGCAGCAGCCCTTGGAGTATTGCAACAACCGCTTTGGGTTTTGCGTGGAATATCCGGTAGATTTGCACCTGGCGAAAGATCGCCCGATTAACGGCGACGGTATCATTCTGGAAGCCAATGGCGGCAGCATTACCGTCAATATCTCCGGTTCGCACAATATCATGGACTACAGCCCGCAGCGGCTGTACGAGTTTGAAAAAATGGAATTTGCCGACGGCCAGGAGAACGATGTGGAGGAATTGCGCCTGACGACGAGCGCCGAAGGCTTTCGGGCCGTGCTGGCCGGCGACGAGGATATCGAGGCCATACGCATGTGGCGCCTGAACGGTGCTTACGCCATGATCAGCATCCGCGGGCCCAAATCCGAAAGGGAACGCATAGAGGAGCTGTGGCGGCAAATTAAACTGAGTGTCAACAGCTAAATATGGATTTTCTAGTAACCGGTGACCGGAGTGTTTTCTTCTACATTTTGCTTTTGCTGCTGGTCGCCGGGGTACTACAGTCCCTCTCGGTTGG
>JAAAOU010000003.1 GCA_009908745.1 Bacteroidota bacterium
GAGGAGCGGGACGTCAGCTCGGTGCTCGTCATTGGAGGCTCCGGCCTATACTTAGATGTAGCGGACACCGTGATCGGCATGCTGGAATACCGGCCGCAAGACTTAAGCGACCGCGCCCGGAGCGTAGCTGCCGACCTGCCGCTCCACCGTCATACCCAAACGGTCGGCCCCATCAGCAGTACTCACCGCCGCATGCCCGAAGCAGATAGCATAGACGCGCAACGGGGCAAGCGGGAAAAAACCCGGGCTTATGATACGCGCAGTATTCAGTTTGGCCATTATGATATTGAACTGAGCGCCGTAGAACAGCTGGTCGACAACGGGCAGTTAATCGCTATAGCGGATGCCCTGTTGTACCTGCGCCAATACTTGGACGAGGCCAGCGTGCCGGAAGCGATTGAACGGGTGATGACCGATATTGAAGCGGGGGGCCTAGATGCCTTGCAGCAACGACCCGCTGGTGATTACGCCGCCTTCCGCCCCTTGGAATTGGCCGCTGCACTGAACAGATTACGCAGTTTGAGGGTTAAGACCGCACCGTATTAACTCACATTCTTTCCCTGTAGGCAAGAGCAAAACGAAAAGAAGTGGACTTACATATCATTCATGAGACCTCCCGCTGGATCGCTGTAGACAAACCCGCCGGCATTCAGGTCGAGCGCAACCCCTTCGGTGCTTCTGTGGAGTCCTTGGTTTACGCCCACCTGGAACGGGAAAAACGAATTCCATACGTCGGTATCGTGCACCGGCTGGACCGCGTCACCACAGGTGTGGTACTAGTCGCTAAGAAAAAGAGTGTTCTACGGACGCTAAATGGGCAATTCCGCGAGAAGGACGTCCGAAAGATATACCTCGCTGCTATAGAAAAGCCCTTACCTCGGGAACAAGGCACCCTCAACCACTGGCTGGAAAAAAGCCAGATACAAAAGAAAGCACTATTGCGGGAAGGGCCGGGGGGCAAAGCCCGGGAATGCATTATCAACTTTAGAGTTATCGGCGTAAATAATGAAGGTCAGCAGTTGGTACAATTAGAACCCATCACCGGCCGCTACCACCAAATACGGGCCCAGCTCGCTGCTATTGGTTGCCCGGTAGTAGGCGATGAACTATACGGGGCTTCTGCGCCTTTCGCCGATCACCATATCATGCTGCACGCCTGGAAGCTGGAGTTCTTCGACGAGCGGCAGGAAGACCGCATGTTGGTAGAAGCGAAGCTGCCATCGTGGATCGGAGCGGGGCTAGACCATATCGCCTAGCCCCCAACTGGACCATTAGTTTTTCTTAATGACTTTCAGCGTCTTGAGCTGCCCGCTGGAGAAGTATATTTCTAGCAGGTAAACACCGGCATTCAAGTCCCCTAAGTCCAACTGCGGCCGATCGAAAGCCTCCTGGCGCAATAACAGCCGCCCGCTCAGGTCATAAAGCTGTACAGCTTGGGGCATTTCACTCAAATCTAGATACAATGGGCCGGAAGTGGGATTTGGGAAAGCGCGTACGGGTTGGGCGGCCTGTAGTTCATCGTTTGTATTGGTGACACCGTCCAGCGTAAATTGGCGGAAAAAGTGCCAAATTTCCTCACTGGCCACGATATCTTGGTTGGTCACGCCAATGGGGATAGAGCTGCCTGGCCAAGTATGCCCGCCGCCGTTAATGCGGAAGTGCAGTACGTCTTGTCCGTCTTCACAATCTGGGAAAAAAACGCGCGTCGCGGTCGAGCCGTCGCCCATGTCCGTATCTGGCATAGCTTCTTCTACAGGCTCGGTAGCGCAGCCGTTGTTGTCTGCCCAAAAATCAAGCACATCTGGAATCGGGGCGCTTATGGTCGGGGTGCCTTCGTAAGCGACTACATCATCAGCGGTACCGTGAATTTCTAGGACGGGTACAGGCTTACCCGGGTTGCAATCTGGCAAATAGCTCGGCACCATACTGCCGGTAACGGAGGCTACCGCGGCGATACGGTCGTTCAACTCACAGGCTAGCCGGTAGCTCATGAATCCCCCGTTGGACATGCCGCAGCTGTACACCCGGTTGGTATCTATGGAATAGGTGGCGGCCAAGGTGTCTATTAAAGCGCTAATGAACCCCACATCGTCCGCTTGGCTGCCAAATTCCCAGCCCACGTTCCAAGCTTGTTCTGTACCAAGGCCATCGGGGTAGCAGACAAAAAAGCCTGCGGTGTCCGCCACCGTGTTCATAAAGCTATACAATTCCTGCTCAAAGGCACTGGAGCCAAAACCGTGCAAATTGAATACCAAGGGGGCACTCTCGGCTTCAACCGGGACCCGTATGCGGTAGTCTCGCTCAATGTCGTCGTGCATGATGGTGCCGGTCAAGGTCTGTTGGGCGGAGAGCGTAATGCTACATAGCAGTAAGGCTACGAGTGGGTACAGTCTTTTCATCTTATCCGTTTTAGCTATCAAAATATGGAAAAGCAACTATTTATCAAAATAGCAGTGGGTTAACGCGACAATGCCCGCCAAGGTTCTTCGCAGCACCAATAACTTGCGTACTGTACATGACAATCAGCTGTTTTTTTACCCGGAAAAAGAGCAAGTCAGGATTCACAAATCTTGGGTTGTCAGACTATAAAAGCATCTACTCAAAGACCACCTTTCGATATAAATCGCTTAGGCGAAAACCTTCCTGCTCCAACACTGGGCAGCGATCTTCGAATTCGGTAAAATCTTTTAACAACCAGCCTCCCTGCCGGGGCAGGCGGGTATAGCTCGTCACCTTTACCGCTGTGCTGTCAATGAACAGCAACTGCTGCACGGAGGGCATCGCCCGGTAATGGTTGAGCTTGGTAGAAAGGTCTTCCTGCTGTGTACTGGGAGAGAGCACTTCTACGAGCAGCGTAGGGTTGGTGGTAGCGGAAACGCCAGGGAGGACTTGCACTTTCTCTGATTGCCCCTTAACAACGGTGCAATCGGCATTGAAGTAGTGTTTGTTGGAATCGGTGGCTTGTATAGGCAGGTTGCTGCCAAAAAATGCGTAGTCTTCTTCTCCTAGGATAGAGAGCAACAGCGCACCAATTTTGAGCGCCAGCTTTTCGTGGTTGTCTGAGGCTTGTCCCATAATAGATACGATTTCGCCGCCGTAGTATTCCACTTGGTATTCGCACTTTGGCAATACCTCCAAGAACTCCTCCCAGCTTGTCGGCATGCGCAGTTCCGTGCCTAATTTGAGGCGTTCTTCTAAGCGTAAAGGGATTTGTTTGACAGTTTCCATGGGGCTTCTTTTGTCTTATTTTAATTGAGAGGTTATTAATCGCGGTAAGAGTTAGTCGTCCATAGCTTTATACTACAACTAGAGGGTGTCTCTCACTGGGAGGGAATAGCAGCTCAAGTCCAAAGGGTTTGATTTTGAACAGCGGACCTTTTTCAACGACTTTTCCTTTGGAGTTTCGTTTAATCAGATGATCCAGAGTAATGATACCTTGTTCCAAGAGCAGGTCAAATTGAGTAACAATGGGCTTTTTGGTATGCTCTACTAAGACATATTGAAAATGCTCTACATTATCAATATATAAGCTTTGAGCCTGTACCCAGAACGTTTCCCTGTGCTTTTCTTGCAAACGTTTGTGTAATTTATCCAATGTCCAGACTGCAAAATCACCGATAGTAGGTTTATCTGAATGCTCAATCAATTGGCTGATATCCGTGTCTAATCTTAATGATAGGCCTTGAGAATTAACCTTTGCTGCAGAAACGGTGCAGTAAAGCTTGAAGTCATTCCCTCTTGAATAGCCGAAAGCGTCCAAAATTTCGGCTGAACTTTTGAATTTACTAAGTGACCAATCTGGTACTTGCGCAAACAGATTCTTTCTATTTTTTTTGCTGCCTCTAAAAGCCTTCAATTCTATTCCTTTATAATCAGGTTGTTTTGAAGCATTCATGTCAATGCCTAGGGCCCTTTCTAGTGTTCTCCCTACAGCAGTGTCCGCCGCAACTTGAGAGGGGACCGGGCCTTTATGTGCTATTGCTATAAGTTTGCCTAGTAACTCTTCTGCAACCTCGTTAGCTTTTCTACTTATTTCAGAAATTAGTGTTTTCAGTACATGGTCGTTATTCGATGATATGAGCGTTATGATGTCCAACTTCGTCAAATTGAATACATGGAATCGGGTGTCGTAGAAAATGATGGCAATGATGTCATTGGGACTGGCTATCTTCTTCAAGTTAGAAAACCAAATTCTCGGATCACCTTTCTTGGTGCGAGGCCGATAAAGGGACGCGGAGGACTTTATCACTTCCTGCTTTGTGTACAGCAACGCAGAGATTTTAATCTTGTGTTCAGGACCTTGCCTTTGGGTTTCGTAATCATGGATTCGTTGTGCTTTCAAGAAACTTCTCACGCTTCCTGTTGCATCCAATATAGACTTTGAGAGTCCCGTTTTCGTAGGTTCTATAAGCGTAAGTTCAACCTGCTTTTGTGTGAGTAATTTAAGTTTATGCTGTTCAGCTTTAATAAGCGATCTCATCTATTGAATACGTTTTAACAATTCAGATGCAATAGCTCGGGCTAGGAGCGGAGGTACTGCATTTCCAACTAGTGTATACTGAGGCACCTCAGTTTTTCTGTTATTACCGCCAGTCGAACGCTTTCCTTGAAAGACAAAAGAGTCATCAAATGATTGTAGCCGAGCCATTTCCCTTACCGTAAGTGCCCTTGGGGCATTGAAGTGAATATAGTCGTCAGGGATAGTCATGACTGTAGGGCTCTGTTCATCTGGCTTTAAAACATTATAGTTTCTTTTGTTGGAAGACAAGCCACAGGCTTTTAATTCGGTTTTTGCCTTTTTGTAGTCTCCATTTTTTAAGATGATTTCCAGTCGTTTCACGACATCGTCCCTTTGATTGCTTGTTTTGTGGTTGTTCAAGACATCAAAATCTTTTTCTCCATTACAAAGGGCTTCACTACTTCTGACATAAAACGGTTTGGTCTGAGGGTTGTAACGAGCAATCAGCCTGCCTTCTCTAGACCATTCCGCGAAAGTTTTCCCTTCTTTAGGGTTGACCTTGCCATCCACACCTCTCTTTCTCAAAAGCTGTGTCATTTGTTCTGCTGTTCCATTGTACTGTTTTTGAATGTCTGTTTTACTGTAATGGTGGGCTTTTTGATTGTTTCCGATGAAGTCTAAATCGTAAAGTGCCTCGAAAACAGTGACCTTTTCCTCGTCTTTAACAGTAGGAGGAATTTCAGAGATAAACTCTTGATCTTTTCGGCATCCAATAAAAAGTACTCTTTCTCTATTCTGTGGTACGCCATAGTTAGCAGCATTGGCGACGAAAGGTTTCTCTATTCTGTAAAGCCTGATGCTGTTAAGAATATTTCTTAGCTCCAATTTTTTCTCTGGCGAACAATATTGCTCTAACCTCTCCACTGTTTCGTCAAAAGAAGCATTGTAAATTTTAAGTGCAGTTATAATGTCGGTACAGTCTTGCTTGTATGATTCAGGGATGTCAATTTGATCAAAAGCACCTTCAATTTCTCTTACAATACTTTCAGGGCTAATTTGAGTCAGGAAAGATGTGAATGTATCGAGGAAGGAATCATTGTCGATGTTGCAGTAGTCTTTTTCTTTAATGATGTCTCTTCTTAGTTTTTCCCACTCTTTGTCTCGGGCTAGAAGGTTGAAACCATGCCTTATCGTGTTGATGCGAGTGTCTGTTTTACTCGTCTTGTAATCCACGATTTTCGGTGTTAATTGTCTAAACCTTTTATGTACAAAGTTGATAAAGTCGGCTTTGCCATTTTCTTTTTCCGATTCTTTAAGTACTTCTATGTCAATTCTTTTAGCTATAGAAGACAGGACAAAAGAATGTTCCTTTGACTTTAGGCGCTTAACAAAGTCCACCAAAACTGGTATCTCCTTGATGTCTACAATCGAGTTGATCTCCTGAATGATTAAGTCTTTGATTTTGCCCTTCTCTTTAGTAAGAATACCCTTTACGTTTTCCATGATAAAATACTTCGGCTGTAGTACTTTAATCACTTCAAGGTAGTGGGCAAACAGATCATCCTTTTTGTCAAATTTTTTTCTCTTTCCTGCAAGGCTAAAGCTCTGGCATGGGGGGCCACCGCAGACTACGTCTATTTGTCGCCCTCCTGTTTTTTCCAAAAGATTGTCAAGGAAGTCTGGTTCTGTGATATCCTGTTTCAAGAAGGCTGCATTTAAACCTAGTTGGTGGTTGTATCTAACCACGTGGGTCAACTCACAGTTTTCATTGATGTCGCTCGCTGCAATAAATTCAAAATACTTGTTGTTGACTTCTGCTTGCAGGAAGCCTTCGCTGAAGCCGCCAGCACCAGCAAAGAGGTCGATAAATGTAAAAGGCTTGCCGTATAAATGCAGCTGCTCCTTTACAATGCTCACAGTGTTGTTGTTTTTGTAACTCTCAATATATTGCGCTACCGTCTGTTTTATTTCCTCTTTAGTAAACACCTTCTTGGTCGAGTTATGGAGAAGCTCATCTACTCTCTCCTGTAAGAAATTTAGATAATGATTAATCTCCGAAGCCGCTATGAGGGGGCCCGTCGCCCGTTGCGTTTTTTTGTCAAAGGTGTCCGTTTTTACCTTTTGACCTGTAGCAATCTTGACTTGATTGCCTTTGCAGTTGATTCTCAGGTGAATAGGTGCGAGTCCTTTTTTGTCAGGTTTGTCGAGGTAGAAATTAATTGTAGCCATTTCACGGACAGGTTTACGTACACGGACAAAAATACGGACACCATTCTGTGTTTCCAATGCTTTGTCTTGTTTTCTTGAAAAAAATATTTGGGGCGATAGCTAAATAGATAGAAGAACACGTCTAACAGCTCAAAGGTAATCGTTATTTGATCATGAAAGCTCCATAAGGTCATCCTCCTTCTAATTATCGGTTGGTATGTCAGGCTTCTTTGGTACATTTGCCAAACGGTGTTTAAAAATCAAGCGACGTGAACTACCTTACTCTGGAAAATGTCAGCAAAATGTACGGAGAGAAAGTCCTCTTCGACAATATCGACCTGCAAGTCAATCAGGGGCAGAAGGTAGCGCTCGTGGCCAAAAACGGTTCCGGCAAAACCACCCTCCTGAAAGTCATCGCCGGC
>JAAAOU010000326.1 GCA_009908745.1 Bacteroidota bacterium
ACTGAACCCCATCCCCGACGTGTTCGCCATGCCGGCTGACGAGATGGAGCGTATTACCGAGCAGGCCATAGGGGAAGCGGAGCGGCAGGCTATTACGGGCAAAGCCCTCACGCCCTTCCTGCTGTCGCGCATCGAGCAGTTGACAGGCGGGGGGAGCTTGGAAGCAAATATCGAGCTGGTGCTGCACAACGCGCGGGTGGCAGGGGCGATAAGCAAGGCGCTTAGCCATCTGAATGCAATAGAGGAGTAGTTTGCATTGCTGAATTGCTTGTCTTTTTCTATCTTGAAGCCGTAGGCCTGGCGCGGGCGGCTGTTAGCGTGTTCTCCCCGCTTCGTACTACGTTACAAAACGGCGCTCGTAGCCGCTCTTCTTGGCAAAATTATGATCCCATGGTTTCCCAAACGTCTAAAGTCTTAGCTATTCTACTGTTGATTTCAGCGCTTTTGCCCACCCTGTTCGCCCAGCAAGTCCAGCTGATACCGCCGGACGGGCTAAGCGTATGCGATGAAGCCTCCTTGGCTTTTGAAGTCAGTAGCGGCGATGCTGCCCTGGAAGAAGCAGCACTAAGTATACAGCTGCCCTGCGGCTTTACTTATGTGCCCGGCAGCGTAGTTGGCGGTAGCGAATTGTCGGATGATGACCCTTCCCGGCCCGAGCTGGCGTTGCCCGATTTAGCGCCCGATGAAACCCACACATTGGAGATTAGCGTGCAGATTGGCTGTGAAGCGACGGCTTGTATAGACAATGGCAACCTGTTTGCGGTAGACATGGCATTGGCGTATTCCGCTGGCACGCTGAGCGCGAGCTCGGCCCCTTTCAATGTAGAAACGCCTTACCTGCTCATCACGAGCATTGACGAGCCGTACTGGGAGGGTTCCCTGGCACAGGGCTTCACCCGCCGGATTACCGTGCGGAATACGCGCCCCGGAGCGCTGGCGGCCTTCGAATTTGAAGACGTACACAACGGCGATATTTCGATCAGCAGCCCGGACGGGCAAACCGTGGTAAATACCGCTACGAACCTGCAAATCCGCCTCGGGCCGTCAGATTTCACGCAGATCGGCGACGGGGACGGCTGGTTTGAATTCAATGAAGAGCTGGTGATCCGCGAGCAGATTACCGTGGAAGAATGCACCTTCAATCCGCAGACGGTGGTTTCAGACCTTATGGTACGTTGGGGGTGCGGGGCCGATTATTGCCAATCGGACCGGGCTGCTGCACAGGTGAAAGTCGTGCCCGACCTAAGCCAGAGCAGTACGGATGTGCTACAGGACTTCGAAGCAGTTGCTGCCGAACCAAGCTGTTACGACGCGGGGCGGGCTTTGCAGCGGCTGCGTTTTCGGCGCAACACGCAAGCCGCCGTCCTGAACGATTTCGAATTGACCATACGGCAGACGGGCGCCGGCCGGGGTATCGCCGTGGGCAGCATCTCGCACCCCTTGCTGAATGACGCCGTTTACCATGATGCCAGCCCAAATAGCTGCGGGGACAGCGTCAGCCAGTCGGTTACCTTGTACCTAGATGCGCCACCGCCGGGCAGCCTCACGGAAATCGTTTGGGAGACGGCCTACTGCGCGCTCAATCAATGCAATCCCAAAGGGACATTCTGGACTTACGACTACAGCTACCGTAAGGCCTGTGCTGCGCCGGGCACACAGCCCATCCAAGGGAGCGGCACGGGAGGCAACACGCAGCCCATCGTCACCGGAGCCTTGAGTATAATCGGTACCATCCCCCCGCAGGACGGGAGTGCTATCGAAGTCCTCTTTGGGATAGAGGATTATGCGCTGGATGAGGCTTCGGGCAACCTGCAAGTGCAGCTCACTCTGCCCGGCTTTCTGGTATTGCAGCTCAATAATAACTTTTTGTTGGGCGGCCAGTTCCCCATCGCGCAAGAGGTCAATACCATTGGCAACAGCCGTATCATCACCTTGGAATACACCTTGCCGCTGAATACCGATGAACCTAGTGTGTCCGTACTGACGAGCAGCAGTTGCAGCGCGCTCGAAGAATTGCCCTGCAAAGATACCCTCATTACCAATTGCCCTTCTTTGTGCAGCTCGGATGCAGATACGCTGTCCTCGTATACCATAGAGGGGCAAGCCCGCATCGTGCAAGACCCCACTTGCTCGGAAGCTGGGCAGTTGCTCGCCTGTGCCGAGACCAATATCCCTTATCCTTGCTTCGATGGCGCATGCCCCGATACCCTACAAGCTTATTTCGACCAACGGCTGACGCTGGAGCGCACCTCTCTGGGTTGGCCAGACAAAAATGGGGACGGCCAGCCCGATACGGATGGGGAATACGACGAGAGCCTCTTGCGTTTAGACCGTATGGCACCGGGGGATACCTTCAAGCTGGCCTTGGAGGGCGTCTTGATCACCGAGCAGCCCGGTTTGACTTTTGACCAGCTCCTCGTGCAGCTAAGCCCCATCAATGGCAGCTTGACACGCGACGGTTGGGGCAATATTCCGGTACGCGAGTTATTAGACTATATGCTGGGTACGGCGGGCGGCATAGAAGACATCAGCAGTCAGGTGGCGATATACGATGCCTCAGCGGCTACTTGGTACGAATTGGGGAATCTGCCAGGGTTTTTGAACGAGGAAAATGCGTCCAATTACGACTTATCCATGCCCGGGGTTCGCGATGCCAACCCCTCCATCCCTTTCGATTTTCGCTATGCCGAAGGGGATTCCCTGCGGTTGGAGCTGACCAAGCGGGTGGCAGCCAATTTCAGTGTCGACTTGACTTCCGGAGCCGTCTTGCCCCCTACCGCACAAACCCCTTACCCCGAGTTTTCGGCCCGCTTCGCCTTCGATTACCGCTCGCGCATCTACTTGGATACCGTGCCCTTTGAAGAACGGGAGCGTTTCCTGGCTTGCAATTGCCAAACCGTGCCTGTGGCTATTACCAACCTTTCGCTGCTGACGTGGCAAGGGGGCGGGGGCGGGCAACCTAGCGCGAACTGTATGGAAGCCCTGCCCTATTCTTCTTGGCACCGGATGATCTCCAATTTAGAATTTGAGTTCCCGGGGGAAATCCGCCCTTTCCACCGGCCCCGGCGACTCCGTATGGCAAAGTACGAAGGCCTGGTGGTGGACTCGCTGGAAGTCCGCTATTTCGAGCCGCCTCAGCCTTCCGTGTTTTTGCAGCCCTCGGAAGATGCCAACTTCTATTACTTCGACTTTCCGGCGTCTACGCCCTACGTAGGCTTCCACCCGAGCACCAACGACCGGTATATGGAGCTGCGGGTACACCGTCATTTTGCGGCATGTGTCCCGCTTTGGCCGGAAGACCCCTTCAATGGCCGGCAGGCGCTCGATATCGAGTTGGAACGCACGGCAAGCGGCGAGCAGTACATGCCGGAAACGGTGACCGTACGCCCCAACTGGGTGGGCCCGCGCTACAACGCAGCAGAGGTGCTTGACCTGCAAGTGCAGGCCCCCGAACAGACTTTCCTGTCGGCGGAATTTGAGCTGGACCTTGCGCTGCTCACGCCTTCGCCCGAGAGTGATGGCTTGACGTACGACCACCTTTACCTGCGCCCGGTGTACGACGACAGCCAATTTGAAGATATCGCCTTGTTCAATGCGGAGACGGGGGAGGCGTATCCGGTGGTAAATGGCTATTTCCAGCTTGGCGGCCTTACTTTGCCGGATACGCTGGCCCTTCAGCTGCGGGGGCGGGCCGTCAGCTGCGAGCAGGAGACCTTATACTTGGAATACGGTTTTGACTGCGCGCCTGTTTCCAGCCCGGGGGCTACGCCCTGCGCTTTGGAGCGGGACAGTGTACGCCTGAGCTTCCCGCCGGGGCTGATCGACTTGCTGCCTGCGGACGGGGACATTAGCGGCATGCTATGCGACACCATGCCGCGTACGGAGGCGCTGCTTTTCAACGCGGAACTGGGCAGCGTATACGGCGTGGTGGCGGAAGTTACCTTGCCGCAGGGCCTGTACCTGCTGCCGGGCTCCTGTACCATTGAATACCCGGCGGGCAGCGGGCAGCTTATCCCGATTGCCGACCCGGAGCCGCTGGGCAACCGAACCTTTGCTTGGGCGCTGGCTGACCTCTGGCCGCTGATGGCGGAGCATGGGCTGCCCGGCGTGAATAGCGACCCGGCCAATTCGTTTTACCTGCGTTTTGACACACAGACCGACTGCGATTTTATTTCCGGGACCCGGATCATTCACCGCATGGTGGGGGAGCAAGTGTGCGGCGAACCCACCAACCGGGTTGCCAAAGTCAGCGGCCGGTACGAGGTGGAGGGGATCGAAGCCCCCTACAGTTCCAACCTGAACGTCGACTTCTCCGGCAACCTGAGCTGCGGCGACACCCTTTTTCTCACCGCTACTTTTGAAGCGCCGAGCGACAACGCCACCAATTTGTACGTTGGCTTGCCGGCGGCTTTGCAGTACGTCCCCGGCTCTACGGGCGGCAATGCGGATTACCCCGAGCCCACGCTTGCGGAAGGGCAGTTGCAGTGGACCCTCCTGCCAACTTCGCCGGACGTCACCCTGACTTTTCAGCTGGTGCCGGAGGTCGACCTGGATTGCTCGGTGCCCATTCTTAGCAATATCACCACGGCGGAAGTCCCGGCTTTTTGCGTAAGCGAAGGGGAGAATTGCGACATAGAGGTGGTAACGGGCGAAGCCAACCTGCCTTTGTCAGTAGAAAAAGCGACCTACGAGATATTGACTGCGGAAGTGAGCGCGCAGCAGTCTGGGGGCTTATGGGTACAAGGCAGTGTGCAGAATATTGCCAATCCCAATGGGCTGCCTCTACAGGCTGGCATCTACCTTGATTTGGACGGGGACGGGGCGTTCAGTGCAGCGGACAGTCTGTGGCAGACCACGAGTTTAGACGGTATTGCTACCGTAGGCGGGACGTCCGCACTGCAGGCTACGCTGCCTGAATTGCCGAGGGTATACTGGTGCGATTTGCTGCTGGTGCTGGAAGCGGAGCCCAATTGTGCTTGCAACACGGTGTCGGTACCGCTCGATCCGCCGGCGGTGGCGCCTACGGTGCTGGACCTTTGCTGGGCGGGCAGCACCACCTTGGGGGTAGAGCCGTTGCCGGGCTATGATTACCAATGGGATAACGGTGCGCAGCTGAGTTGTACGCAATGCCCTACGGCTACTTTCACGGCCGATAATACGGGGGGCACGGCTGCGGCTTACAGTTACACGCTGCTGGAAAGCGATGGTGGCTGTACGATTGAGCACCCCTTTGAGCTGAGCGTGCACCCCGAGCCTGGCATTCTCTCTTCGGGGGAGGTCGTCTGCCAAGGCGATACCGTTGCACTGGTGGCGTCCTTGGGGGCGGCCTATAGCTGGTCGGGGCCGGGCTTGCTGTCGGATGATACCCAATCGGTGCAGGCAGTACCGGAGGGTGATGCGGTCTATTCGGCTACGGTGACCGATGATTTTGGCTGCACTTCCACGGATACCGTGGCGGTGGCCGTATTGCCGCCGCCCGAGCTGGCGGGGGGAGCTGAGCAGGCGTTTTGCTTCGGCGAGCCCGTGCAGTTGCAAATAGAGCCACAGCCTGGCTTTAGCTACGAGTGGCTCAACGGGGCAGGCCGGCTGAGCGATGTGTTCGCTGCCGACCCGACTATACTGGTGCAAGAAGATTTTGTGTACGAGCTTTTGGTCTCCAACGGAGCCTGCAGCCGCGTCTTTGAGGTAGCGGTCGATTTTGAGCAGCTGCTAGACATTGAGGGGCTGAACGATAGCCTCCTGGCCTGCGAGGGCGATACGTTGTCGGTGACGCTGAACGGCGCCCTTGACTACGAATGGGAGGGGGACAGCCCCTTTTTCTGCATTACCCCCAATTGCAGCAGCGTACAGTTTCCGGTGGGTTTTGGCGAAAGCAGCTTTGCAGTAGAAGCGACGGACGAGAACGGTTGTACGGCCAGTCAGGAGGTTGTCATCCAAAGCGTGGCCGACTCGGTGCAGTCCTTGCAAACGGTTAGTATATGCGAGGGCGACAGCGTGAATGTTGCGGGCGATTGGGTGCGTACGGCCGGCCTGTACTGCGACACTACGGTAACCACGGGTTCCTGCATCAGTGTGGCCTGCACCGAGGTGGTGGTGCGGCCGACTTGGAGTACCGATGTGTCGGCTACCATTTGCGAAAGCGAGCGTTATGACTTCTTTGGGCAGGCCCTTTCGGAGAGCGGTTCGTACACGCACCTGCTTAGCGCGGAAAATGGCTGTGACAGCCTGATTGTCTTGGCGTTGGAGGTGATCCCCAACGTACGGGAGCAGCGGCAGGCAGCGATTTGCGAAGGCGATACCCTATTGTTTGAGGGGCAGTCGTTGACCGTTGCAGGCACCTACACGGCAACCTACCCGGCAGCGAACGGCTGCGACAGTATCATCACAATGGACTTGAGCGTGCGGCCGGCTTACGACCAAAACCTGCAGGCGACGATTTGCGAGGGGGAGACTTATGTTTTCAACGGCGAGGTGCTGAGCGAGGCGGGCTCCTACGTCTCAGAAGGTCAAACACAGTCTGGCTGCGACTCCCTCGTAAGCTTGCAGCTGACTGTAGAGCCGCCGAAGGAAACTTTCTTGGATACGGTGCTCTGCGCGGATGAGCGAATGGGGGTTGGCGGGCAAACCTTCGATGCGGCGGGCGATTACACCGTCCCGCTGACGAGCGCGGAGGGCTGCGACTCTATTGTGTATTTAATGCTCGATTATTTCCCCCCACCAGAATACGAAGTGATGACAATGCCTGATTTTGGCCTGAGTGATGGCATGATCACTTTGTCGCCGGCTGACAGCAGCTGGGTAGTGGAATGGCCCGACGGGGGCGACGGGCTGCAACGGGGCGACCTGACGGCGGGCGAGTACGCTATCGATATTATCGACGAGTGGGGGTGTGTGACTACCGTCTCTATTGGTGTAGACGGGGTGGATATGATTGTGGATATGCCCAACACGTTCACCCCCAACGGCGATGGTGTCAACGACTACCTTTACCCCGTCACCAACGCCAAGAGCCTGGAGGTCCTGCATTTTGTCATCTTCAACCGCTGGGGCCAGAAAGTGTACGACAATGAGTACCCAGAC
>JAAAOU010000009.1 GCA_009908745.1 Bacteroidota bacterium
ATGAGATTTGTGAAAATATGACGCCGCTATTTTTTCGGCTATCGAGTCAAAAAACGTAGGCATAGCCTAAGCTACGGCGTCCCGAAAGCATTCGGGATTGGCGAAGAGAGGCGGGAAAAGAGCAAGTCAGAATTCACAAATCTTGCGTTGTCAGACTATAAGTTCATCATTTCAGGCGGGCTCCTGTCTGTGCAGACGAGTAAAGTTTTTTTCACCAGCTAACCTGCCGGCCATACCGGCACGGTAGGAGGGCTGGCTCTTGCCAGGCGGGCAGCTATTCTTCGCGGAGGCCCAGAGGGGGTTTCATCTAAGCAGCTATCAGCAGACTGCCCGATACAGGCTTATAGCCGCGCAGAGCCATAAAATGACCTAGAAAAACAGCCCCACTCACGTACCGAAGGATCACCTCAGTAAGGCTGACTATGCGGCGCACCAGCCGACTCCAGCGGGGGCAAACATCAGTAACGCAAGCCATGCAGCGCACCAGCCGACCCCTGAGGGGGCACACATCAGTAACATAGGCTGTGTGGCGCACCGACCCTTTAGGGGTCGCACCCCTTGCATTAATGAGAAATACTCCTTAACTTAGTAAGCATGTTTAGGTGCCACAGGTACCAAATCAATAAATAAAAAATCAAAAGCGCTCTCAAGCTCACCAAAGTTCAACAACCTTAACCCCCCAAAACCATTTGGTACATGGCTAATTCTTACACCCAGCTCTACACCCAACTAGTGTTTGCGGTCAAGTATCGCGAAGCATTAATCCTTCCCGCTTGGGAGGGAACGCTTTATCGTTACATAACAGGTGTTATCCAAAACCGGAAACACAAGCTGATGGCGATCAACGGTATGCCAGATCATATTCACATTTTCATAAGCATGAACCCAGAGGATGCCATTTCAGACCTGGTCAGAGAAGTCAAAAAAGCAAGCACTGATTTCATAAAGGAACGAAAGCTATGCCCATTTAAATTTCAGTGGCAGGCGGGCTATGGCGCTTTTTCATACAGCAAGTCTCATTCGCGGAAGGTGATCAGATATGTATTGAATCAGAAGGAACATCATCGTAAAAAAACCTTCAAGGAAGAATATATTGCGCTCTTGAAAGCTTTTGAAGTCCCATATCAAGACCAATATTTGTTTGATTTTTTTGATTAAGCAGGTGCGACCCCTACAGGGTCGGGCAGGCCAATTAATTGCTGGTTCAACTGATGTTTGACGCCTACAGCGTCAGGTGCCTGAACAGGAAGCACTATTGGGCTAGGTAAAATAAGTTCATCATTTCAGGCGGGCTCCTGTCTGTGCAGACGAGTAAAGTTTTTTTCACCAGCTAACCTGCCGACCATACCGGCACGGTAGCGGGCTGGCTATTGCCAGGCAAGCAAATATGCTTCGCGGAGGCCCAGGGAGGCATCTAAACAGAAGCAGACTGCCCGATACAGGCTTATAACCGCGCAGAGCCATAAAATGACGTAGAAAAATAGATACTCCTACGTGCCGAAACAGACCTCAGCGGGGTTACCTATCAGTAACGCTAGCTATGCGGCGCACCGACCGACCCCTGAGGGGTTACACACCAGTAACACAAGCCATGCAACACAACACCCGACCCCAGAGGGGTCAAACATCAGTAACATAGGCTGTGTAGCGCGCCGACCCTGTAGGGGTCGCACCCTTCATCCGAACTTCAGGGATTGGAGGCCAACGGGCAGTCAGGAGTAAGCGATAAAAAACGGAACAGTAAATAGATAGACACGTCGCACCAAAAGCAAGCTGCAATATTGCTTGACGGTATGCTTTTCAAGTAATATTGGATCGAAAGCGAAGCCGGGCTGGTGTAGGGGCATCTCCGCTACATCCTACCCCTTGCTTTATTCCCCAAAAAGATTTAATATTGTCGTATCCCTGCGACCATTGTATGCATTGGTCAAACTCCTAATTGCGCAATAGGCTTATCGTCCTTTGTAGCTTCATAAAGGGTGAAAACTGGAGATAAAAGCTTTTCACCGTACCTTTTAAGCCGGTCATAGTAGCCGGGTATGGACTATGAATTTGGCGTGTTTGCCCTCCCGCAGAACATGTTTACTAACTACAGAAAAAGTAAATACAGTACCCCATGATCAGGCTGCCCCTCTTCATCTTTCTTTTCCTTTGCACTTGCCTCCTTCAGGCTCAAGAGGAAGAACGCTCTTTGTTTTCCCAGCTCTACGCCGATTTAAAGGTGGGTCTTTATTTCGGGGAACATCTATTAATCGCCAACAATCTGGAAGTTGGGTACCGCTTTAGCCAGCGGCATGCCCTAGGCTTACAACGCTCTAGTTTTACGGATATCGGCGGAACCGTACGTCTGACGGCACGGGGGGTGGGACCTGCTTACCGATACCAACTGGATAAATGGGCTTTCTCCGGTGGTATAGGGTACGTCTATCGTTATGTTTTAATGGGGGATTTTATATACCCTTTTGAAGTTCTGCACAGCCGCTCTAATCCTTGGTTTTTCCGGCTAAGTGTGCAGCGCCGACTGACAAGGTGCCTGCACTTTGGGATAAGTTATGCGCAGAGTGGTGGCAATCTTACCATAGAGCATACAGATTTCGATGTCACGCCACCTGAGCGCTGGTTGACTGAACGATTTGGGCCAAAGATATTCACGATTAACCTGGGGATGTTGTTACAAAAACGGGAGGATTGATGCAGAGTGCTAATAGTAAGAGCATGTGAGTATTACGACCAATTTGAACTCAATAAAATTGCTTGGCCCGCAGCCTCCTTAGATAATCAACTGACAATACTATCCGGATCTGTATTTTTAAGCAAGACTGCTTTTTTTAATAGTTAGAGTGGTAAAGTTTTTTTAGTCGACCAAATTCTCCACCAAAAGCAGCAAGACCCCGCCGCCGACACCACTGAATTGGAAGCCCAGATCGACCTCCTCGTCTACCGCCTCTACGGGCTAAGCTGGTCGGAGGTAAAGCTGGTGGACCCGGAATTTGGGATGGGGGAGGAGGAATATGAGGCGGTGGAAATTTAAAAACGAGACATGGCTAAAAAGCAGTCAAAATCAAAAGGAGATGATTCCGCTTACGAATGTTTGAAGGCTTTGTAGATGATTAAAAAATCTGATGCTACCCAAATCACCCGAACCGTGCTTTTGCGAAATTCCTGGAAAGTAGGTATCTTACGTAAGAGTTTCACTTCAAGAGCAAGCGGAAAGCCCCGAAGAAATGACGACGATAACAACCTCTGAAAACATCTTCGAAAACACGAGTGTGGTACTCGATTACCTGGGGTCAGCCACTACGTTGGAAGCGCCTCCCACAACGGAAGACATCCGTTGGATAAGCGTAGCGATTTCGGGAGAGGAGAACGAAGCTGTATTTAGGGATTTCTACGAAAACTTCTTCACCTCTTTGCAGCGGGACTACGATATCTATTTTTTCTACGCTGATAATTTTAAAGCGCAGAAAAGCAAAATTCGGTCTTACGTAAAGCTATTCTATCAACTGAGGAGAGCAAAGGCCGTACCGGAAACCCATTTAATCGAAAAGGAGATTGACTTGGCGGACAAGCAATCCATATTAGCGGGAATCATACAGGTTGACGAATTGGATGCAGCTTATGTGATGGACGAATTGGCCTCCAATGGCTTCAAGTTTGGCTTGGTTGTTGACAATGCCACAAATGTAGGCGGGCGGGTAAACTTGGCAGGCCTGAGAGCGCAGCTGGACGAAGAGCTGTTTACAATTGGCCAATCAGTAAGGGTCAACCACCTGAGCGTGGTCAAAAAATTATTGACCCCCAACACCTTTCTTTACTCCTACCTGTACGACGGCAAAGACGACCTGGTCTTCACGATCTACGCAGGGGCGGAAGTGTATGCATCGCTGCGAGAAAAAATGGAGGACAGCCTGCCCACAGGAGAGCTGATTACCGAAAAGCAGGCAACGACACAGGAAGTGGACCGGGTGATTAATCTGTACTTCAGGGATTGGAAGCCAAGGGGCAGTCAGGAGTAAGCGAAAAAACGGAACAGTAAATAGATAGACACATCGCACCAAAAGCAAGCTGCAATATTACTTGACGGTATGCTTTTCAAGTAATATTGGATTGAAAGCGAAGCCGGGCTGGTATAGAGGCATCTCCGCTGCATCCTGCACCTTGCTTTATTCCCCAAAAAGATTTAATATTGTTATACCCCTGTGGTCACTGTATTCATCGGCCACTTGCCCAACTTGCAAAATAGAATCACCAACCTTTGTGATTGCGCAAAGGCTAAATCCCTATTTTGTATGGTTGTTAAAAAGAAGCGACCGCAGCTGGAGCCGCCAGATAAGATTGACTGGAAGCGTTATGTCGTATGGTTAGCCCTTTTGGTGAGCGGCTTTATTGTGCTATTTTATAGTCATGATATCGCTAAGCTTTCCCCTGAAAGAAGGCAAAAGCTGGAAAAGGAGTTAGACGAGCTTGAAAATGCAGAACAGTATGCTTTGATTGCCGCCAGAGATGGATGGTATCCTTGCTTTCATTGCAAAAATACGAACCGCATATTTCTTCTAAAGGGGGAAATTTGGAGATATGGTGTAACTAGAAAAAGTAAAAAGGAAAGGTATGGCACCGGACTGCTAGATCGGCGTCTAATTTATACCATTCAGTATACAGGTCAACTTCAAGAATGCTTGAAGCGAGAAAAAATCAAGATATATACATATGCGATACTTCCTGAGAACCTTAAAAGACTACATCCATTAATCCGTCCGCCCGGAAACAAACGAGATACCTGATGAATACTACCACCACCCGCACTTTCCGCCTCGGCCTGATGATCGAAGAGAAAGATCTCCCAGCTATACACGATCACTTCAATACGCTGGAAGATGATCTTAATGCGATTGCCCAAGACGAACAAATACCTATGATTTACGTGACGCTGGATCTACGAAACTACCCAGCAGAAGATAGCTTGGAAGTGACAAAGGACAGGGTCATATTGCATTTGTCCCTGGAAGGAATTGCGCTTACCAATTTTCGGGCAGAAGTAATCGAACGGTTGACGAAATGGCTGGCGGGTGTGGAAAACATCCCGGGAGGGCTGATCGATAGGATAATGCAACTCGGAGATGTATAAGGAACTGGATTGGTCATTGGCCTTTGTAAGACCACAAGCGCTTAAATCTTATTTTATATGACTTTCATTACCCGCACCTTCCGCCTAGGTCTAATGGCAGAAGAGGAAGATATGCCGTTTGTCCTCGACACCCTACCGAAGCTCGAAGACGAGCTGAACGCAGCTGCCGAAGGCTGGGAGCTGCCCACCCTTTACGCAGTAATCGACCTGCGGATCAACAAAGACAAACACACCTACGATTGGGATGAAACGCAAATCGAGTGGTACGTCCCTATTGCGCGGGAAGAGGCTTCGCCCGGGCGTTTCCGGCGCGCGGTGGTCCGGCAGTTGCTGGAGCGGCTGAATGGGTTGGAAGAGGTACCAGCCGAATTAGTTGACAAGATTAGGAGGAATCTGCTGTGAGGTGAACGGAGCAGCTAGAGGGCTTGGAAGACATCCCGAAGACATTGGTGGATAAAATGAAGCGACTCGGACAAACATGAAATACGCCAACAGGAACCGGTAAGCGCGAAATATCAATCGAGATTAAGCTAAAAAAGCTGTGATGAGTACGCACCAAGCAATTATGCGTGTAAAAATCAAGTCCTCGCATTTGGATAGTGTCACTGAGGACAAAATTTATCGTGTCTTCAACGATGAAGAGAATGACGAACGCTATATCATAGATGAGGGTGGCGAGCGGGTGCTGTTCGATAAAATGATTGTTGACTACGAGTGTATGGACGAGGCAAAGCAGGAGTAAGATGGAACGCGAGGCTGCATATCGTGCTAAGCTGCACGCAGGGACGCAAGTTGAGCTGTTCCGTCTGATGAGGTTCTCGCCCTACGGATTTAAGCTCCTCGTCCTGGCATTTTCGGAAGCCATAGCAGTTGTAACTTCAGTAACAACCCGCAGCCCGCCCTATCTGTAGACTGGCTCTAAGCCAGCCTACAGGTGGGGCGGAAAAGCAACGCACAGCAGCTCCACAGCTTTGCAAAGCATAAAGGGTAACAGCTGATGCCAAAATCCGTGGGGCAGATTATATGCCAGACTGACCCACTAAGGCAGTAGCTGGCTATCAGCAGTCTAGCGCTTTTGGTATCTTATCAGGCACAGTTTACTGAACTATCCCCGGAAAGCACATCGCTGAGAAATTCGCCTTGCCCGCTTCGCGACCCAAGCTGGCAATAGCCTGTTCTAATCCAGCCATTTCTCATACCATCCTTCCTCCTCGAAAACATCTTTAACTGCCGCACGAAAAGCGTCGACATCAAAATCCGGAACATTCAGCGTAGCAAGTTGATCGATGCCTTCAAGGTAAGCAGTGGTCAGTAGCTGAAGCCGAGCTTCCGGTGAGGTTTGGTATTCCTGATAGGGTACTTCTACTGCAATATCGGCCGATCGGCTCTTCTCATCGTAACGGGCGTAAGGGTTGTTGATTTGCTCCCCCTCCGGCATTAAAACAAAGCTGAAGTAGTAGCGCTTCAGCCCCGTGCCGAATGCGCGTAGGTCGATAGCACTATGAAGGGCATAAATGAAGGGGCTGATATCAACCGCCGGCAATATCTCGTGCCAAATGCGCCCACTGAGATAGATTTGGCGGTCTTTAGGTAGTAATCTGGTAGTGGTCATATCAGCTGTCATTTTTATTGCCGGGAGGCCTGAGTAGTCTCACTGAGCGGTTGAGGGCTTCAGGCAACAGAGGGTAATAATAAATTTTCCGCTTTTCCTCCTTTAAGCAAGCTGCGTAATCTCCCTTGAATTGGGGCACATAAATTAAATCTTCAGCCCCATAAGCTCCCGCAGGGTAGCTTGGGTTACCAGCATCACTTGCTTTTTCCCGAAGCTTACGAGGTTCATCAGACATTGGGAGTTTCACCATGATTTCTGAGATGAGCCGCCTCAAATATAAGCAAAAAATACTAACATTGCTAACATCCAACCACTTAAAAACAGCTACTATG
>JAAAOU010000233.1 GCA_009908745.1 Bacteroidota bacterium
TGCCAAAGCTTCTGGGTCTACCCCTTCGCCGGTTTTAATGGTCTTCAAATGGACTTTGAAGATCGCTTTACGCCCCTTCAAGTCGGGCCGGTCTATGCCAATCTGGCGGTCAAACCGCCCAGGGCGCAGTAGCGCGGTGTCTAGGACGTCTGGCCGGTTGGTGGCCGCCATCAATATGACCCCCTTGTCTGTGCTAAAGCCATCCATCTCCACCAGCAATTGATTGAGCGTATTTTCCCGCTCGTCGTTGCCCCCTTGGAGGTTGCCTTTGCCGCGTGCCCGGCCGATCGCGTCTATCTCGTCGATAAAGATAATACAGGGTGCTTTCTCACGAGCCTGCTTGAAGAGGTCCCGTACCCGGGAAGCCCCCACACCGACGAACATCTCTACGAAGTCGGAACCAGAGATCGAGAAAAAAGGTGCACCTGCTTCCCCCGCGACGGCTTTGGCCAACAGCGTCTTGCCGGTACCCGGAGGGCCGACCAAAAGGACCCCTTTCGGTATCTTGCCACCCAGCGCGGTGTATTTCTTTGGGTTCTTGAGGAAGTCGACAACTTCCATAACTTCTTCCTTGGCCTCATCTAAACCCGCTACATCTTCGAAGGTGATATTCACCTTGCTGTTTTGGTCAAACAGCGTAGCTTTGGACTTGCCGATATTGAAAATTTGGGCACCTGGCCCGCCCGCACCACCGCTTACCCGGCGCATGATAAATATCCAGATAGCCACCACGATGACGATGGGAAGTACCCACCCGAGTATAGGCGCCAGCCAGTTTTGACGGGTATCGTAATCGGGGCTGATCTGCTCATCGCTGGGGATGCCGGCTTCATCCTGTACATTGCCCAACCACTGCTCAAAGGTCTCTACCGAGCCAATTTGGCGCCAGTAGTGGTAGTCGTCCCCCATGATAGAGTTGCGCTGCTGTGCATCTTTGTAGAATTCCTTCTTGTTGGCCAGCTTGTCATCTTTGATATAAACCAGCACCCGCTTTTTATTCACCACCAGCAACTCTTCGACATCCTGCTCGACGATCATGGTCTTGAGCTTGGAGCGGTCCACCTGTTCTTGCTGGCCGGAGGACATCGTGATCAGATTGTATCCCAGCAATACTAGCGCGATGATGCCGTAAATCCAATAAGAATTGAATTTCGGGCCACCGGGCTTTTGTTCTTCCTGCTTTTTATTATCGTTTTCCATTAATCAAACCTCTTTTATCAACTTTCGCCGACCTATCCCTGAGGAAAGTCAGCCGGCTAATGAGTCTGTACCGGATTGACACTTGAATGCCCCGGCTTGCTTGCGCTTCTTACTTGTCAAAGTCCACGCAAAATATGTGTAGGGAAATGGCAAAAACGCCAAGGAGTTCACCGCTTTCCGTCAACTTACTGTTATTCTACCCCGATGAAGAGAAAAGGATGGTAGCACAAAGTACCCCGTTCGAAAGAGGATGGACCGAGGCTTACCCCTGATCTCGCTAGGCAAGGTAGGCAGCTTTACGAAGGTAAACGTCGAAAGCCCGAATTCGTTGCCTCATTTCGGCCAATTGACCGCCAGCACCTATAAACTTTGGTACTGCGTCACCTTAGCGTCGCTCCATAAGTTTTCCAATTCGTAGAAATTGCGGCGTTCCTGATGAAAAACATGGGCCACGGTGTGAAAATAATCCAGGCATATCCAGTGCGCAGCCCGCTCCCCTTCTACATGGGAGGCATAAGTGCTCGCTTCATGCTTAAGGCGCTTTTGGATATTTTCAGAAATGGCTTTGACTTGGGTGTTGGAGTCTGCTTCGCAAACGATGAAGAAGTCCGTCGGGGCATCGTCTAGGTGACGAAGGTCCAGCTTCAAGATGTTTTTGCCCTTGATGTCCTGAATACTTTCAATGATCAGAGCGTTTAGTGCTTCGGTCGTAAACTGTTGTTGTTGAGCTTTAGCTTGTTGATTCAAACTCAGATTTTATTAGTTTTGCTTAAGGTAAAACCCGCTCCTTTACTTGCGGCGCAGGCGTTGCTGTGTGGCTGCTCTCGCAGCGCTATGCTTACAACATTTAAAATTACCAAATAATTTGCCAATGCGTAACAAAAACACCCTTTTTATTGGAAAGGTTGTTCACGCGTACGAGGAACTTCCCTCTACAAATGACTACGCGCAACATCTACTATCAAAAAGCGCTCCAAGCGAGGGGACTGTCATAACGGCGGGCCATCAAACGGCAGGCAGAGGACAGATTGGCAGCAATTGGTACAGCACCCCTGGCGAAAGCCTATGCAGCAGTGTGATTTTATATCCCCGTTTCCTGCCCGCCCAACAGCAATACCTGCTGAATTTGGCCATAGCGCTTGCCCTGCGGTCCGCTTTACAGGTCTATGCGGAAAACAAAGTCTGGGTAAAATGGCCCAACGACCTCTACCTCAATGGCCGGAAGCTGGGTGGAATCCTTATACAAAACACCTTGCAGGGCAAACGCGTAGAAAGCAGCATCGTCGGCTTTGGCATCAACGTCAACCAAACCACTTTCCCCAAAGAAGCCCCTCAAGCCCTCTCTTTGCGGCAAGCCACTGGCAAGACACACCCCATAGACCAAGTGCTCAACACCATACTAGAAAAGCTCGAACAACATTACCTGCAACTCCGCACAGGCCATCCCCCTGCGCAACTCCGCCAAACCTACTACGCCCAGCTGTGGGGCTACCAAGAAGAAAGGCGCTTTGCCGACGCCAACGGGCAGGCGTTCACCGCCAAGATTACCGGTATTGACGAAACAGGCCGGTTGCGCTTGCAGCATCACGGCCAAGAAAAAAGCTACGGCCTCAAAGAAATCCGCTGGCTTTCCTAACCGCCTCGCAACAAATTCAGGGGCTCAACCCTTCTCCTTAGCATGAAAGTACATCTGATAACCATAGGGGACGAAATTCTCATCGGCCAGATCGTGGACACCAATTCCGCTTGGATGGGCCGCCACCTCAATGAACACGGTATTCACATCAGCGGTATCTCTTCGGTGCCCGACGAGGAACAAGCCATTCACCAAGCCCTGCGGCTGGGTATGGCAGAAGCGGATGCCATTTTGATGACTGGTGGCTTGGGCCCGACCAAAGACGACGTCACGAAAATAGCCCTGGCTAGCTTCACCGGCGGGCAGATGGCTTTCCACGAAAAATCATACGAACGGATTCAGCGCTTTTTCGAACGCCTCGGGCGCAAACCGACCGAAGCCCACCGGCAGCAATCGTATATGCCGGATAATGCCGCCATTCTCACCAACCGCATGGGTACCGCACCGGGCATGTGGATAGAACACCAAGACCACGTGATCGTCTCTATGCCCGGCATCCCCTACGAGATGGAGTACCTCATGCAGCACGAAGTTATCCCCAAATTGGTGAAGCGCTTCCAACCCCGGCCCGTCAAGCACCGCACGCTGCTGACCGCCGGCATGGGCGAATCGAATATTGCCGAGCGGATTCAGGACCTGGAAGAAGCACTGCCCCCGCACATCAAGCTCGCCTACCTGCCCAACCTTGGGAAAGTGCGCCTCCGGCTGAGTGGTTCTAGCGACGACCAAACGCAACTGGAGCAAGAACTGGACCGGCACGCCACAACAATCAAAGACCGGCTACAGGACTTGGTCTTCGGGCAAGAAGAGGAAACCCTAGAAGAAGTCGTCGGCCGCATGCTCAAAGCAAGAAGCCTGATGCTGTGCACAGCAGAGAGTTGTACCGGCGGGTACATTGGGCATCTCATCACCTCCGTCCCCGGTTCATCCGACTACTTCCAAGGCGGCCTGATCGCCTACAGCAACGAGGTGAAACAACAGCAACTCGGCGTAAAGGCCGAAACCCTCGAAAAATACGGCGCGGTAAGCGAGCAGACCGTACGAGAAATGGCCGAAGGCGCGGTCCGTTTGTTCGGCGGAGGAATCTCCATAGCCATATCCGGCATCGCCGGGCCAGGCGGCGGCAGCAAAGATAAGCCCGTCGGCACCATCTGGATGGCTGTAGGCACGGCGGACACCGTGGAGACGTTCCTGCTGCGGGCGGGCAAAGACCGGCTCAAAAACATTCAGTACGCCGGCAACCATGCCCTGAACTTCATCCGGCTTTTTTTGCAAAAGCATGTTCCCGCCCAAGCATAGAACAATAGTAAGCAAACAAGTATTTGTATTAGCGAAGCAAATCGGCTAATTTTGTGCGAGTTTTCGGCGCGGCTAGCTATAATAGCCGCCCATAATAATGACTAACCAAATAGGCGGCTTGTATACCGCTGGTAACCAAATATTTCTAAAGAAACAGAAGCATGGCTCAAGTTGAACTGATTATGCCCAAAATGGGGGAAAGCATCATGGAAGCGACTATCCTCAAATGGGTAAAAAACGTGGGAGATTCCGTAGAGGAAGACGAAACCATACTGGAAATTGCAACCGATAAAGTGGACTCCGAGGTGCCTTCCCCGGTGGATGGCGTCATCAAAGAGGTTTATTTCGAGGAGGATGAGACAGTGGAAATCGGCAAGGTCATCGCCTTGATCGCGACCGAGGGCGAATCCGCCGAGCCCCAGTCCAGCCCGAGTGTTAAGGAAGACAGCGCGCCAGCCCACTCCGACAACGGCCATGAAAAAACGCCGGCACCCACTACCCAACAGGAAACACCCCCACAGCCCGAGCCCCAGCCTGAACCGGCCGGCGCTGCCGAAGACGTGCCCCGCAGCAGCGGCAACCGCTTCTACTCCCCGCTTGTCCGGACCATAGCGGAGAAAGAACAGATCGGCCTGCAAGAACTAGAGCAGATCGAAGGCAGCGGCTTGCACGGCCGGGTGACCAAAAAAGACATCCTCGCTTACGTGGAACAGCGCAAAACGCAGCCACAGCCGCAAGCTCAGCCACAGCCCACGCAGCAAACAGCGCCCAGCCAAGAGCCTACTCCCGCCACCCAACCCGTACGACAGCCCGCTACCTCTACCGACGGCGACACGGAGATCATTGAAATGGACCGCATGCGCAAGCTCATCGCCGACCATATGGTGAACTCCAAGAAGACCTCCCCACACGTAACCTCTTATGTGGAGGTGGATGTAACCAATATCGTGAATTGGCGTAATAGCATCAAGCAGTCTTTCCAAGAAAAACACGGCGAAAAGATCACCTACACGCCTATTTTCATGGAAGCGGTGGCCAAAGCCATCCGGGATTTTCCTATGATCAATATCTCTGTAGATGGCGACAAGCTCATCCGCAAGAAAAATATTAACTTGGGGATGGCAACGGCACTGCCGAGTGGCAACCTCATTGTTCCGGTTATCAAAAATGCGGACCACCTGAACTTGATGGGGTTGACCAAGCAGGTGAACGACCTGGCCAGAAGAGCCCGGGACAACAAGCTGACAGCAGACGAGATACAAGGCGGCACTTTTACCCTGACCAACGTGGGCACCTTCGGCAACGTCATGGGCACGCCTATCATCAATCAGCCGCAGGTCGCTATACTAGCGGTAGGCGCCATACGGAAAAAACCTGCCGTCGTAGAAACCGAATACGGCGACTTGGTAGCCATCCGGCACATGATGTTCTTGTCAATGTCTTACGACCACCGCGTTGTGGATGGGTACTTGGGTGGCTCTTTCCTGCGTAAAGTAGGAGACTACCTGGAAAGCTTTGACCATACGCAGCGTATCTAGGTCCCGGCTTCTCCCAATAGCCGCCGGCCGATTTCGGGCCTGACAAGAAAAAAAGGGACCATGAGAATTCTATTAATCCTGCTGTGGGCAAGTTGGTGCTTACCCGCAGCTTATGCACAAGACTACAAGAAAGAGGAAGCTAAAGCATACTTCGTCCACCAACACTATGCCGATGCGCTCTCCGTACTGAATAGTGCTGAAAAACTGATTCGTACAGACGAAGAAGCCCGCTTTCTGATGGCAGTCTGCCATTATCAACTCAACCAACTGGAGGCGGCTGAAGAGCTGTTGTCCTCCCTGATGCGCAACAGCCGCTCCCCTTATCCGGAATGCTGGCTGTACCGGGGCAAAATCGCCCATGCTATGCATCAGTTCCAAAAAGCAGCAGATTACTATAAAGGCTATCTACGTCGGCTTAAGCCCAAGCATGAAAACCGCCCTATGGTGTGGGACGCGATCCGGCGTTGTGCTACGGGGATGCGCTTACAATACCGCCGCCTGGGTGTCGCTGTGGAAAACCTCGGCACCACCGTCAACTCCGCGGGCGATGAATTCGCGCCCGTCCTCAGCCCCAATTTCAGTGATAAGCTTTACTTCTCGGCTATCCGGGCGGGCAATAACGGCGGAAAACGCAACGAAAACGGGCTGCCCGACAAGCAGTTCGGCCACTACTACAGCGATATGTTTTCCTCCCGTTCCATTGCCGGCGGAGGGAGTTGGAAAGAAGCCAAACCCTTGCACTTTTTGCTCAATAGCGCCCGCCACGATGTACTTTTTGACTTCAGCGCCGATGGGTCTGTGCTCTATTACTTCCGTGGCTGGAAGCCGGATCAAGGGCAAATTTTTGTCGACACCTTCCGTCAGAAAGAGGAACGCGTGCTCAGTTCAGACCCTTTTCGCGGGCCGGTCAACGCCAACCTCGGTGATGGCACGCCCTTTTTAGTAGGGGATACGCTGCTGCTGTTTTCCAGCCGTCGGCCGGGCGGCTACGGCGGGCTCGACCTATACCGAACGGCTTTGCGTAATGGGCGCTGGACGGCGCCGGAAAACCTAGGGCCCGCAATCAATAGTGCCTACGATGAAACCACGCCTTTCATGGCCCGCGACGGCTTCACCATGTACTACAGTACCAATCAGCCCGATTTGAGTTTAGGGGGGCTGGATATCGTTAAAGCGGTTTACAATCCGAATTCTCGAAAGTGGACGCAACCACAGCAACTGCCGCCGCCGCTCAACTCCGCCGCGGATGACGCCTATTTCCGGCTAGCTAACGATGGATTCACCGCCTACTTTTCCTCTTCCCGAAAAGACGGCTACGGCAAACGCGATATTTACGCCGCTTACTTCAGAGAGTTCT
>JAAAOU010000219.1 GCA_009908745.1 Bacteroidota bacterium
TGAGTACCCTAGCCAGGGTTGGTTTAGATCATGGTTTTGCCATTAGCCCTTTGGAAACTACAGAGGACAAACGGGGATTAGTTGTACTATTTGCTACTAATGAAGCACTTTGCGACCGGCAAATTTTTGATAATTTCACTACCTGGTCTCTGCGGCCAGAAGGGAATGATGACTTCTACTACATGCCAGTACTGACCATCGGGGCGGAGGACTTTCTAAACCTGTATACTGAAAAGAAATCTGTACAGAGAAATGGCAGACACAGCCGATTTATAAAACGGATAGGCTTCGATGCGCGGATTAAGTTTTTGGATGCTAGTATCTGGCACCGTTATCTGCCGGTGGATGGTTTTTGGGCGGTGAAGGAGGAGTTTTCCTTTGAGTCTAAACTCGCGGATTTACTATCTAAATTCAGGGAATGGATTCAAACCGGTATTTATGAAACCAATGTTGCCAGAGCTACCTTGGAATTTCAATTGAGAATGCTACGCAATGCACATATTGTCAAAATGGGGCATAGTGGTCATTTCGAGGCAGTAAGGCCGTTCAAATTCCATTCGGAGACGGTCATGGAAATTTGGCGGGACCAAATTGCACGCAGGCTTTTCCGGGGGGAGCGGAAGCACCTGAAGTGGAAGTTCCTAATTATAGACGACTTTGCTGATGAAGGCATCTCAGCAGGCGACGGAAAGATCGATATAACTAAAAAGCAGCTCGTCCTCAAACTGTTAGAAGAAGCGGGCTATCCGCAAATTTCAAGTGGCGACTTTATAAAGGTGCCCGATTCAAATGGGGAACAGGGCATGGTGGAAACCTGTCTGGATACGCTGATGAAAGAGGAGCGGTTCGATGTGCTGCTATTGGATTACCTCTTGGGCAATTCAGGAGGTGAAAGGCAGTACGGGTACGAAGTCCTGCTCAAACTGGTGGAAGACAGCCAAACCGAAAAACCCGACTTTTTCTCCGGGCCTTTTATGCGGCATTGGGTCTTTCCTATATCATCATTTCCTTTCGCCATGTACGACAAGTTAAGGCAGTTAGGAATTGACCATTATCACAAGCTGTGGCATTTGTCCGGTGGAGGCGACCCCATCACTACTCCTAATTTATTTACCTACAACCTAATGCACTTTCTCAGCTTGCAGGTAAAGGAAGTCTTCCTCGACGATGAAATGTTGGCGGCATATATTTCAAACTACAATCAGATCGACAAACTCGATGACTGGGCGAAAATTGTAGGTAAGAAAATGGAAAACCTGGAGGCAAAGATCCTGCTTTTGGAACAGGAGCAGCACAACTCTATTTTTAAAGAATCGCTTTTGCATACTATTGACTTGGTGCAGTACGATACTTTCATCATTGGTGTTGTCAAGGTACTGGACCTTCTGAGAGAGGTGTACGAACGAAAAGCAGGGCCGAGTACAAAATTTGATGGTGAATGGAAAGCATTAAAATTCAAAGCAGAATCTTTTCAGAAAAGCTTCCGCCTGCTTGAGTCTAAAATTTGGTCTCCTCTGGCTGTTCTGCAACAAGAAATTGAAAAGGAACAGAAAGAAGACCAGACGAGAGGGCGGTACGCCGATCGATATTTGATGAAGTGCCCAAATTTTCAGGGCATGACTCGCTTGAGAACCCTTGATTTGAGCAATAATTTCCTGGAAGATTTGAATGAAACCCTCTCCGCATGTCCCAACCTAAACAGGCTTGATATTAGCAATAATCAATTTCGGCGAATACCTGATGTAGTCCATGGCTTGTCCAAGCTAGATCAACTTAACCTTTCGGGCAATGAGATCAATTATATAAAAGATAGCGAACTAGAAGCCAAGGACAAAGACCAAGTGGCTAAGCTCTTAAAATGGCAAAAGGAACTTAAAAGAAGAGCAGACGAAATACTGCAGGTATATTTAATGGATTCAGCTCTGGATGGTGCGATAAGCGCATTTGAGTATATTATTGAAAAAGGATCTAACTCTCCTGAGTTTAAGCATAAGCTCTTCCTTATTAAAGAAAAGCTCAAAGAAGTTAGACTGGGGAATGTTCCAGGGGTGACTTTAGAACGCATAGACAAGGAAACAAAAGCAGCGATTTACGATCTGCTGTGTGAGTACACTGGGGAAACGTTAGAGCCAAAATTTTCGGATTAAAACGGAAAAATTCTGGTTCTCTTGCGCTTCTATAAGATTGAGCACTATATATGTGATTTTAGTTATTAACCATATATTCCTTGGTGCTGTTTTTTTGTTAAAAAATACAGCTAATTATAATGATTTAATTGGATTTATATTCTTATTAGTGCCTTCTGTATAATGTTGAGTCTCAGGTAGTCCTTCTCTGGTACGGTTATTTCATAAAGTTTGGTGAGGCTGAGCTGATAAAGCTCTTATTTACAAACCAAAACCGACATACCATGGAAAGCTACATCGTATATACCATCCTGATCCTCTCCGGCATCGTAGTAGGCCTACTTTTCGCCTTAAGCCGGCATCAGGACGCTTACTACCACAACAGCCGTTATATGGGCAACCCTTACAACCCCTATCGGCGCTACCATAACAGCGGGCTATTCACCACTATCTTCGCTGCCATTTTGATTGGTGCCTTGTTCTTCGCGCACTACAGCAAAAGCGAGCAGGAAGCACCAAAGAATGAAGGCAGGGGCGTCTCCACCAACTACTACGAGACCTCCGCACGCGAACAGACGTTGAATGAGGTCGCCCTAGAAATAGAAGGTAAGCGGGAGCCACAGGAGCAAGACGTACAGAACGAACCTGCCTACGCGGCGATGAACATGTTTCCCGGCGGCAATAGCGGGCAACTGTCGGCAAAGCCGGCTCCTAAACCTAAGCCGCGTCATCCCTCTTCCATCTATATTCAGCGCATGGCGTTGTCTAATTATAATGCGGCCCTGGAAAAAGCCGCGGAACTGACGGCCGAGACAGGAGTCACTCACCATGTGGGGGCCAACAGCGAGCTCCACACGGGGGCTTACAAATTGCTGATCGGCCCGTTCATAAACCGCTCCGAAGCGGAAGGATACCTCCGGCATATTGGCGGAGAAGGGTTCGTATTCGACAATGCGCGGCACGGATTGAGTATTGAAAAGCCGAAACGATTTGTTTACTAATCATTACCTAGAGCGGGGGAGATGATGATCCTCCGCTCACAAAAACCTTTGACTATGGAAAAACCACTACTCCAAAAGCGACATTGGGTAGCCACTAATGCCCGGCCTCCCCCTGTCCTATTTTACTAACTATGAGAAAAACAATTGCCTTATGTTATTCGTGATTTTGTCTATCGTTTTCGCTGCGTTTCTTGTTTTGCTTGCCGAACAAGACTTACTCCGGGACAGCCGCGACCCGCGTGTCCCGCCGCAGCCTATGCCTCCGCAACCGCCCATGCCTTACCCATACTTGCCTATGGGATACCCGGACCCTTGGGAATATTACCGTCGCCGGCGCTATCGGAACTTGCTTTCCGCTTTGGTCATGCTGTTGCTGATCATAATATTTTTGTTGTTGATTGCCTTTTGAACCATTTGCCCATCCGGCTCAGGCCGGGTGGGCTTTTAGGCTGAAAGACGGTCCATGGAGTCACGCAGCTTCAACAGCCCCTCCCGCACCCCCTTCAACCGCTTCACCACCTCCGCCTTCTCCCGACGCCACTGCTGCGTACGGTCAATCTCGTTGCGGGCACCGTCGATGGTGAAGCCCCGCTCCTTGACGAGCTGGTAGATCAGGTACAGCTGCTCGATATTCTGCAGGGTGAAGCGGCGGTCCCCTTTGCTGTTTTTATGGGGCTTGAGAAAGTCGAATTCCCCTTCCCAAAAGCGGATGAGGGAGGTGCTGACTTCGAACATATCCGCTACTTCGCCAATGGTGTAGTAGCGCTTGAGTTGGGACTCGTCCTCTTCGAAGATGGGCAGTTTTTTCATAGTGGTAAATTGAGGATGGAAAGATAACCAATAATATCAAGCTTCCAATTTACGCCGCAGCAAAGCATTGGTCACCTTAGGATCCGCCTTGCCGCGGGAGGCTTTCATCACCTGGCCCATGAAAAAGCCAATGAGGTTTTTTTTGCCTTTTTGGTAGCGGGCCACCTCATCGGGGTTGTCGGTTAGTACCTGCTCGACGATTTGCTCCAGCGCGCCCTCGTCGGAGGTTTGTAGCAGGTTGAGCGACTCGGCAAGCGTGAGCGGCGGTGCGTCGGGCTGTTCCATCAAAGCCGGGAACAGCTGCTGGTAAGCGGCGCTGTTGGATACTTTGCCATCCGCTATAATTTGTAGGAATTCAGCGAGTTGCTTCACGCCCACCGGGAATGTTTCCAGCGGGATATTTTGCTCATCGGCGTAGGGCAGCACCTTGTTGATGAGCAGGTTGGCGGCGGCTTTGTAGTGTGGCGTATGACGGGAAAGCTCCAGGTAGAATAGGGCAGGGGCTTGCTCTTCGGTCAGCAAATTGACATCGTACTCGGGCAAGCCAAATTCGCCCGAAAAGCGCTCCCGCATCTGCCAGGGCAGGGTAGGCATTTCCGTTTGCAGCTTGCGCAGCTCCTCGGTGGAGAGCACAACGGGCGGCAGGTCCGGCTCCGGGAAATAGCGATAGTCGTGCGCGTCCTCTTTATCGCGTAGGGGGGAGGTGATGCCCGTTTCCGGGTTGAAGTTCAGCGTCTCCTGCCGTACTTGCCCACCGGATTCAACGAGCTGGGTTTGCCGCTTGACTTCGTAGGCAATTGCCCGGCGGGCGTAGCGCATGGAGTTCAGGTTTTTGATCTCGCAGCGTTCCCCAAACTCGGTGCTGCCTTCGGGGCGGATGGATACGTTGACGTCGCAGCGCAAGGAGCCTTGTTCCATGTTGCCGTCAGAAATATGCAGGTAGCGCACCAGTTGGCGCATGGCGGTCATGAAGGCATCCACCTCTTCAGCGGACCGCAAGTCCGGCTCGGTGACGATTTCCAGCAGCGGCACGCCCGCCCGGTTGAGGTCGATCAGCGAGTAGGGGCCATCAGTGTCGTGCATCGATTTGCCCGCATCTTCTTCCATGTGGATATGGTGGATGCGAACGCTCTTTTCCCGCCCTTTTACATGGATTTTCAACTGCCCGCCCACGCAGATGGGCTGCCGGTCCTGCGTGATTTGGTAGCCTTTCGGCAAATCGGCGTAGAAATAATTCTTACGGTCGAAGCTATTGACCAAGTTGATCTTGCTCCCAAGCGCCAACCCTAGTTTGACGGCGTACTCCACTTGCTTTTCGTTCAGCCGGGGCAGCGTACCCGGGAAGCCTAGCGATACGGGGCTGACCTGTGTGTTGGGCGCACCGCCGAAGCTGGCGTCGTCCCCGCAGAAGGCTTTGCTGTGGGTGGATAGCTGTACGTGGGTTTCTAAGCCGATGACCGTTTCGTATGGCATAGTTTAAGGTTGAAAAGTTTTAGAGTTGAAAAGTTGAAAAGTTGAAAAGTTTTAGAGTTGAAAAACTAACCCAAGTCTTAAGGTAACCTTACAACCTTTCAACTTTTCCAACCTTACAACCTTTCTTACCTTGCAGTCCTTCTCAATTCTTTCGCACAAATATCGCAACTATTGCCGAAGTAACAACCCCCATGATGAAAGCCCCAACTGCAGACTGCAGGATATAGGCTTGCAAATTAAAGTGTGCCCGGGCGTCAACCTCGTTGTCATAATAGCCGGCTTCGATACTGTAATCGATGACATTATCAAAGTACTCGGGGCTAATATAGGTGTGCGTGATCCACTGCGTAAGCGGGCTGAGTATCGCCACTATGATGCTGATGATGACTCCGGAGACAAAGCCCTGTATCCAAGTCATCCGGCCGCCAAAGTCGCGCTTTCTTTTATCGAGCAGGGCAAAAACATAGACTGCAATCGCGATGATGGCGAAAAAGTTGGTCATAGCGGCGTGCTGATCGATTTTCTCGCCGTGCCAGCCCATGGCTTTTTCAAAGTACATCCAAAGCAGGGTGACCAGGGAGAAAATGATGCCCCATTTGAGTTCAGTCGTGTATTTTTTCATGGAGGGTAAAGTTGGTTATTCGGTATAAATATAGCGAAAAAAACCTAGTAGGGGGGAGGGGTAAGTTTTGAGGTGTTAGGCGTGGGGTCGAGGCTAAGGCTAAGGCATACAGGGCATGTACGCTTGGTGCGTCAGCCAGCTGGCTTTCTGCGGCACTCCTTCCTGTACACTGTTCATAAACCGGTGTCTACTGAAACACTACTACAGCTAAGCCGTTATTACTCAGGCACTGCGCACTCTGCGCCTCTGCGTACGACAAACATTTTTGAATACTCTCCCTTCCTGTACACTTGCATTTCATCTTTGGGAGTACTACACATATTCCCAATTGCGCAACACGCCAAGAACAGCTTGCTGTTCTCTCCGAGCCGCACCCGTTAGCTTTGCTCAACCTCAACCTCGCCCTCAACCTCGCCCTCACCCTTCTTCGTCCGAAGCAACTCAGAGAGCGAAGTCATAAGCCTTAGCCTCCCTCCCCAAAAAATCCTACCTTAATTCCCTAAACTACGATCAGCCTGTGAAAAAGTATTTCCGACAACTCTCCAGCATCCTCTTCTGGTCTGTCCTCTCGGCGGCGTTTATCGGGCCGGGCACAGTGACTACAGCTGCTAAAGCGGGTTCTGCTTACGGGGCAGCGCTGCTGTGGGCATTGCTGTTTTCCGTAGTGGCTACCTTCGTTTTGCAGGAGATGGCGGCGCGCATCACCATCGGCAGCGGGCAGACGTTAGGGCAAGTGATCCGGGGGCGGCAGCGGGCGGGGTACTCGTGGAGCGTGGGGATGTTTGTAGCGGTGGCCTTTGGCTGTGCGGCTTACCAAACCGGGAATATACTGGGCGCTTTGTCCGGGCTGAAGCTAATTACCGGCTGGCCGGCTCCTTACATTAGCGGCGGGATTACGCTGTTGGCTTTTTTGCTGCTGTGGACGGGGAATTACAAGTTGATCGCCCGCGGGCTGGGGATCGTAGTTGCTTTCATGGGGGTGCTGTTTTTGGG
>JAAAOU010000088.1 GCA_009908745.1 Bacteroidota bacterium
GTCGTCGACGCCAAGGAGCTGCCGACAACCGGCGTGCTGACTTACACCGTGAAGACGGGCGAATACACTGCAACGAAGAAGATGGTTATTGCTGAATAACCCCTTCTTGAATGATATACTCGCCGCAAGGCAGCCCGTAGGCAAAAGCGGGCTGCTTTGGGCGGGACACTAAAAAAGACAGAGCCGGGCATTCCCTGATGGGAGTGTCCGGCTTTTTTTGGGTCAAGGAGAAAATATTATAGCAATGGGTGGAGTCAAGCATCGTGGTTGCCGCATAAAATGGTTTGGCAAGCTTTATAATGTGCGCAAAAAATGCTAACTTGCCCCTTATTACAATCAATCTCATGATCCCATGAAACAAACTAACCACGCAGCAGGGGTACTCCTTGCGATGGTGCTTCCGTTGCTTATGCCTACCTTATCGGAAGCACAGATTACGATCTATGCCACTAGCCATGCTGTGCAACCGGACGAAGACTTCACCGTAGAGGTCAGAGTAAAGGAATTTTCTGAAATAATCGGCTGTCAGTTTAGCGTGGAGTGGGATGAATCGCTACTGCGCTTAAAAGAAGCCGGCAATTTGAACCCCAACATGGAAACTGCTTTTGAAAACTTCAACCTCACTGCCGTTGACACCGGGCAATTGGGGTTCGCTTGGTTTGACCTGAGCCTAGCAGATTTGACCATTGAAGATGATACGCCCCTTTTTACAATGGAGTTCGAAGTAATGACCAACCAGTCCGTAACCGATTCGATCACCTTTGGGGGTGTACCGATAGAGGTAGAAGTAGCTGACAAAGATGAAAATCTCCTTGATGTCCATTTCGAAGCGGGCGTGATCGAAGTTGATGGTCTCTCTTCCATCCTCGAACGTCGTGGGGAAGAAACACTGCGCATACAGAGTTTTCCTAACCCTTTTGTTGGGGCTCCGGAGCTTAATTTACAGTTTCAGCGGCCTGCTAGAGCTGCTGTTAGCCTGTACGCGCCCGATGGCGCGCTGTTGTACACACAGCCTGCGGCCTACTTCCCAAAAGGCAATCAGCACCTAGACTTACCTGGTAGCCTGTTTGCTGTGGCCGGCACTTACCTACTGAAAGTTCATTCAACCGATTTTATTATAACGCACAAGTTGATTGCCCAGTAATCACAACTTGTCATTCATTAACATCCCAAATCCGAACATGATGGACAAAGTATTTACCAAGCTGCTCATCATTGGCTTATTGGCATTTGCCGTGCCATTGGCTGCCCAACAGACACCTACCTTTACCATAGTACCTAACTCCACCACGGTAGGTCTAGACCAAGTTTTCGAGGTCACGGTAGAAGTGTCTGATTTTGAAAATATAATAAGTACGCAGTATGCCGTAAAGTGGGACCCCAACGTCTTAGAGTTCGTCGAAGTGATCAGCACCAACGATACCGACTTCCCTGGTTTCTTGCCTAGCGTCAGTTTAGGCTTACCAGGTGGGAATAGTAATGTCCCAGCCGGGCAAATAAGAGTCGCTTGGCTCGAAACCGGTTTGAACCCCACAACCGTAGCAGATGGGACAGAGAAGTTCACCTTTTCCCTGCGGGCCATCGGCTGTGACGAGTCCGATATCACATTTGATGATCCGGGGGGGTTCCTTATGATAGAGGTTAATTATGAAAATAATGGAGTTAGTGGGGAAGTCGGGCTCAACCCAGAAAATGGCACAGCTACCGTGGATGGCCCAAACTGCCAAGGCAGTGGCCCAGCAGAGATGACCCTGACGATTCCCGATTCTACCATAGACATAGGCGAGCAGGTCTGTATGCCCGTAACGGTTACCGACTTCACGGATATTGCGAGCATGCAGCTGAGCATGGAGTACGACGATAACTTGCTGGCGCTGGATTCTATCACGGAACTCAACCTGATGGGGCTTGATACCACCGACTTTGATACGACTACTGCGGGGGCTATCACCCTAGACTGGGCAGAAGCCGGTGGCGTGACGGTAGCGGATGACACGGCTATCTTTGAGCTGTGCTTCACCGGCCAACAAGCAGGCACCTCTGATCTTGCGTTCACAGATACTCCCTTGGCTATCAATATAGAGGATAGCGCGGCGGAAGAAGTGACCCTAAACGGCGAAGATGGCGCTGTAACGATAAACGACCCGAGTACCGGCAGCGGTGATGACTTGACGGGCTTCATCGAAAATGCCACCGTGGATGAGGGCACAGACTTCTGCTTGGAAGTGACCATGGATAATTTTACCGACATACTGGGGATGGATTTTGCCATTTCGTATAACGATGTGATGCTGACCTACACGGGGATTGAGAATATTAATCCTGACCTTGCCGGCTTTTCGGAAGCCGCTAACACGGGCAATCCTTCACCGGGCATCATCACTGTGCAGTATTTGAATCAGCTTTTACAGCCGGTTAGCCTGCCGGACGGAGCTGTGCTGTTTGAAATTTGCTTTACAGCCAGCAGTGATGGGACTTCTTCTGTCAATTTCACGGATTCCCCAACCTTGGCTATCGAATTCGTTGATATCAACGAAGAAATTATTCCTTTTACAGGAAACAGCAGCACAGTAACGGTCAACGACACCGGCGGCCCGGATATCCCTGATAATTTGTTCCTGACCATTCCCGATCAAACGGTGGACCCTGGCGAAAGCTTTTGCGTGCCCCTCGAGGCCTACAACTTCGACGGTGTGATTGGCATGTCGTTCATTATCGAATATGACACCTCCTTTTTGTCTTTCGACCAAGCCATAAACTTGAATACCAATCTGCCTTCCTTCACCACTGCTGCTAATGTAGCTAATCCATCGCCGGGTATCATCTCTGTCATATACGTGGAGCCTACCCTCTCGAACCCTGTATCCCTGACGGATGGCTCGGTATTGTTGGAGCTCTGTTTCACAGCAGAGAGCATGGGCGTGTCTACCGATCTCAACATTACGGGGAATATGACCACGCCCTTTGACTTCCTCGATATTAACGAGGACAATATAACCGCCAGTTCCGAGCCTGGTACCATCACTATTACCGGGGACTTCTCCGGCCTGACCATAGAGGCGGAGGACCTGACTGTAACCCCGGGCGAAGAATTCTGCATGGAAGTCACAACCTCCAACTTCGAGGATATACAGGGGATGAGTTACGCGATGACGTACGATCCTGCGGTATTGCAATTTGAAGCGGTCGTCAACCTGAATTCCAATCTGCCTAGCTTTACGGCGAGCAATTTTTCTACTGGTAACCCCGGTGTGATCTCCGTATTGTGGGTAGAGCCTACTTTGATGAACTCCGTCACCCTACCTGACAACGCCGTGTTATACGAAGTCTGTTTCACCGCTATAGGAGCGGACGGACAGTGCGATGATGTAGAATTCGGCGATGTGCCGCCAACGACGGTAGAAATCACCGACAGCAGCGAAGAGGTCGTAGACGTATTTTTTGAACCGGGCACGGTATGTATAGATGATAACGTAGCGGGACAAGTACAGATGAATATCGGTGATGCTACCGTAGAACAGGGCGCCTCTTTTTGTTTGCCGGTTACGACGGATAATTTTGTCGATATCACCGATTTCGGTTTTACTATTGAATACGATGAGGCTCACTTACAACTGGATAATGTCGGCAACCTAAATATCAACCTCAATGGATTCAGTTTAGCCGGCAATATTGACGCCAGCACACCAGGCTTGGTTACTGTAAGTTGGAGTACACCGGGTGCCCCGCAAAATTTACCGGATAATGCGATGCTGTTTGAGCTTTGCTTTACGGCTATTGGTGACCCGAATAGCAGTTCTGATGTCACCTTCGTCGGTACGCCTGAGCCCATTAACTTCACCAGCAGTACGCAAGGTATGCTGGCTTTTGACGGCGACGACGGCAGCGTGACCATTCAGCCCCTGTTCGACGGTTTTTTGCTGACCGCTGCCGACGAGACGGTACAGCCGGGCGATAACTTCTGTGTGCCGGTTACTGTACTCAATTTTGAAAACGTCGCTAGCTTCTCTTTTGGCATTTGCTACGACGAAACGCAGTTGGAGTTCCAGTCTGTCATGAACCCCAACCAAAACCTGTCATCCTACACGGTCGGCGGCAGCTTTGCCCTACCTGGTGAAGGGCAAATCCCGCTGGGGCTGCTTACAACCACTTGGTTCGAGCCCAGCCTGACCCCTGTCAACCTGAACGATGGTGAAGTCCTCTTTGAAGTCTGCTTTGAAGCGATCGGTGCCGACGGGAATATTTCGGATATTACGTTCTGCGATACGCCGACGAATGAGATTGAAGTAACGGACGGCGAAAACGAAATAGAATTTAACGGGGAGAGCGGAACCATCGACATCTCCGCTATACAACCGCCCTCTATAGCCAGCGCGGACATCCAGGATGTCAGTTGTAATGGTGAAGCCGACGGCTCGATCAGCCTGACGGTCACGGGCGGTACGGGCGGCCCCTACAGTTATACATGGAGCAACAGCGAAACGGGCAGTGCGATCAGCGCCTTGACGAGCGGTTCTTACACCGTAACGGTATCGGATAACGGCAATGGTGGGCTGATGACGACGCAGACCTTTACGGTCAACCAGCCTAGCGCCCCGCTTGCCTTAAACGGCGGGGTAGCCGCACCGAGCTGCGAAGGCGGCAGCAACGGCTCCGTCACACTTATGATAAGCGGAGGTACTACGCCGTACAACATCAGTTGGGACAGTGGCATTCAGTCTGGCCAGACGCAGCCTTCCAATCTGCCGGCTGGTACCTACTGTGCCACAATCACGGACGCCAACGGCTGTACCATAAACGATTGCTTCACCGTACCGGATGGCTCCGGTGACGGCCCAATGCTTTCCGCCGACATTACAGCCGTAAGCTGCCCGGGCAGCAGCGACGGCCAAATTTCCCTAACCGCTACCAACGTCAATGGCCAAGTAAGCTACTTCTGGGCTACAAGCCCGCCAACTACCGGGGCTCAGTTGACGAATGTGCCTGCTGGCAATTACACCGTTACAGCGATAGATGACGCCAGTTGCGAAACCATGCAAACGTTTGAAGTGGAAACGGTACCGCCGATTGCCATAGCTCCGGTAGTAGATGAGCCCACTTGCGTAGGGGACGAAGACGGTGCCATACAGCTGAATGTTAGCGGTGGCAACGGCGGCTACAGCTTTGAGTGGCTTGGCCCCAACAACTACACCAATACGGGCAGCTCTATCAGCAACTTGAGTGCGGGCATCTACACTGTAACGGTGCGCGATGCGGCCGACTGTGTGGAAAGCCAGAATATTCAAGTCGCAGAACCCGACCCCATCGGCATTACACCCGCCGTGCAGCAGGTGAACTGCCGGGGGGAGGCTACTGGTGCTATCACCTTAACGGTCACAAATGTCAGTGGCAACCTTTCTTACAACTGGGCAGGCCCCAATAACTTCACGAGTAGCAACGGCAATATCAGCAACCTGCAAGCTGGTGTATACAACCTAACGCTGAGCGACGGGGCAGGGTGTACACAAACGGCCTCCGTGACCGTTTCCCAGCCTGCAGCTGCACTGGCGATCAACAGCATCATCCCTACGCCGGTCAATATGGGCAACGACGGTGCCGTCAACCTGACGGTAACCGGGGGTACACCGCCTTATACCTACAGCTGGACCGGCCCGAATGGCTTTATGGCTACCACTGAAGACATCACCGGTTTGAATGCAGGCGGACAGTACTGCGTGACAGTAATGGACGCCCGGGGGTGCACAGTAACCGATTGCGCCATGGTCAATAATGTACTGCGCATCAACAGCAGCCTTATAACCGACGCTTGCTTCGGTGAGGACAACGGCGCGATTTCGTTGTCTGTGATTGGAGGCACCCCTCCTTACAGCTACAGTTGGAGCCCTTCGGTCGGCTCTGGCCCCAACGTGGCTAATCTGGGCAGCGGCTCCTATTCCGTTACCGTGTCGGATAGCGACAGTCCCGCCAATACCATCACCAGTACTTATGTAGTCAGCTCATCCGCTGAGATAACCATCAGCCCTAGTTCGTTGCCAGTGCAGGGCGACCCGGCTAATGCAAATGGCTCCATCACATTAAACGCCAGTGGCGGTACACCTCCATTGTCCTACAGCTGGTCAGGGCCAAACGGCTTTACCGCGAGCACCGGCAATATCAGCAGCTTGGGTACGGGCACTTACTGCGTGACGATTACTGACAGCAACCTGGGCAATAACTGTGCTTTGGATACCTGCTTCAATATCGTGTTCGCTTCGCCAATGTCTGCTCCACAATTGGAGGTCAGTGGTACGTCCTGCTTTGATACCGAAGATGGTTCCATCACCGTTACTCCACAGGGGGGCGCTGCCCCTTACACCATCACTGTTATTACGGCGGATGGGGAAGAAATCACCCAGGTGATGCAGGGCGGCAACAGTACTGTCATTGAGGACTTGCCTCCTGGTGCGACAATGGTGTCGATTACCGATGTTTTGGGCGATAGTGTGAACGACATTCCGGTCATGATTGAGCAGCCAGACCCAATCAACGGAACGATTCAGGACTATCAGCACGCCACGGCAGGCAACTGCGATGGTTCTATTAGCCTGATGGTAGAAGGCGGCACGCCTGGCTATACCGTGAGCTGGGATAATGGTGGCGGAACCGGCATGATGATAGACGGATTGTGTGGCGGAGCGGCTTATAGCCCCACCATTACGGACGCCAACGGTTGTGTGGTCATGCTGGACGATAGCGTCTCGATCAACGAATTTGGTGTTGAGGTTGCGGAAGTGACGAATGTAGATTGCCCCGATGACGAGACGGGGGAGATCGACATCTCTGTGTCAGGCGGCGACCCCGGCTATACCTACTCGTGGATAGACGCACAGACCGGAGAAGAAGTCGCTACGGTGGAAGACCCAACGGGACTGCCCGCAGGCGATTATACCGTGATCATTTCTGAGCCTTCTGGCAATACCATAAGCCTTGAAGTGACGGTTGTTTCTACCTCTACCTTGGGGGTAAGCGTGGGC
>JAAAOU010000008.1 GCA_009908745.1 Bacteroidota bacterium
GAACAGCCAATGGAAGTGATTTGGCATGAGGCAAAAGGCAATCAAATCGCCAAACGGAAGTAAATAGTGCCTGACCGAAAACGCCAGTTTTCGACATTTTCTGCCTACGCGATGCGGCCGGGCTGAAGCCGGCCAACCCGCATTAAGGGCGAAGCCGGCGCAAAACGGGCTATCGATTCAGTAATTTTTCTTTTTTGCGCCTTTTTTGCGCTTTTTTCGTGCTTTTTGGGCATAGCTCTCCCGCCTTTCGGTGGAAAGCCAGCGGTAAGAGCCGTTGTTTTAGGCCGCCTGGGACATATTGCCCGGCCGGGTGAGAGTCGTGAGCAGCCCCTGCTCCATTACCAGCTTGCCCAGCCGCTTGAGGTTGTAGGCCAGCACGCCGAGGGCCACATATTTTTTGAACCGCCCCAGGCCTTTATCCGGCACCCGGTTGGCACCGCTGTGCTCCAGCTCGTTAATATTAGATTCCACAGCGCTGTGTTTTCTGCGCAAAGCCACAAAAGTTTTAGCACTTTCCTCTTCTTCTTGCTCCGGCGTTTTTTTCCCTTTGCGCGGCATTACCACATGCTCAAAGTCCTGCTCCAATGCTTTCTTGGCCAGGGCCGAGAAAAACCCTCTGTCAAAACTGATACTATTCAAAAAATAACCTTCGCCAAAACGCTCTTTTAGGCGTTTTGCCAACGGGATCGGCTGTGCTTTGTCCCCCTGCCCTACCAATACCTCGTGGTCCACGATGAAGTGGAATTGGTCTGTGGTGATCAACGCATTGTGGCCCAACTCCACTTTTTTATTGTGCTTCCCTTTTTGTATCCACTCCACGTGGGGCTCAAAAATGGAAAACACCTTTTCTTTATGAGGGATCACTTCCCCATTAATAATGCGGCGCTCTACCAAATCAATGTGCTTTTCAAGCATGTTGTGGTAATAGGACAGCGCCTCTAACAAAGCTGCAAGCCTGATATCGGTTAACCCTGCAAGCGTCAATGCCTTGCTGCTCCGCTCTACCCGCTTGCTTAATTCCCGGCAGCGGCCCAGGTATTTTTCAGTTGCTTTTTTCAGGCGGCCCTTATAACCTTTGCCTTTTTTTTGGTGGATATTTGCCGTGCGCCGGTAAGCCCGTTTAGCCACTTTGTGCCAGTACTTGTGTTTGCGCCAGCCAGGCAAATCATAATCTTTTAATATCAATTCTATTGTGTCCAGGCATTTGCGCGCACAATCCCACAGCAAATTAATATCAGTCGGAAAATGAATATTGCTTTCCACGGCATAGGTGTCGGCTTTCAAATTTAGTTCAACGCTTTCTCCGCTTTCGTTTTTTTTTAATTTGTGGCCCGCTTTGGCCACCACCCCGCTGATCTCTTTCAGCGTTTCTTCGTCCAGCAATGCGATATTGTCTTTCAGCGTCTGCAAAGGGTAATATTTCCCCCCGCCGAATACCCGCTTGTTGTGCACCCCTAAGATACCGCGCACTACCTCATGGTGGTTAGCCAAGTCATACACCGTATCATAATCCGCATCCAGGTTCAGACGCATGGTGCCCAGCACAAGGATTTCCCAAAGGCTCAGGCCAAGCCTGCCCGTTGCTTTTTTGCCCCCCAAAACCTTCTCCTCTAAAATCTCAAAAACAGCCTCGTTCAAACCAGGGGTGACAAAAATGTATTGCAACCCGGCCAGCAATTGGGGTAATTCATGCCGGCTTCTTTCGTCAATTTTCACCTCCGGGATTGGTTCGGCATCCAGCTCATTTTGTTGTTCGAAGCGCTTTCTCATCAAAAACAGGTTTGAATGTTTGGCGAATAATACATTAGTTAAAACAATCATTCAATTGAAAGGCAATGCTGTACGCATTGCGCCTTCTCAAATATACGGATTATTCGCCGGTTTTTAAAGGCTGGAGCCTTGATTTTTACTCGCACTTTCGCCTGAAAATGAGCTGGTTGCACAGCAGCTTGGCGTTTTCGGTCAGAAACTACGTACGAACGTTTCAGTGTCGCATGCCCTTCTCCACCCTGTTACGAAGACCGCCCAGACGCTTGCGGTCTGGACGATATACTCCGTTACACTTCGTATATCGCCCGAGCCATGACGTATATGCCTTTTACCCGCCTACGTTTTCACTTCGGCGGACAGTACATTTTGCATTCATCATTTTGCAGTTTTACATTTCACAGAGCGGGGACATCACGCGGCGCACTCCCTTCGCCGTGTGCTTTGAGCATGGCAGATGGATACAAGAAAGGGTATTACCCAGACCATCAGGAGCCTGACTTTTACGAAAGTGTGGCTTGCTGGTTTCGCAGAAAATTAGCATTCTTGCTAAGCGCCCTGCTGCAATACAAGAATAAGCCTATAGATAGAACGGACCTGCAAACTAAAACGATTATGCTAAACCACACCAGAAAACAAAGCCGAAGCAGCTCCCTCACACAAGCCACGCTACTGAACAGCCTTGTCACAACCGATTCTACCTACGATACGAATGAGCGTTTTGTAAACGAGCTATATTTATCAACAATAGCCCAAGGCTACCTGCCCGATGATGAACTGGACATTGAGCAACTGTGGTCTATAGCCACACAGTGCCCGCTACAAGGCGGCGATGCTGTCTTCCGCGCCCGCAGTATTTACCGTTTGTTTAACCCGCTGATCTATTTCCCGGATGACAGCTTGTGCCAGAGTGATTCTTTGGAGTTGAGGCAACCGCTGAAACCTGAGTCTCAGCCGCCTGCTTTGACTTACCACCTGTTTCCAAATCCTAGCCAAGGGCAAGCCCCGCAGCTGGTTTTTTCTAATACATTAAGCCAATCTGCTGAAATACAGGTGCTTCGAATAAATGGCAGTACCGTTTCTAATTTACCAGTCCGGAGTGGAGTTCGGCAAACTATAATTACAAATACTGTTTTACAACCTGGTGTTTATCTGAGTATTGTAACACTAAGTGATGGTGAGCGTTTGCCAGTAGAACGGTTTGTCATTGTTGAGTAGAATTTCTCTTTGCTAATCGGGAGGAGGAGCTGTTATAAGCTCCTCCTAAAACATCCAAAATATAATGAAGCTTAAATTGAAAAATATCTTCATCCTTAATATGTTTTTATTAATCACGCTCCTTGGAAGTGCCCAAAAACACGACCACACTTGGCTTCTTGGTTACAATAGCGACGGTGGTTTGCCAGGAACGGAAATCATCAATCTGAATTTTAATGAAACTCCTATGTCTATAACAACGGAGTCTAGAGCTTCTGCTTTTTTTGTAAGTAGTGCAATGTTGTCTGATACATCAGGAAAGCTATTGTTTTATACTGATGGCTGTGATGTGTACAATTCCAGCGATGAGATGATAGAAAACGGAGATGGCCTTAATCCAGGGGAAGTGCATGATATACAGTGTGATAATGGAGTTGGTGATGGTTATACAGCTGGTTGGCAGAGTAGCTTAATTTTGCCCTCACCTGCAACGGACGACACCTACTATGTTGTTCACAAAAAAATTGAATATGTATACGAACCTTCGTTTGACGTCGTTACAACTGGATTATTTTATACTCTTGTTGATGCAAAATCCAACGAGGGAGCAGGAGAGGTATTGACTAAAAATGTTCCCATAGTTGAACAGGAGTTGACATATGGACAGATTGCCGCTACAAAGCATGCAAATGGGCACGATTGGTGGATTGTGACCGCAGGTAATACAAATAATTTATACTATAGCGCCTTGCTTACATCCGAAGGCATCGATACAGTCTTTGTTTCTGAGCATGAATATATATTCACTGATGGGGGACAAGCCAATTTTTCTCCCGATGGTCAGTACTTTGCTCGTTATAACTCTTTAGACGGATTGTTAATCTTCCGTTTTGATCGTACTACTGGGCTGTTATCTGATGAGAAATTCTTTTCGATTTCTAATACTACGTTATCTTGTGGCGTAGCCTTTTCCCCCAACTCCCAACTGCTCTACGTCTCCGCCCACGACACCATCTATCAATACGACATGACCGCCCCCGATATCGGTGCTTCCCGTCAAACTGTCGCAGTGTACGATGGCAACACGGAAATCTTCCAGACCACTTTCCACACCGCGCAGCTCGCACCCGACTGTAAAATCTACATCGGCACGTTTGCCAACGTCAAGACCCTGCACGTCATCCATAACCCCAACGAGCGCGGCACCGCCTGCGGGGTAGAGCAGCATGCGCTAGATTTACCGTACTGGCATGACAAAACCATTCCCTACTTCCCCAACTACCGCCTCGGCCCGCTCATAGAGGGGGAGCCGGCAGAGCCACCCTGTGAAGGGGAGTTTGTGGTAGCTGATGAAGAGGTGTCACTGCCTGAAGGCAAAGCTTTTGCGGTGTTCCCCAATCCGGCGAGCCATGCCTTTACCGTCGCCCTTGACGGCCCGCTGCCGGAAGAGGCGGTCTTTTCGCTGTACAATATGGCGGGGGTGCAGGTGCAGTCGGCTAGGCTGGAATCAGGCAGGCATGCGCTACAGGTAGAGGTGGGGGGCTTGCCTCCGGGGCTTTATATTGGGGTGTTGCGTACGGAGGCTGGCAGGTTACTTGGTAGGCGGAAGGTGGTTATTAACCGTAAAATGTAAATCCGTAGTAATGTACCCCTCCGCCCTTGCGGGCACCTCCCCGTGGGAGGAGACGAGCAGGGGCATGGCTCGGGCATTTTCAGGACGGATGAGAAAACATAAGAGTTACTGCGTACGAACGTTTCAGTGTCGCATGCCCTTCTCCACCCTGTTACGAAGACCGCCCAGACGCTTGCGGTCTGGACGATATACTCCGTTACACTTCGTATATCGCCCGAGCCATGACATATATGCCTTTTACCCGCCTACGTTTTCACTTCGGCGGACAGTACATTTTGCATTCATCATTTTGCAGTTTTACATTTCACAGTATTGTCCCCCTCCGCCCTAACGGGCACCTCCCCCAAGGGAGGAGACGAGCGGGGCAGGGCTCGGGCGGGGTGTTAAGCGTGGGGTTAGTGCTGGGCTACTTGACGTTGCGTATCTCCGATCGCTATCGGAGCTGCTCGTGCTAAACGCGAAGCCCTAAGCCAAGCTACATTCCCAAACCAAGCATAAACCGTCTCCCCCTCGCGGAGGGGGAACAAGGGGGAGGAGCTGACCATCTTTGGAATTCAAAAATACCTCGGCATTCTTGCTGAGCGCTTTGCTACAAAACTAGAATAATCGTACAGGTCTAACGAACCTTGCAAACTAAAGCGACTATGCTGAACCACTATAAACCGGAGACCAAAAAACAAAGCCGAAGCAACTCCATGGCACAAGCCGCTTTACTGAACAGCCTTGTTTCAACCGACTCTACCTACGATACGAATGAGCGTTTTGTCAACGAGCTATTCTTATCCACTGTAGCCCAAGGCAACCTACCCGATGATGAACTGGACATCGAGCAACTGTGGTCTATAGCCACACAGTGCCCGCTACAAGGCGGCGATGCTGTCTTCCGCGCCCGCAGTATTTACCGTTTGTTTGACCCGCTGATCTATTTCCCGGATGATAGCTTGTGCCAGAGTGATTCTTTGGAGTTGAGGCAGCCGCTAAAAGCTGAAAAACAACTTCCTGCCTTAACCTATCGCTTATTTCCTGATCCAAGTTCTGGCGAATTACCTCAAATTGCCTTTTCCAAAGCATTAAAAAGCAAGGCCACAATCCGTTTCTTCCGTATAAGTGGAGAGGAAGTAGCTACACTACAACTAGATGTAGGCTTTAAGTCGGGTCTTGCTACTAAGGCAAAACTCAGTCCAGGCGTTTACGCTTGTATCATCATTCTGAGTAATGGTGAGCGTTTAGAGGCTGAGCGATTCGTGGTAATTGAATAAATAGTTTTCTGACTACACAAGAGGAGTAAAGTTACATTTACTCCTCTTTTAAATACATATAACAGATGGCGTTCATTCCGAAATATCATCTTTTAGTTTTTGCTCTTCTGTTTAGTACTTTCTGCATACGTGCTCAAAAATATGACTACACATGGCTGCTTGGCTACGAAAGCGATGGTAATTTACCAGGAACAGAGGTAGTAAACTTAAACTTTAATGAAGATCCGGTGTCTGTAACAACAGAATCCAGAGCTGCTGCTTTTTTTGTAAGCAGTGCAATGATTTCGGATACATCTGGTCAACTGCTGTTTTACACAGATGGGTGTGATATCTACAATGCGAACGATGAGATTGTGGAGAATGGAGATGATCTTAATCCTGGTGAGGTTCATGATATACAATGCAATAATGAAAATAGTAACGGCTATACAGCAGGTTGGCAAAGCAGCATTATTCTACCTAAGCCTAGCAACAATAATTCATATTATATTTTTCATAAAAAAATCGAATATATATATGAACCTGACTTCGAAGTTGTGACAACAGAGCTCTTATATTCTATCTTAGATGCTAGTACTAATGGGGGGCTAGGGGAAGTTACAGTGAAAAATACTCCTATTATAGAAGAGTATCTGACCTTTGGAGAGTTAGTAGCTACTAAGCATGCCAATGGGAAAGACTGGTGGATTTTAACAGCTGGCGATGATAGTAACGTATATTACTCCATACTTCTCACATCGGAAGGAATCGATACGGTATTTACCGATGCACATGAGTATATTTTCCCTGAAGGAGGATATACCGCGTTCTCGCCGAACGGAAGATATTTTGCAAGGTATAATCCAGCAGTAGGACTACTAACTTTTAAGTTTGATCGATCTACAGGGAAATTATCGCAAGAGAAATTATGGGTAAGCAATAATGATACGTTTTCCGGCGGTGTCGCCTTCTCCCCAAATTCCCAGCTGCTCTACGTCTCCGCCCACGACACCATCTACCAATACGACATGACGGCCCTTGATATCGGTGCCTCCCGTCAGACTGTCGCAGTGTACGATGGCAATACAGAAATCTTCCAGACCACTTTCCACACCGCGCAGCTCGCACCCGACTGCAAAA
>JAAAOU010000528.1 GCA_009908745.1 Bacteroidota bacterium
CTGAAATTGGGTCAGCTCGTCCATAACAACCATTTCGGTAAAGCCTTCCTGCTCCGGGAACTCGTAGCGGAAGCCCAGGCCGTCGTCGTACAGCCGGAACACCATCCGGAAGCGGCGTTTAGGCTTGGGGATTTCCTGTAGCTCCACGGCTAGTTCGTTGTACTGGTTTGTCACGACGCGCTGTTCGCCCCAAGGCATCTCCCATTGGTCGTTCACGCTGCGGCTATCCTGGCCGGTGATTTCCAGGCCCTGTTGCAAGCGGGGGGCCTCTTTTAGTTCGAAGCCCAAGGTGGAAGTGTCAATAATGGTTTCCTCCCCGTACTGCAGTCGGTAGGCGGCGCTGCCATTTTCCGTAAGGAAGAACGTCAGCTCTGCTTGCTCGTCGGGGGAAGCTAGGCGCAAAGGGGAATCCGTGCCTTGGGTATGCTCTTGGCAGGCGCTTAGGGCAAGTAGGGGGAGGAGTAGCAAAATGAAGTTGGTTTTTGTCATGGTAGGATGTTTTAAAAAATATGGGATAACGCTGCTGCGGAGGGCAGGGCAAGAAAAGCCAACGATTATTGCGCGGTCTTTTGCGTTGTAGTCAGTCATGTTAGCTTTTTCCAAAAACGGAGTTTATCGATTTCCAAGAAGTGTTTGTCATAGGACACGAGTACGCTTCCGGTTTCCACCAGCGTCTGGGATCAAAGACTTGACGCAAAATAAACAAAACGTCGCCCCGATGGCTTCGGGGGTGTAGTGTTCTTAGCGTTACGCAGGGCAGGAAACTAAATGGTAAAGAGGGTGCTCCGGTCACAAGAACCCTTAGCCAGAACCCTGCTGTTGCTTCGAAGGGAAGAAAGCAGCCTGCAGCGTCACTTGAATAGGTCCTCAATCACCTCCGGCACCCCTTCCGTAGCCGGCGCATCGATCACCTTGAGGTCGGCGATTTGGCTCAGCTCGTAGTTGATGGACGGCTTGGGGTCGACGTAGTAGATTTGGCGGGCGTTGTCGGCTAGGCCCACGAGGCCAGCGGCAGGGTAGACCTGCATAGAGCTGCCGATGACGATGACGATGTCAGCCAGGTTGACTTCCATGGCAGCGTGCTGCAGCATGGGGACGGCTTCCCCGAACCAGACGATATGGGGGCGTAATTGGTGGCCCTCTTCGCAAGTATGCCCTATTTCTATATCTTCTTTCCATTCGTAGACGAGCTCTTCTTTCACGGTGCTGCGGGCTTTAAAGAGCTCGCCGTGCAGGTGGATGATGTTGCTGCTGCCGGCGCGTTCGTGGAGGTCGTCTACGTTTTGTGTGATCACACTGATGTCGAAAGCTTCTTCCAGTTTAGTGAGGGCTTGGTGGCCGCGGTTGGGGGCCACTTCGTGCAATTGGCGGCGTCGTTGATTGTAAAAATCCAGTACCAGTTCTGGGTTTTGCGCCCAGCCCTGTGGCGAGGCGACTTCCATCACATCGTGGCCTTCCCACAGGCCACCGGCATCGCGGAATGTATTGATGCCGCTCTCGGCGCTCATGCCGGCACCCGTCAGTATAGCTATCTTTTCCATAGCGCAATTTTTATTCAAATATAAGGATATTGCTCCAGAATTGTGGTATAGGTCAAAATAAAGCGGGTTAGGGCACAATCGGGCAGGGTAGGAGGCGGGAATATCAAATGTTTCCTATAAATTTGCATTGTTGCCAGTAAAACTACAGTCGTATTGATGACATTTTAGCCTTGCCCATCCACTTGTGTGTCAGAAAAGGTTGAATGCACCACCAAGATTAAAACCAACTTATGTCTGCTCTTAATATCCTCCGCTTACGATTCGACACGCCCATTCAGCCGTATGAGCTTCCGGCATTCCGTGATGTCATCACTGACTTCCTAGGGTTTACAGGGGTTTATATTGTACAGTGCGACTGGCGCACGGCGTGGGAGTTGGTCCATTTCGACCGTGAGGTCAGCCTACCGGTGGAATTGGCTTACCCCTCCTTGCAGTGGCGATTGTACCGGCAGGGTAACGGCTTCACGCCGGGCTTGGTTTGCCTGAGTGACCGCCTGCATGAAGTGGAAGAAAGCCTGGCCCGGAATGGCGGCAGCAAAGTGATTCTCAATGGCCGGGCGTACCCTATATGGTGCCGGGCACCCGAACACGAGACCTTGCATATAGGTACCAGCAAACGGCTTCATGCTTATGAGCTTCAGCAGTACCTGCCGATGGAAGGGCAAAACTTAGCCGATTTTAATCAGATTCAGGACCATCAGGAGCGCCGTCGTATCGTGGATAGGATGCTGCTCAACCATCTACTGGTGTTCGCCAAAGCGGTATCAGCGGAGATGAAGTATGATCTGCGGGTCGACAATCTTTTTATTCGTCCACGGGAGGCGGTAACGGTAGGGGATCAATCGTTTAACGCATTCCATTTGCATTTTCAATCCAACCTAAATATGCCCAACGGGGTGGGGTTGGGGTGCAAAGCAGGCCTCGGGTACGGCGTAGTAAAAGCCTTGCGTTAGGAGGCTGTTTTTGAAACGGCGCCAATTGAAGCGCTACTGTAGATGAAACGTTGATAATCAAGTGCTGCGTCCTCCTTGCCTACTAGCCGGTAGGCGCGCCTCTGTGTGCGGCACAGAGGTTTGAATCCCCTAATACGTTAGTAGCCCCGCGCATCATCATCCGGATTGCGGGGGTCGCCCACTGCCTGTAGCGTGCCGTCTTTTTCCCGCAGTATGGCTTTGATGACTGCCATGCGCTCTACCTCCCGGAAACTGTGCCCCAAGGCCTGCAAAGCTTGCCGGGTACTGTCCGGCAGCGCCCCTTTTTCCACTAGTATTTCATCGGGCAGCCACTGATGGTGAAAACGGCCGGCTTGCACGGCTTCCTGCAGGGGGAGCCCAAAGTCCGCTACATTTAGGAAGACCTGAAAAACCGCTGTGATGATGGTAGAGCCGCCCGGAGCGCCGAGTACCATGAACAATTCACCCTCCCGCTCGATGATGGTCGGGGTCATAGAGCTGAGCATACGCTTTTCGGGCGCGATGGCGTTAGCCTCTGAGCCGAGTAGGCCGAATTGGTTGGGCACACCCGGCTTGGCGCTGAAATCGTCCATCTCATTGTTGAGGAAAAAGCCGCCGTCCTCCACCCATATTTTGCTCCCGAAGTTGGAATTGAGTGTAGTAGTCACGGAAACGGCCATGCCCTCGGCGTCCACGATGGAAGTATGGGTAGTTTCAAAGCTTTCTTTTACCAATTGGAAATCCCCTGCAGCTACCGTCTCGCTCTTCGTGGCAAGGTCGGGCTGGAAGTCCTCCATCCGCCCAGCAAGGTAGGAAGGGCTTAGCAGGGAGTCGATCGGCACGGCGTAAAAATCGCTGTCGCCCAAGTACTGCGCCCGGTCGGCGTAGGCGCGCCGTTCAGCCTCCACCATGATGTGCACGGCCTGGGGGCTATGGAATTTGTGCTCGAACAGCCGGAAGGGCTCTACCATCTGCAGCATCTGCCCCAGTGCCACCCCGCCGCTGGAGGAAGGCGGCATGGAGAGGATGCGGTAGTCGCGGTAATTCACGGCCACCGGGGTACGCCAAGCCGGCCGGTAGGCGCTCAGGTCGAGCTCGGTGATCAATCCGCCGCGTTTTTCCATTTCTTGGGCGATGGCGCGGGCGGGCGCGCCTTCGTAGAACCCTTTGGCCCCTTCCTGCTGTACGAGCTGCAGCGTTTTGGCCAGCGTGGGCTGCCGCAGCAGGTAGCCGGCGTAGAAGGTGTCCTGTATGAATGGGTTGGGAGCTAGGTTGAACGCCTTGAAGTCTTCTTGGAAGCGGTTGAGGCGTTCTGCTTCGGTCGGGGAAATGTGGTAACCTTGCTCCGCGTAGTCGATGGCGGGTTGTATCAGCGCCTCCCAATCCTGCAGCGCACTATACTTGTCGAAGGCCGCTTGCATGCCCGCTACGGTACCGGGCACGCCCACGGCCAATGCGCCTCTGCGGCTCAGCCCCTCAATCACTTGCCCGGTACTATCTAGGTACATATCGCGCTTGGCTTGCATCGGCGCTTTTTCGCGGTAGTCGAGCGCGTCGGCTTGCCCGCCTGGCAAGCGGACGAGCATGAAACCGCCCCCGCCGAGGTTGCCGGCCCGGGGGAAGACGGCAGCCATAGCAAACTGCACGGCGATGGCCGCGTCGACCGCGTTGCCGCCCTGCTTGAGGATGTCCATGGCTACTTGGGTGGAAAGCGGGTGGGGGGTCACGGCTGCGGCTTCGTTGCCGATAGCGGTTTTCTGGGCGGTGTAGGGTACGCTCGGCGGCTGTTCTGCGGGCTGGCAGCCAATAAGGAAGAAGAGGAGCAATAGGCTCAGCAGTAAGCGAGGTTTCATTTTTGGCACGGTTGTTGGTACTTGTTATGTGAATGCGAAAATATAAAAAGAAAACGGGGAGGGCCGAGCCGCCGCCCCGCGAAAAACCAACTTCAATAGGGTTTATATGGTACAGCCCGCTGTCCTTTAACCAAAGGAGCAGAACCGGGGCAAGGTAGCTGTCTGGCGGGCTGTACTTTTTTAAAGGATTAAGTTTGTTTGTCAGTAGTGTAGTAGCTACTGGTTTACTGGCCATTTGGTGCTGCTGCCTTGCGGGGTTAGCAGCACTTTTTTATATCGGGCTAGGCAACCCTTCTGCCTCCACCTGCCCCTCGCGTTCCGACTGCCGTTTGATGTAGTAATACGTCTCCATTTGCGAACGGATGGCGAGATCAGAGCCGTCATTGCGGTAGTGGTTGGCGGAAGCCGCGTCGATGATTCGCGCTTTGACGTTGTCACTAAGCTGGATAGCGATGAAATCCTTGATCTGATTGCGGACGTGCTCGGCGTAGATGGGGAAAGCCGATTCCACGCGGTAGCTGAGGTTGCGTACCATCCAGTCAGCGGAAGAAAGGTACATGCGCTCCTCCCCGCCGTGGTAGAAAATAAAGACCCGGGCGTGCTCCAAAAAGCGGTCGACGATACTGATGGCCGTAATGTTTTCGCTCAGGCCTTTTACGCCCGGCACTAAGGAGCAAATACCCCGTACGATGAGTTGGATTTTTACGCCGGCCTTACTGGCGTCGTAGAGCTTTTCGATCATCTTTTCATCCTGCAGGCTGTTCAGCTTGAGGATGATTTCCGCTCGGTTGCCAGCCTTCGCCTGTTCGATCTCATAATCGATAAGCCCTTCCAGGCTGGTACGCAGGTTGAATTGGCCGACCAATAAATGGCTGAACCCTTGCTGCGGCACCTTCACCGTTTCCAAAAACGCGAATACCCGGGCTACCTCGCTCACCAAGCGCTCGTCGCTGGTGAACAACCCGAAGTCGCTGTAGACCTTAGCGGTGTCCTCGTGGAAATTGCCGGTCGACAAGTAGCTGTACATGCGCGCCCGGCGGTTTTCTATGCGGCGTACGAGTGCCAGCTTAGAGTGTACTTTCACGCCGGGGAAGCTGTAGTGCACCGTCACGCCGGCCCGCTCCAGCCGCTCGCCCCACTTGAGGTTGGCCTCCTCGTCGAAACGGGCTTTGACCTCTATGAATACGGATACTTGCTTACCGGCTTCCACGGCCTCCATCAACGCCCGCATGATACGCGACTTGCGCGCTACGCGGTACTGTATAATCTTGATGTGGGTGACCTTGGGGTCGTGTGCGGCTACTTCAAAAAAGCGGACTACCGAATCGTAAGAATGATACGGCACATGCAGTAAGTGGTCACGCTCGCGCAGCGCTTGGTAAAAGTCATCAGCTTCCTCCAGAGGGTGGTAGGGCAGGGGCGGCAGGTCAATATTCTCCAGGTGGTCCATCCCCAGCGTCGGGAATTTGAAAAAGTCAAAGTTGTTGTGGTAGCGGCCCTCTTGCAGTATATCGTACTTTTCCAAGTCGAAAGCTTCTTTCAAAAAGTCCAGCAGCTCGTCCGGCATTTCGCGGTCGTAGACAAAACGGGAAGCCGGGCCGACCTGCCGGCGCGCCAAGCTGGATTTTACCTTTTCGATCAAGTCGCCCGAAAACTCGTCGTCGATGTACAGCTCGGCATCGCGGGTCAGTTTGATGGAAAAGGTATCTAGGATTTCGTAGCCTGGGAACATCCAGCTCACAGAGTGGCGTACGATGTCATCCAGCATAATAAGGTCACGGTGCTGCCCGTCGGAAGGCAGTTCGATAAAACGCGGCAGGTGGTCGGAAGGGATTTTGACGATCGCGTACTGATGCGGCCCGTCCGTATTGCCCGGTTCGGCAAGCAGCACGGTGAGGTAGAGGGCAGCGTTGTTGAGGAAGGGGCGGATCTTGTTCTTGACCAGCAGCACAGGCTGTACGAAGGGCAACATGTGGTCTCTGAAGAAATTTTCCACGTATGCTTTCTGCGCCTCGTCCAGGTCCAAGCGCCGCAACAGATAGATATTGTGATTGCGCAGCTCCGGGATGATCTCCTCCTCAAAAATACGGCTAAACTCTTCTTGCTGCTTGTTGACGATGCGCTGTATGTTTTTCACGATGCGCTTGGAGTCGATATGCAGCTCTTTCTTGGTTTTTTTGCCTACCCGCAAGAGGTTGCGGTGGTTGGCCATGCGCACCCGGAAGAACTCGTCCAAATTCGAAGAGTAAATCGCCAAAAATTTAATGCGCTCGAACAGCGGCACCATAGGGTCTTTCGCTTCCTGCAGTACCCGGTAGTTGAACGACAGCCAGCTGATGTCCCGTTCCAGTATGGGGTAGCCGTTGTTGTTGCTCACTACTAGCTCACTAGTGTCGTAGTTGGCAATAGCATTTTTGTTGCGGGCGGCATCTTTATGGTCGATCAGTTTGGACATTCAGTTCGTGGTTTTTTCTAGAACAGGCGCATCTGTTCGCCTTTGTCTTCTTGGTTTTCTATGCGTTTGGGCCCGCGGCATTGGACCGCCGGCAGTACCTTTTGAATTTTTTCGTAAGTGTAAGCCGCCATTTGCG
>JAAAOU010000152.1 GCA_009908745.1 Bacteroidota bacterium
CGGCTGGGTAGGACACCTTCAAACAACCGGGCGGCTGCTTTGCCGGTAACGGGACTACCGACACTGGCTTGCAATACTAATGGCGCACAACTCTCTTATATGCGTTTCATTTGGGGGATTTGTCACCCTTTTCCTTGTCCTCCCCCTCCTCAAACAAACTATCCAACGGGCTGCGCACCGACATTAACGACCGCTTACTCACATGCGTGTAAAGCAAAGTCGTCTTGATGTCCGAATGCCCCAAAAGCTCCTGAATCAAGCGCACATCCGTACCCGTCTCCAGCAAATGCGTAGCGTATGAATGCCGCAAGGTGTGGAAAGTAGCCCGCTTCGTAATCCCCGCTTTCTCTTTAGCACGACGGAACACCGTCTGCAAACTACGCGGGGAATAAGCCTCCCCACCCTGCTGCCCTTCAAATAGCCAATCCTTGGGTTTGTAATTCTGAATATACTCCACAAACAAACCTACCATCTCCTCGCCCAGGTGCACCACACGGTCTTTTCCGCCCTTGGAGTTATTGATAAATACCTGACGGCGCTCTAAATCTACATCTTCTGGCTTTAAATAGCAAACTTCACTCAACCGCAAACCGCTGCTGTAGGCAAAATACACCATCAACCGGTGCTTCTTATTGTGGAGCTGATTGAATATCCGTTTCACCTCGCCTTTTGACAGTACTTTTGGCAACCTATCCTGTTTCCTCGGGCGGTTGATGGCGTATACCTTGCGCGGCCGGTTCAGCACCTTCTCATAATAAAATTTCACCGCGTTGATGTACTGATTTAAGGTCGACAGCGCAATATCTTCCTTGGCCAGTTCATTGAAATACTCCTGAATAGTGGCGTACTCCAATTTGGGCAACTCTTCGATGCCAAAAACCTCCGCAAACCGCCGAAAAAACGAGGTGTAGGTCTTCACCGTTTGCCAACTGTACCGCATCCCGATCAAAAAATCCGTGTACTCTTTGACCAAAGCAGCCATAGGACCATCTAATTTGTCCAGTAAATGCGACTGCCGCTCCGACCAGCTCTTGCGCTTCAGCGGCACATTCAAGACTTTGCCCCGTACTTCCACCTCCACGCCAATCGCCTGCATATCCGCCGACAAAGATTCCAGCACCTGCTGATTATTAGGGATCAGCCAACAGCTGTGAGCCCGGGAATAACGCCTGCCCGACACCCGCTTTATACGGGCAATAGCCTCACTGCTGTAATTCGGAATCCAAACCCGCAGCCATTCTTGGTTGCCTTTCAATGGCCAGACCGTCATCGTCCGCCCCTCCTCCTTGGTGTTGCGTACTTCCAGCAGTTTATGCATCTGCTCGAATTCCTCATTGCTCCAGTACGAACAATAATCCTGCAAATCCTTTAAGTTACTTTCCGTGAATTGGCAAACCCACACCTTATCGTCCGACTGCCAAAAGGAGCGGACTAACGACTTCATAAAAGCAACGCCCTCCTTCGAGTAATGCATCCGTACCACCAATCGCCCTCCCTTCAGCTCTATTGACTCAATGCCATTCCGGCTTGATATGTCGGCTTTTTGCGCTACATCGCTCCCCGCAGCAGCCGAAGATGTTTGCACGTCCGCATTTTCGGGTTGATCGGAAGCGAACCCGGTGCGGAAAAAGTCAGAAGGGGGAAGCGTGACGAACGGAAACAACTCCTGAAACCGCTGCAATGAACGCTCCTCAATCGGAATATGCCAGCACGACATCGTGGCACTCCACCTGCGCCCCGGCACATTCCTTATATTATTTTCCCATTTCGAATACCCCGAGAAACGAACCGCCAACCGCCGTTCACCCCGGTGCTCAACGCACTTCATCGCTATTTTTAAAGAACCTTCATTATCCATACAGAGAAACAAATGTTTTATGTTTGGTGAATATAAAACAAATACAAACACAAAGCAAGAAACAACGCACATTTTGCAAAACAAACCCCTTGCCCTTGCGCTCTCCCCCATCGCCGGAGCAGCTTTCGAGCGTAGGAAAACAGGGACAGACCCAAAAAGGCAAAACCTACATTACATAACGGCTTCGCCACCGATAAGTCGCAAAGGATTTTTCCACTTAGAAATGCTATGTCAGCATCTCTTACACCTACTACGATCACCAGACAACGCGTCTTCACTTATGCAATGTTAAATTATAACATTGCCCGCACCAGACCAAATAATTACGAAAAATCTCTAGAAAAAATCCCACCGTAACCTCACGCTGTTTGCGGCCCAAGCGTGCCCCGCCCAAGGCCAACCGCTTACCCTGAACGGCGCAGACGCCATCCACCCAACCGTCTTCAGCCCCCACCCCTAACATTTACTGCACCGGCAAGCTATAATCCTCCGCCAAAATCTTTTGCAGCCGCAGGTAGCCGTTGTCGGGGTACAGCCAGACTTCCAAGCCCTCCCGGGTACGCACAAACTGCCCTTCCCCCATACTGGAAGTGAAGAACATTTTGGGCTGCTCCAGTTTTAAAACCGCTGAGTCGACCGGCTCCAGGCCCGTCATCAGCATATTCAGCTGGTTGACCGGAGGCAGTATGCCCTCCAGCACAAAATGCTCCCCAACCAAGGTATCGCCCCGCAGGCCTACGAAGAGGATGTGAGAGCCTTCCTCCTTGCTAAGCGCGTAAGTGCCGACCAGCTCGTCCCGGCTGGGGCCGAGGTCAAAGTGGGGCGCCCCCTGCTCAAACGCCATGAGCGGCGTGTAGACAACCTCATCTTGGGGCATGCCTTCCCCCACGTACCCGTGGTAAACCCGGGCGCCTTCATCGGTACGCAAAGCATAAAAGTAGTCCCCGCTTCCCGCCCAAAAGCAGCCCAGCGCGTTGATCGCCTCTTCCGGTATGTCGTATTGCCCGTATTGGGCCGGCGGCAGGCTGTCGCAAGCCAAGGCTTCCGCCACTTTGACCTTTTCGTCCCCTACCACCAAGTATATATCCGATGTCGGGGTGTTTCCGTTGTCTACCCGCTCGGCGGCCAGTTTCATCGGTTGAGCCGTATGGCCTTGATCACCCGAAGGCGAACAGCCACACAACAGTAACAAGAAAGGCAATAATAAGCGCAAAAATCGCATGTCGTCATTCGTTTGTTGGAGCTTCAATATAGGGACTCTCCCCCGAAATTGCCCCATCTCTCCCGATTACTGTACTTATTGCTGAAAAAAATTTTGGCTTTTGTTGAACTCTTTTATCTTTGCAGTGCTTTAAAAAGAACGAGAGACGCTCGTTGAAAATTAATGCCGCAGGACGGCACCCAAAAGGCAGCGTTCAAGGTATTTTGCAAAAGCTTTGAGTCCGGCTTTTCCGGCTCCGTTTACTATCCCGCGAAGATAAAGTCCGGGGTTTTGAGAAAGGTCACAGGACGGCGCCAAAAAACAGAAAAAAGGGTTTAGCTTTACAGAAAGTATTACCCCTGACCAACGGAGCCGGAAAAGACGGGGTTTTGAAAAATGCCGCAGGACGGCGCCCAAAGGGCAGAGTTCAAGGTATTTTGCAAAAGCTTTAAGTCCGGCTTTTCCGGCTCCGTTTATTATAATGGTGATTGTAGCTCAGCTGGTTAGAGCGCTGGATTGTGATTCCAGAGGTCGCCGGTTCGACCCCGGTCAGTCACCCAAAACAAAAGCCCATCGGCAACGGTGGGCTTTTTCTTTTTTAAGCAAAGCGCTCATCCAGCGCAAACTGCTCCGGGAACCGCCCCGGGATATCCCGGTAAAAATCCATGATCTTCTTCATATCCGCCTCCCGGTCGCCCGTCGGGTAAACCGGGCCGCCCACCCCGGCTTCCTTCTTTGCATAATTCAGGTAGCCCAGGCAAATAGGCGCGTTCGCCTGCAAGGCAGCATAGTAAAAACCCGTCTTCCACTTCGTACGCTTGGAGCGCGTCCCTTCCGGCGTCACCATCATGGCAATACGGTCGTACTCCTGCAGCAATTCCGCCATCAGCTGCGTATAGCTCGGCCGCTCCCCCTGCACCCCCCGCGGGCTGCGGTCAATCGGCAGCCCCCCAAGCGGGCCAATCAGCAAATTAAGCGGGAACCGCATCCATTCCTTTTTGATCGTGAACTTCATAGGGACCCCCATGATGTAAAACCCCAGCCGGGCGTAGTAGATATCCCAGTTCGAGGTATGCGGCGCGGCGATGATGACGCAGTGCTGCACCGCTTCCGGTATATCAGGATGGAGCCGCCAGCCCGAAAGGCGCAGCAGCCATTTTGCAAGTCGCTTTCCCATGTTCAAATGCTATAAATTAAGCCCCAAAGATCGAAAATAATAGACAAGGTGGAACTTAAACCCGGCAAAAGTAGTTTTTATGTTAACTGAATGTTAACTCACAGTTAACCAAGCGTAAACCGCCGGGCGGTAAAAGTATACTGAAACCACGGTGGGCTAGCAATACGGCAGCAAACAAGAAACAGAAGACCCCAAGCCCGGCATTGGCATAAACGAACAGCTTCTTCTCCCTCAGCCGCTGCTTTCCCACCCGCGAAATAAAGACTGGAGGCTTATGAAAAAGATAATTTACATCGCAATATGGATAGGCAGTCTCACCTACTGGGCACAAGCTCAAACCAACACTTCCTTTGATATCCCCTTTGAAGTAGTCAACGGCATGATCATGGTAGAAGCTAGCGTCAATGGCGATACGGGTACTTTCGTATTGGATACGGGCTCCCCTACCATAGTCGTCAACTCGCGCAACGTCAGCAACCTCCGTTTGGCGGAGGCCAACCCGCAAACCCACATGGACAAGCGTCTGGCCGTCAAGGTCAATCATTTCCGCTGGGCCGATATTGAGCGCCAAGACCTACAGGCGGTAGCGATGGATATCAGCCACCTCGAATCCGCATCAAGCAAGAAGATACTGGGCGTTATCGGCTTCGACGTGCTGCGGCAATACGAGCTGCTGTTCGATTTCGAGCACCAACACTTGATGATGCTGCCGGCCAAAGACAACTGGGTGCACCGCGTCAACAAGCCGCTACACAGTTTGCGCTTCAAGATGCACGGCCAACTGCCGGTCGTCAAAGCTGAAGTTGCCGGGGTGAAGCTGAAACTGGGTATGGACACCGGTGGGACCAACCTACTGGCAGAGGGGTTGCTGGACGAGCTGGAAGCCGCGCAAATCGGCCAGGTCGGCAAAGAAAAAATGGTGGGTTTTGGCCACCGCACACACTACCTGCCCGCGGCAAAGCTTGCTGGCGTAGAGCTAGACGGCACGCCCTTCGATGAGACCCGCTTCGTGTTTGACGATTTGGACTATCTGGAAGAGCAGCGCATTGACGGCCTGCTCGGCTTGCCGTTCTTAGCCCAATTCCGTTTTTCCATCAATTACCGGGAAAACCGGATTTACTTCTGGCGGTACGATGCCGCGCTCTGGGGCCGGCGGATTTAATCCAGCATATCGGGTGGCAACTGTTTGGAAGCATCCGCCCCCAACTCCCGGATGCGCTCTGCCCGGCCCACTAGGGTATCGCCAAACTTCTTGGAATCATTGAGTTTGTTCATCGCATTGCCGTAGGCACTCTGCGCTTGGTCTAGGCGGTAACCTACCCCTTTGAGGTCTTCTACGAAACCTACAAACTTATCGTACAGCAAGCCGCTCTGCCGGGCAATTTCCAGTACGCTGCTCTTCTGCTTTTCCTGCTTCCAAATGTAGCCGACGGTCCGCATAGTAGCCAGCAAGGTGGAGGTAGACACCAAGACCACGTTGGCATCGAGGGCATCGAGGAAGAGCTGCGGGTCCTCCTGCACGGCAAGGGCAAAGGCAGGCTCCACGGGCACAAACAGCAAGAGGTAGTCGGGGGTGTAAATATCGTACAAGCGGGGGTAGTCTTTGCTGCTCAGGTTGCGGATGTGTTGCCGCAGGCTGTCAACGTGCGCCCGCAGATAGCGCTGCTGTTCCGCCTCGCTCTCCGCTTGGAAGAACTGCTCGTAAGCTTTGAGCGAGACTTTCGAGTCGATAATCAACGTCTTCTTTTCCGGAAGGTGGATGATAAAATCCGGCCGTTTGACCTGCCCGTTGCCATCCTTGAAAGAAGGCTGGGCGTCAAAGTGGATGCCTTTTTGAAGACCTGCTTTCTCCAACAGACGCTCCAGTTGCAATTCCCCCCAGTCCCCCTGTGTTTTGTTGTCGCCCTTCAGCGCGCTGGCGAGGTTGTTGGCATCCTGGCTGAGCTGCTGGTTGAGCGTGCGCAGGTTTTCGATTTCCTTTTTGAGGCTGACCCGGTCGCGCGTCTCTTCCAGGAAGCGCTTTTCGATGCCGGCTTCGAAAGCTTGGATTTTTTCCCGCAAGGGTTTCAGCAATTGCCCGAGTTGCTCCTGGTTCTGGCGGGTAAACTTGGCACTTTTTTCGTCTAGCAAGCGGTTCGACAGATTCTCAAACTCGGTGTGCAGCCGTTCGCGGGTGCGCTGGTTCTCCGCCTGCTGCTCTTGAAGGCGCTCTTCCAGCTGCTGGGCACGCTGCTGCTGTTGGGCCAGCTTGACTTCCAAAGCGGTGAGCTCGGCCGATTTTTCGTGCACGTCCGCTTGCCAAGCATCCGCTTGCTGCTGTATCTGCTCAAATAGTACCCGGTTGACGTATTCGCGCTCTACCACGTCCTTGGGGATGCGGCTGCCCTGCATGCGCAACTGGGTGATCAGCCAACCCGCCAAGCCGCCGGACAGTAAGCCGATGAGCAAAAACAAAAGCGAAGTGAGTTGAGATTCTGGCATAGGAAAGGTGTTTATCAGCAATACATTGAAACAATATCGCCGAGAAAGTTACCTTTTTTCCGGCAAAAAGAAGGCACCCAACAACAGATTATTACTGCTTCCGCAAATAGATCACTTTTGGAGGCACATAAGGCTTAAGCTTTGACATATCCACGCCTGCTTTTTTTGCCCGCCTGTACACCGCCTGTGCTTT
>JAAAOU010000294.1 GCA_009908745.1 Bacteroidota bacterium
TGGCGCTGCAATTTACGGTACAGCTTGTCATCAGCAACTTTTTCCTCGTTTTTCGGCCTCTTTTTCTGTAATGTATACGAAAAAGGATTTCAACACAAGGGACTGGGGATTTGTAGGTTACTCCTACCTCAGGAACCAAATTACCCGTTGGGATTATTCGGTACACGGGCACTATAAAATTTGGAAAGGTCTGAACCTTGGGGCAGGTGGAACCTATAGCGCTGTAGATGTCTCTTATTATGCAGCGCCGGAGTGGTTCCCCACCACTGAAAAAGAAGCCTACTGGATTGGAGGTTCCATAGCCTACCAATACAAGAATTTTTGGCTGGAACTCCGCCACAACCAAGGCGTGAAAACCCGTCATATTCATGGGGAACATTTCTTTTTCCAAGAGCCCCCTACCTCCACCGCCCTAACCCTACGCTACCTTTTCCAAGTCCTCCCGCTCAAGAACCGGCGGAAGGAGAAGTGCCCGGAGTTTTAGCCTAGTGCGTCGTGGCAAGCCCCCCACCCATCGACTGGCTACAGCCCAGCCGATGGGTGGGGGCGGTGGTACCAAGCTGCGCGCACCACCGTCAAATTTCTCATTGGGCGGCAGGTTGCTCAGTCGTTAGGCCGGTGTTTCCCACAACGGCCTAACTTGTACTAATGATTTGTATTGTCACCCAGATGCTGAAAATGACCTCTTGTAACACGCATCAAAGCAGGAAAAGCTGTACATTCTCAAAAAACTCCGTTATGAAATCGCTCTTGCCATTACTTTGCTTGCTTTTCTGCACGACTGCTGCTCACACTCAATGGGAATGGATGGACAGCGGGGCAATTCCCAGCCGGGTATCCCGTATTGTACCCACTGCCGATGGGAAATTTGTAATGGTAGAAAGCGGGGATAAGGGGAAAGTCGTTTTTCTGAATACAGCGGGGCAGGTGGAAGCCTCCGTGGACTTAGGTAACTTTATCGATGTAGTAGAGTTCGTTACTTTCGCACACCCTTTGCCTGATAGCGGACTGCTGACAGTTGTGAACTTCCTTTGCGCAAGCATACAGTCTCGCATTTTAAATATCCAGGCAAATGGGCAAATTTCGATTGTCGAGGTACCCTACTGGAGTTCCGACGGTTTGAATACAGCGGCATACCCCTTGCCTGACGATACCTTTGTGTTGTATGATCTCGATGGATTTGGCAATGCCGTTGCCAGAATAGACAGTGAAGGCCAATTGCTCTGGGAAAGAAACTTTAATGCAACCGACGTGGAGCTGCTGGATTCTACCCACCTGCTATTTGCCACGCCGCAGGGGCTGGTACGCACTGATCTAGAGGGTTTGCAGGACACTTTGCTTAGCCCACTGCAATGCCAGAAAGTGGAGCTTCTGCCAAATGGTCATTGGCTACTCGAGTGCGAACAAAGCTTACAAATCGTATCCGCCGAGTTTGAAACCTTGGCAGAGCATGAGTTCGCAACGGACATCGTGGACTACAAATGGGCTGACGAGCGCATTGCCGTGCTCGCCGAAAATAATCAGGTCCACGCTTTTCAGCTCGACTTGCAGCCTCTACTGAATTTCAGCCCACAGGAAAAAGTCGATTATAGCTGTATAGCACTTTTGCCAGATGGTTTCCTACTGGCAGGTTATGGGAGCAGGGCGTCTTTTGCCAAAAAGTACAATACGGATGGCTCCACCCCAGACTATAGTCAAGATATTGGAGTGACGTCGATCAGCCTGCCGGAGCCGCCAGTAGTAGGCAGCCTCGAAATGCCTGAAGGGACGTTTGCAAAAATGCAATTTCCAGTCGCAGCGATTGAGGTAAAAAACTTTGGCACCGACACGATCAACCGCTTTTGGCTGACTTCTTTCTTTCCAACTTTGCAAATCAGCTGGCAGGCTTGCAAATATGAATACTTCAATTGGAAAAAATGGTTTAACAATATATCACTGGCACCAGGTGAAAGCAAGGTGTTTCAGTGGAGCATCCCAGATGTTTGGTTTACTTATTACATGCTTGTAAATGAGAACCCCTACGAGCTTTGTATAGCTGCCACTGCGCCCAATAACCGGCTTGATCGAGTTCCAGAAAACGACAAGGGCTGCGTAACCACCGTACTCACAGATATTGATCTGCCGCCAGCAGAACACTATTCCTTCTCCGCCTTTCCCAATCCTTCCGCCGAGCCTATTCAATTGGATTGCCAATTTCCACGCGGACGGGCCGCTGAGCTTACCGTGTTCAACACAATGGGGCAAGAAGTATGGAACAGCCAGATTAATCACAGCGGCATACATCGCCTACCCTCTTTGCCCCCAGGTGTATACATCGCTACCCTCTGGGTGGGCACCAAGTACATAGCCCAACAGCGAATTGTGCAGTATTGAATTGTCTAATTTGGGCTCCCTGATAGCCAGTTTCCCACCGATCATCAGATTCTTCCAAGGGCCAACCCACCGCCGGGTGGGAAGCCCGACGGCAGCAAAAAAAAACGGGCAAGCACGTCACCACGCTCACCCGTTCGGTTTTCTTTACCCCGCTATCTGGGCCTCTGTCGTCCAATTTCCCATTGGGCGACAGGTTCTTACTACTTACCCAATGCCTTTTTCATCGTCTCGCCAATGGTAGCGGGCGACTTGACAACATGCAAGCCACATTCTTCCATAATCTTCATCTTCGCCTCCGCAGTATCCTCCGCGCCGCCGATGATAGCGCCCGCGTGGCCCATGGTACGCCCTTTCGGCGCCGTCTGGCCAGCAATAAAGCCAACGACCGGCTTAGTACCATGCTCCTTGATGTAGTGCGCTGCATCGGCCTCCATGCTGCCGCCGATCTCGCCGATCATGATGATGCCGTCGGTATCCGGGTCATTCATCAGCAGCTCCACAGCTTCCTTGGTGGTGGTGCCCACGATGGGGTCGCCGCCAATACCGATGCAGGTAGACTGGCCCATGCCCGCTTTGGTCACTTGGTCCACTGCTTCGTAGGTCAGGGTGCCAGAGCGGGACACGATGCCGATGCGGCCGGCTTTGTGGATGAAGCCCGGCATGATACCGCACTTGGCCTCGTCCGGCGTAATGATGCCCGGGCAGTTTGGGCCGATCAAGCGGCTGTCGCGGTCTTCCAAGTAGGATTTGACCTTGACCATGTCCTGCACGGGAATCCCTTCCGTGATGCAGATGATGGTAGCGATACCCGCGTCAGCGGCTTCCATGATGGCGTCCGCTGCGAAGGCCGGGGGGACAAAGATGACAGAGGTGTCGGCACCTGCTTTTTCCACGGCTTCGCTGACGGTATTGAACACCGGTTTGCCGAGGTGCTCTTGCCCGCCTTTTCCAGGGGTGACGCCGCCTACCACTTGCGTGCCGTATTCGATCATCTGCTCGGCGTGGAAAGAGCCTTCTTTGCCCGTAAAGCCTTGGACAATGATTTTTGAATTTTTATTTACCAGAACTGACATAGGTATGGTTTTATCAATTGTTTTGTTGGTTATTCTTCGGTTTCTTCAATGATGAAGACCTCTTCGCCCCGCTTCTTCATGTAGTACTGCTCGCGGGCGAATTTCTCCTTGTTGATTTCTAAATCGAGCCGCTCCTGCTTGGCTTCCTCGATTTTTTCTTTGTACATCTCGCGGTCCTGACGCATTTTGTTGACGGTGCTTTGCAACTGTATCTGCGTCAGAATGTCGTGCTTGTCGAAAATCAGCATCCAAACCAAGAATGCCAGCAGCACCAAGACATAGCGGTTCTTCAACGGCTTCGGCACGCGGTCGAGCAGCGGCTGCCAGGGTTGCTTTCTTTTGGCCATAGCTTACGGTTTAGATGAATGAGTATGCCAACTTACGAATTCAAGCCCGAACCCGCCAGTTTTAGGCAAAAAAAGAGGGATTGACCGACGATCGGCCAACCCCATTTCGTTTATCCCAGTATGGCTTTGCCCGGGAAGATGGCTTGCGCGCCCAGCTCTTCCTCAATGCGCAGCAACTGATTGTACTTCGCTACCCGGTCGGAGCGGGAAGCCGAGCCCGTCTTGATTTGGCCGGTATTCAGGGCTACCGCCAAGTCGGCAATCGTGGTGTCTTCCGTCTCGCCGGAGCGGTGGCTCATCACGCTGGTGAAGGAGTGGCGGGTCGCCAGGTTCACCGCTTCGACCGTTTCGGTCAGCGAGCCAATCTGGTTGACTTTGATCAGGATGGAATTGGCCGACCTTTCTTCGATACCGCGGCTCAGGCGGTCTACATTGGTCACAAAAAGGTCGTCGCCCACCAACTGCGTACGGTCGCCAATCTCCGCGTTCAGGGCTTTCCAGCCGTCCCAGTCGTCCTCGTCCAGGCCGTCCTCGATGGAGAAGATCGGGTATTTGTCCACCCATTCTTTCCAGTAGCTGACCATGTCGGAAGTCGAGAGCTTGTCGCCCGTAGACTGGTGGAAGTGGTATGCTTTTTCCTCGGCATTGTAAAATTCGGAAGCCGCTGCATCCAAGGCAATAACGATATCTTCCCCGGCTTTATAGCCCGCTTTTTCGATAGCCGTCAGCACGGTTTCTATCGCTTCTACATTTGACTTGATGTTTGGCGCAAAGCCGCCTTCGTCGCCCACGTTGGTGGAGTAGCCTTTGTCTTTCAGTACCGCCTTCAGCGTGTGGAATACTTCTACGCCCATACGCAGCGCCTCGGAGAAACGCTCCGCGCCGACGGGCATGATCATGAATTCTTGGAAGTCGATGCTATTGTCAGCGTGCGAGCCGCCGTTCAGGATGTTCATCATAGGAACGGGTAGCAGGTGCGCATTGACCCCGCCCAAGTAGCGGTAGAGGGGCTGCACGGTAGCTTCGGCCGCAGCTTTTGCAGAAGCCAGAGAAACCCCGAGAATGGCGTTGGCGCCGAGTTTGTTCTTGTTGGGGGTGCCATCGAGCTCCAGCAGCGTCTGATCGATAAAGCGCTGATCGGTGACATCCACGCCTTCCAGCTCATCCAGGATGATTTCCCGGACGTTGTTTACGGCTTTCAGCACGCCTTTGCCCATGTAGCGCTGCTTGTCGGCGTCGCGCATCTCTACGGCTTCGTACTTGCCGGTGGAAGCGCCGGAGGGTACAGCCGCGCGGCCAAAGAAGCCGTCTTCGGTAATCACTTCCACTTCTACGGTGGGATTGCCCCGGGAATCGAGGATTTCGCGTGCGTTGATATCAAGGATCAAGCTCATATAGCTGGTTTTTAAGTTGGTAAAAGGTGAATATAACCGATCGCTGGAAAGTCTACTTGGCGATCAGGGTTAATTCTCCATTAAATGTATAAAGTGTTCGAAGAGATAGCGGGCGTCGTGCGGCCCCGGGCAAGCTTCCGGGTGGTACTGCACGGAAAAGGCGCGTTTGCCTTTGACCTGTATGCCTTCGATGGTGTCGTCGTTGAGGTTCATGTGGGTGATTTCCACCTTGTCGGCGTTGTCGCGCAATGCATCCGGATGCACGCCGAAGCCGTGGTTTTGGCTCGTGATCTCGCTGCGGCCCGTCTTGAGGTTCTTGACCGGGTGGTTGATACCCCGGTGGCCGTGGTGCATTTTGTAAGTGGGAATATCGACCGCCAGGGCAAGCAACTGATGCCCTAGGCAGATGCCGAATAGGGGCAGGTCTTCTTCCAGAATAGTTTTGGCAGTCTGGACAGCGTAGTCCATAGGCGCTGGGTCGCCCGGGCCATTGGACATAAAGAAGCCGTCTGGGCCCCAAGCTTTTACTTCTTCCAGCGGCGTTTTGGCCGGGAAAACTTTCAAAAAGCAACCCCGCTCCGCAAAGCTGTTCAGGATATTTTGCTTCACCCCGTAGTCGTACACCGCCACTTTGTACTTCGCGTGCGGATCGCCGAAAGTATAGGTCTCTTTGGTGCTCACCTGAGAAGCCAGCTCCAGGCCATCCATTGAAGGAACCTCCGCCAGCCGGCGCTTGAGTTCCTCGATGTCAGTGGTTTCCGAGGAGACGATACAGTTCATCGCCCCTTTGCTGCGGATGTGGCGCACGATAGCCCGGGTATCCACCTCGCAGATGCCGACCAGCCCTTCTTCCTCGAAGTATTGCTGAATGGACATATCGGCGAGGGGCCGGTGGTACTCATTCGTATAGTTCTTGCAAATCAGCCCGTTGATTTTGATGCTGTAGGATTCGGCTTCCGTGCGCTTGATGCCGTAATTGCCGATGTGGGCGTTGGTCATCACCATCATTTGGCCGAAGTAAGAGGGGTCGGTGAAAATCTCCTGGTAGCCGGTCATGCCGGTGTTGAAGCAGATTTCACCGCCGGTGGTGCCGATCTTGCCGGCAGATTTGCCGTGGAAAACGGTGCCGTCCTCTAGTAGCAGCACGGCGGGTACTTGCTGTATGTCGCTCATCTGGGTTGCAAAATTTCGTGCGAAGATACGATAATGAGAGGACTTGTAAAAATTGCGGAAAGTCCGGGCAAGCACTTATCTTGCGACCCGCACTAAAGCTAGCAGCAATGACCCACCACGAACAAGCCATGGCCCACTACGAAGCGGGCGATTACGATGCCGCCCTGGATGCCTTTGAGCAAGCGCTGGAAGCCGGAGAGGATAGCGCCGCGCTTTGGCGGAATGTCGGCCGTACGCATATTCAGCTGGAAGACTGGGCATCCGCCGAGGCCGCTTTGGATGAAGCCACGGCTTTGGATGAACAGGACGCGCAGGCTTGGTATGCCAAAGGCAATGTGTATCAAGCTAAGGGCGATACGGCTACCGCGCTGAAGGCTTACGAGACCGCTCTGGTTTTCGACCCGGAATGGGGCTTACCCTGGCTGGCGAAGGGCGCTTTGTGCCTCGCTATGCCCAATCGGGGGGAAGATGGGTTGCGCTATCTGAAACGGGCGCTCCATCTAGACGCCGCGAAGGCCGCCCCCCATGCTTTTGCCATCTT
>JAAAOU010000336.1 GCA_009908745.1 Bacteroidota bacterium
CCGTCACCACCGAATATACCCACACGATCTGCTTAGGCTGATGCTGCAGCAAACGGAACAGACGGTGCTCCTCGGTATGCTGTACGCGCAGCAATCTGGCCATAAACCGCAAGCCCAGTACGGTGCAGACCAAACCGAATACCGTCAATATGATATAACCTTGGAAGAAAAGGCTGACAAAGGACAACCCCATGAGCAGCAAGCCGGCAGCTGCGATGATCTTCAGCCGGTGCTCGCGGCGCAAACACTGCCGTAACCGCCGTACCTCAGGAGCCTTCATGAAATCGTCTTGATGCAAAACCGCACGCTTTTGTTGTAAGTGTTGATTAAAAACTTTATTTTAGCCCAAATGTTTTAATAGTTGCTTTGTGGATAACTTTTTCGTCGTTTATAACAATATAAGCGGCTTTTTGCTGAAATTAACCGCTTGTTTTTCCCAAATAATGAATGCACCGTATGGCAAAGGTAACCTACAACGAAGATAATATCCGCTCCCTTGACTGGAAGGAGCACATCCGTATGCGGCCGGGCATGTACATCGGCAAACTGGGCGATGGCTCAGCGGCAGACGATGGCATATACATCCTGCTTAAAGAAGTACTCGACAACTCCATAGACGAATTCGTCATGGGCCACGGTAAGCAGATCGATATCAAAATCGACGATGGCCGGGTGGCGGTGCGCGATTACGGGCGGGGCATCCCGTTGGGCAAGGTGGTCGACTGTGTCTCCAAAATCAATACGGGGGGCAAATACGACTCCAAGGCTTTCAAGAAGTCAGTGGGGCTCAACGGCGTGGGTACGAAAGCCGTCAACGCGCTGTCCGACCGTTTCTTGGTCAAAGCGGTGCGCGACAACAAAGCCAAAATTGCCGAGTTTGAACGGGGCGAGCTCCAAAAGGACCGCCGGGTGAAAAAAATGAAAGAGCCGAATGGCACCCTCGTGGAATTCGAGCCCGATCAGAGCATTTTCAAAAAATACCGCTTTCGCAGCGAGTACGTAGAGAACCAGCTGTGGAACTACGCCTACCTCAACGCCGGCCTAAAGCTGAATTTCAACGGCAAAACGCTGGTCTCCCGCAACGGCCTGCTCGACTTGCTAGAGCGCAAAACCAGCAAAGAGCAACTCCGCTACCCTATCATCCACATGAAGGGGGATGACCTGGAGATCGCACTCTCCCACGGCAACCACTACGGCGAACAGTATCATTCGTTTGTGAATGGGCAAAACACCACACAGGGCGGCACGCACCTGAACGCGCTGCGGGAAGCCATCGTGAAAACCGTGCAGGAACACTTTGGGAAAAACTACGACCGCCGGGACATCCTCAGCTCTGTCATCGCTGCTATCAGCATACGCGTGGAGGAGCCGGTATTCGAGTCGCAGACCAAGACCAAGCTGGGCTCTAGCGACATGGGGCCGGAAGGGCCGACAGTGCGGACCTTCATCGTCAACTTCATTAAGGAAAAACTAGACAACTACCTGCACCAAAACCCGGAGACGGTCAAAGCGCTGGAGAAACGCATCAAGCAGTCCGAACGGGAACGCAAGGAAATCGCCGGCATCAAAAAGCTGGCGAACCAACGGGCCAAGAAAGCCAACCTGCACAACAAAAAGCTGCGCGACTGCCGCCTGCACTTCAGCGACAGCGCCCGCAAGGTGGAGGAAGAAGACCGCAAAGCCACGACGATCTTCATTACGGAGGGCGACTCCGCCAGCGGCTCTATCACCAAAGCCCGGGACGTGCAGCGCCAAGCCGTCTTCAGCCTGCGGGGCAAGCCGCTCAACTGCTACGGCCTGACGAAAAAGGTGGTCTACGAAAATGAAGAATTCAACCTGCTGCAGCACGCCCTCAATATTGAAGATGGGCTGGACGAGCTGCGCTACAACCGCGTCGTAATCGCTACGGATGCCGACGTGGACGGTATGCACATCCGCTTGCTCTTGCTGACCTTCTTCCTGCAATTCTTCCCGGAGCTCGTGCGCAATGGGCACCTCTTTATTTTGGACACGCCGCTGTTCCGCGTACGCGACAAGCAAAAGACCTTCTACTGCTACAGCGAAGAGGAGAAACAAGATGCTATACAACAATTGCGCGGCAAAGCAGAAGTCACCCGCTTTAAGGGGCTAGGCGAGATTTCGCCCAATGAGTTCAAAGATTTTATCGGGGAAGGCATACGCCTGGAGCCCGTCATCCTGAATGAAGATACCGACATCGACGATGTGCTGGCTTACTACATGGGTAAGAATACGCCTTCGCGCCAGAACTTTATCATCGACAACCTGCGGGTGGAAAAGGATGACTTGAAAGAGGGCGACGAAGAAGAACTCGCGCTGGAAGACAATAAGGAGGAACTATTGGCAGAAGCCTAGTGGCTTGCAAAAATGCAGTAAATGCAGACGCCAGTTCACAACGGCTGACTTTTTGTCTAGCTTTGCGTCTCAACGGCAGCCATTAGGCCCCTACTTACTGCTGGCATGGATATTGAGACCATGCTGCTGCACGATTAAAGGCGGCTAAACTGTCATAGTGACACAACATTCAGCGGTGGATAGCCGTATTCCAAGACGTGGGAAAGCGAAAATTCCGCAAAGAGCTGCTGTGTATGCAGCGGCCTCACTCACCACCCAAGACGATAGAAAGCCTTGGTGCTTTTTGAAAATATAGACAGCATGTTTGAAGAGTTTTTTGCGCAACAGCGATTCGAAGACGACGGGGACTTCCTCCCTCTCTTATCTGTAGATGAGGAGGAGGAAGCTAACCCCGATGAAATTTACCCCGAGACCCTACCCTTGTTAGCCCTCAAGAATACGGTGCTCTTCCCGGGCATCGTCATCCCAATTACCGTGGGCCGCGACAAATCCATCAAAGCGATCAACCGGGCCTATGAGGACCACCGCTATGTGGCGGTCCTTTCTCAACGCGACAGCGAGATGGAAGCCCCCCAACAAAAAGACCTTTTCCAAGTGGGCACTGTGGCACGGATATTGAAGTTGCTCCGTATGCCGGACGGTACGACCACTGCCATACTGCAGGGCCGCAAACGATTCGCGCTGGAAGCTATGACGCAGGATGACCCCTACATGGAAGCCAAAATACAGATACTGGAGTACGAAGAACTGGAGGACAACCTCGAGTTTGAAGCCCTGATTGCCTCTATCTTGGAGCGGGCACAACAGATCATCGAGCTGTCCCCCAATATCCCTTCGGAGGCCAACATGATGCTGAAGAATATTCAGAATTCTTCTTTCCTACTCAACTTCATCGCCTCCAACCTGGGCGCTAAAGTCCCCGTCAAGCAGGACCTCCTAGAAATGGATAACCTGCCCGAGAAAGGCAAAGCGCTGCTGCAGCAAATGAACAGCGAATTGCAGCTGCTGGAGCTGAAGGACCAAATCGAAAACAAAGTCCGGGTGGATATTGAGAAGCAACAGCGCGACTACTTCCTCAACCAGCAGCTCAAAACCATTCAGGAGGAACTGGGCCAAAACCCGCAGGAAGAAGAGATCAATAACATGCTGGCCCGCGCCAAAAAGAAAAAATGGCCGGAAGCCGTCGCCAAAACCTTCGACAAGGAGATCAACCGATTGCGCCGCATGAACCCGCAGGTCGCCGAGTTTTCCATACAACTTACTTACTTGGAGCTACTGCTGGACCTGCCTTGGCAAGATTTCACGAAGGACAACTTCGACCTCAACAAGGTCAAATCGGTACTGGACAAAGACCACTTCGGCCTAGAAAAAGTCAAGCAGCGTATACTGGAACACCTGGCCGTCCTCAAACTCAAAGGGGACATGAAAGCGCCGATCCTCTGCTTGGTTGGCCCGCCGGGTGTCGGTAAGACCTCGCTGGGCCGTTCCATCGCCCGCGCCATCAAACGGAAATTCGTCCGCATGTCCCTCGGTGGCCTGCACGACGAGTCGGAAATCCGTGGCCACCGCAAGACCTACATCGGCGCACTGCCCGGGCGGATTGTGCAGTCGCTAAAACGGGCTGGCTCTTCTAACCCCGTATTCATACTAGACGAAATCGACAAGGTGGGCAAGGATTTCCGGGGTGACCCTTCCTCTGCCCTGCTGGAAGTGCTGGACCCCGAGCAAAACGCTACTTTCTACGACAACTATTTGGAGCTAGAGTACGACCTCAGCAAGGTAATGTTCATCGCGACGGCCAATTCCCTGAGCAGCATACAGCCGGCCCTGCTTGACCGCATGGAGATCATCCAAATCAGCGGCTACTCCACGGAAGAAAAGATCGAAATAGCTAAGCGGCACCTCATCCCTCAGCAGCGCAAGGAACACGGGCTCAAGGGTTCCGACATCCGGCTGGGCAAAAAAACCATACAGCGTATCATCGAAGCCTATACCCGCGAGTCGGGCGTCCGTTCGCTGAACCGGCAGATCGGGGCGGTTATGCGCCACATCGCGAAAAAAGTCGCTATGGAAGAATCCTACGAGGTGAGCGTCAAGCCTAAAAGCCTGCGCGACATCCTCGGCCCCGAACGGCACACTAAAGACGAATACACCAAAGTGCAAGTGCCTGGGGTATCTATTGGCCTTGCTTGGACCCAAACGGGCGGGGAAATCCTTTTCCTCGAAGCCAGCCTCAGCCGCGGCAAAGGCAAACTGACCCTGACCGGCAACCTGGGCGACGTGATGAAAGAGTCGGCCTCCACGGCCCTGAGCTATATCAAGGCCAACAGTGAAGCCCTCGGCATCGAGCCGGAGCGGTTTGAAAAGTTCGACATCCACTTGCATATTCCGGAAGGCGCTATCCCCAAAGACGGGCCCTCCGCCGGCATCGCTATGCTGACTACCCTGACGTCCGTGCTTACAGAAACGCCTGTCAAGCCTTATGTGGCCATGACGGGAGAGATCACTCTGCGCGGAAAAGTACTGCCTGTCGGCGGTATCAAAGAAAAGATACTGGCAGCCAAGCGGGCGGGCATGAAGGAGATCATCCTCTGCCACGAAAACGAACGCAATGTGGAAGAAATCAACCCGGATTACATCAAAGGGCTGACCTTCCACTACGTGGACCGGACCAAGGAAGTGTTGGACCTGGCCCTCGGTATTCAGTTGTAGCATCGGAGCAAATCGCCCATTTTAACCTTGCTTAACAAACCTTTACCGGGTCTGTAAGGTCTTATGTAGTAAAGGGAACGTACGATTTTTGTATCTTCCCGCTAGCTAACTGAAATGAATTTATGAAGCTTCGACTGATTATACTGCTCTTTTTCATTGGTATGGCCTCCCTTGCGGCTCAGGAGGACAAAGACATTATCCAATTTTCTGGCATGGTGCTCGATGGCTCCAACGACGAGCTTTACCCAGTGCCGTATACCAATATTCTTGTCAAAGGCAAAGGGCGGGGTACTTATTCCGACCTTAAAGGCTTCTTCTCTATTGTGGTGGAAGCAGGGGATACGATTGTGTTTTCCGCCATTGGCTACAAAACCGTGGAATACGTCATCCCCACTGACCTAGAGGACAAACGCTACTCCATCGTGCAGCTGATGACCCAAGATACGATCAACCTGCCCGAAACCGTGGTTTTCCCCTGGCCGAGCCGGGAACACTTTAAGCTGGAATTCTTGGCTATGGATGTGACCCCCGAACTGCAGCGGCGGGCCTCTGAAAACCTAGCGGCAGAAACGCTGGCGAAAATGCGGAACGAAGTAGCTACCGACGGGGTGGAAAACACCAGTTACTACCTGCGGCAGCAGTCTAGGGAGTTCTACCACATTGGCCAACAACCGCCGATGAACATCTTCAACCCTATGGCCTGGAAACAATTCTTCGACTCTTGGAAAAATGGCGACTTTAAACGCCAGAACAATAACGACCGCTAGGCCAGGTATTTGCCCACGATTGGCATGCGGCGCCCCATGCCAAAAGCCTTTTCCGACACCCGCAGTACCGGTGCCATCTGATGGCGCTTGAACTCGTTGATGTTCACGAGACGCAGGATACGGCGGACGAGCTTTTCGTCGTAGCCTTTCTCGATGATGTCCTGCGGGCTCAGGCGGCGCTCGATGTACTGAAACAAGATTTCATCCAGGTCATCGTAGGAAGGCAGGCTGTCCGTATCCAACTGATCGGGCTTGAGTTCCGCGGAGGGCGGCTTGGTGATAATGTTGTCCGGGATGATCTCTTCTTCCCGGTTAATATAACGGCATAGGTCAAAGACTTCTGTTTTGTACAAATCGCCGATGACCGACAAACCGCCGCACATATCGCCGTAGAGGGTGCCATAGCCTACCGCTACTTCGCTTTTGTTGGAGGTGTTGAGCAGTATATTGCCAAATTTATTGGACAAAGCCATTAAGAGATTGCCCCGCGCCCGGGACTGCAGGTTCTCTTCTGCAATATTGAAATCCGTGGCCCAAAAATGAGGGCGCAAGGCTTGCATGTAGGTGTTGTAGATTTCCTCAATTGGGATGATGTCATACGGTGCGCCTAGGTTTTCTGCCAGTTGCCGGGCGTCCACTACCGAGTGCTCCGAAGAGTAGTGGGAAGGCATGAGTACCAGGCGGACATTAGCGGGGCCCAAGGCGCGGCAAGCCAGCACGGCTACTAAGGCGGAATCAATGCCTCCCGACAGGCCTAGTATAGCCTTTTGGAAGCCTAGTTTGCCAAAATAATCCCGTATCCCCGTCACCAGCGCATCGTGGATCAGCTGCATTTTCTCGCGGGGCTGTTTACGTTCCACCCCGCCTTTGCGCACTTCTTCCAAATCGTAAGTCCGCACTTCTTCCGCGAAATAGGGAAGCTCGTCGTGGATTTTGCCGTCCGGGGAGGCCACCAGCGAGCCACCGTCAAAGATGAGCTCCGTCTGCGCCCCACTGTGGTTGATATAAAACATAGGAATGCCGTAGCGTTCTACATTGGCCAGCAC
>JAAAOU010000287.1 GCA_009908745.1 Bacteroidota bacterium
GGGGTGGCTCGGGTATTTGATAACCGCAAAATGTAGAATGATGAATGTAAAAGGTAAAAGTGCAATTGCGGCAGGGCTCGTGCAATCTCCGAAAAGAGGGGGGAGTGGGTTCAAAAGTATGTGCAACTCGTCCCTTTTTGATGGCTATTTCCACGGGCCTCAACCTAAACCCTACCGCTTTCCAATTCCTCCACCCGCTCCAGCAACCAGCCCTTGTTAAATATCGCCTTGGCCTGCCCGATATCCCGTTGCAGGCGTTGCAGCTCTTTGGTGTAGCGCGCCTCAGCGTAATAGCCTTGGTTGTAGCGCAGCGTAGCCGCCCGGCGCGTGAGTTTGAACAAGTTGTGGTAGCCCAGCCGGCGGTCGTCGGCCATGAGTTTGTTGCGGATGAGGTATTGCTTGAAAGAATCTACTAAGGAAAAAAGAGCTTCGTACTCTTCTAAGTCGTAGTAAGTACGCAGCAGCAGGGCTTTAGCGCCGAGGCTGTAGCGCAAGTCGCTGTATTCCACCTGCGTGAGCAACTCCAGCACCCGGGCATATTGCTCCGCGGCGTAGTAGTAAGCTGCCAGGTTGAAGCGGTAGGCGTTGTCCCTCGATGCTTCGGGCAGCCGCTTTTTGTACGCCTCGATAAATTGGTACACCCAGTCGAGTTCCTCGAGCCGCAGGGCGGTGGTGACGATGTTCTTGTAGTGCCATTCCGACAGCCAGCCGTCTTCCAGCAGCAATCCGCGCTCAAGCTGTGCCTGGTAGAGCTGGAAAATCTCCTGCAAGAAGCGCGCCTCCCCGGCGTTGATGCGCTGTATGCAGTAATTCTGCAAATAATTGTAAATGTTCTTCAGCTCTTCGTCGGGCAAAGCGCTTTGCTGCTGCTGCAACTGCGCCCGCGCTTCGAAGTAGTAGGCCGGCGATTGCTCTGTGATCACTAGGTACAGCCGGTAGTAGAGGTTGATGGCGGGCTCGCTTTGCAGGGTGTCGGGCGACTGGGCGACTTGCTGCACGGCAATGGCCGCCATGGGGTCGTCGTAGGAAACTTTCAGGATGCGCTGCCGCACGGCCATCTCGCAGGCATCCCGCAGTTTCACAGCCAGAAAGTAGCGGTTGAGGTAATCCTGTTTGTACTGCAGGCTCTGGTCGCGCCGCCGCTCCGAGACCAGCGTGAAATAGTAGTCGGATTCGGCTGCTGCCCGGTAACGGTGGAAATACCAGTCTGCGTCTCTCTGCTTTGTTTCATCTGTATTTTTCTCAAGCTTAGACAAAATTTTCTCAAAATGCTTAAACTGTTTTTTGCTACGCAAGCGCTGCAGCAGCAATTGTTGTTGCAGGGCGGGTTGCTGCCTAAGTTGTTCCGACTGCAAAAACTGCTCAAGCAGCCGGAGGGTATAGGTGAAGTGCACGGCCAGCTTTTTTTGGTCGTGGGGCTGCCTGCCAAACAGCTGCCGGAAGAGTAGGTGGCGGTCACAATTAGAATCCGTATATTGAGGAAAGATGTCGCTGAGGTACTGCACCAACTGCCGGACGACGTCGTGCTTATTGTGGTAGGGGGACTCGGCAAATTCGCGGAAGCGGGTCATCTCCCGGCGTTCCAGCTTTTTGAGGAGCTGAATTAATTTATGTTGCTGCATAAAAAATCAAATTTAGTCTGTCTATATTTCAGTAAATAAAGGCATTTTAGGTTGAATTGGGGTATGAAAAAGTCAAATTTTGGCGAAAATAGTTCTTGTAAGCCGTCTACTTAAACGGCATTTTTGTAGCGTGACAGTAGCAGAAAAGCACTCGCAATTTTGAATCTCAGAACTAAAAGCATACATCTCATGCGCATCACTATGCGATTCCAATTCCTGATTCTACTTACCTTTTTATTCGTTGCCGGCCGTGCAGCGGCGCAGACCGGCTGCCTAGACTTCGAGGACTTCCCGCAAGGGCCGGTGTTCGGTCCGCTTTTGGGCAACAGCCCGGGGGATACGGTTTTCAGCCAAGACGGCCTGCAGGTGGCGGTACAAGAAATACAGTACGCCAACGGCAACACCGGTTTTTCCAACGGCCAGATTCAAGGCAGCAATATCAACTGGCTGGATGGGCAGTTCCTGTTTATGGGCAACAACGCCATCGAGCTGCACTATACAGGGGGCGTTCAAACCGTCTGTTTCGAGTTTTTCGATGGGGGCGGGGAGGAGAACGTTTCCGTCAATGGCAGCCCGGTAGCCGTGCTGCAACAATTTACGGAAGTAGAAAACCTGGCTATCCCCGGCGTGGAGATTGAGCTGACGTTAGACTCAACGAGTGCAGGGGGCTTATTGTCGATCGGGACCGTCTGCTTCAGCGGCGAGATCGAGTCGCTGCTCATTGGCGGCCAGGAATTTGGGGTGGACAACGTATGCGCTTCGGAGGCGGAGGGCAGCGGCGGCGACTGCATCGAATTTGAAGGTATGCAAACACCGGGTTACGGCGACGGCAATACGATGCCAGGCGCGGTATTCTACGAGGAAAGCGGGGTGAACTTGCGCTTAGCCCCTTTCCAGACCCTGTTTTGGACCAGCACCTTTGGCTTTCTGAATGTGCTGGAGCAGCCAGGGTTTGCCGCTGCCAGCGGGCAGTATGTGCAGTTTGATAATATCAACGCCATATTTGACTTTACCCAGTACCCGGAGACGGTGGAAGAAGTAGCGGTTGATTTCCAATACGACCCGGCGGGCGACGGCTCGGTCAACTTTGCGGCCAATGGCGCGCCTTTTGTCATACAGTTCAACCTCATGCCCGGCTTTTACACGCTGGCTCCGGGGGTAGAGCTGGAAGTGACGTACACCAACAACAGCATGACGGAAGGCGAGTTGCTTTTCACCGGCAATATTCAGAGCCTGCTGATCGGCGGGGCTAATGGCTTGAGCATCGACAACGTCTGTGTCAACCCGCCGCCGCCCTGCCCGATTGACAACTTTGCGCTGGAAGTGGGGGAATGCAACCCGAACGGCGTTTTCGACCTGACCATAGACTTCGACTACGCCGGCCTGCCTTCGGATACGGTAGTGCTGTTGGTCAACGGCGACGAACAACTGTACGTTGCCGGGGATTTCCCGGTCGTCTTCTCGCCCTTCGTTGCCATACCCGATACCCTTGTTTTTGAACTCAGCCTGCCTGGTGTAGAAGGCTGCTCGGTCACGGAGGAGCTGTACCCGCCCTTCTGCGACGATGAGCCTTGCCCGCCGGGTACTTTTGAAGCCATAGTAGGGGAGTGCGAGGCCAACGGGTCTTTCCCCGTCACCTTCGAATACACCGGGGATGCGGACACGGTGCAGCTGTCGAACAGCGTAAGCAACAATCCGGTATTCGTGCCCGGCGATATCGTCAACGAGTTGGAAAACAGCTATAATGTGGATTCGCAGCTCAACGTCATCATCTTCGAATTGCAGGAGCTGGGAGGCAACAATTGCTCTTATGTAGATACAGTGGCGGTACCGTATTGTGAAAGTTGCCTATTGACAGCCACGCTGGAAAGCGAGCCGGTGTGCAGTGCGACGGGGCAGTACACGGTAGGCATCAATGTCTATGGTGCGGATAATGGGGATACGCTAACGGTGACTTCCAGCGAGACGGGCACCGTACAGAACATACCATTCTCGGGCAATCCTGTTACGTTGACCTTGCCTGTGCCAGCGGACAACTTTGATGAGATCACCATTTGCCCTTATGATGCGCCCAGCCCGGACTGTTGCATAATCTTGTCCTATGACCTGCCTTGTGAGGGCGGGTGTGGGCTCGGCGAAGCTTTTTTGGCTACCGACACGGTTTCCTGTAATGAGGACGGCACTTACGACGCTGCCCTGTTTGTGGAGAACCTCAACGCAGGCGAAGAAGTCATTGCCACCTCCTTGTCCACTGGCTTTTCGGAGAACCTGATCACAGGAGTAACGGGAGTAGAATACCTGCAAATGACGGGTTGGCCAGTACCCGAATACGGAGCAGACAGTTTGGAGATCTGCTTGGTCGATCAGCCCAATTGCTGCACCTACACCGCTTTTGGTGTCGACTGCCCGCCGGTTGAATGCAATTTTGAGGCGGAAGTCAGCCTGCTGTCGTGTGACCCGGGGGGCGTGATGACTTTTGAAGTAACTACGAGCAGCGATGATCCTGCCGTAGGCCAATATGTAAATGTTATCGTGGGCGATATCCAGTATGGCTTGGTGGCGATGAATACCACGGTAGAAGTGGGCTTGTTGATCAATGAAGGAGAGGATGAAGTTGATGTAGTTATTGAGAATTGGTCGGGTTTCTTCTCTGGCCCGATATGCAGTATTGTGGAAACGGTGGATGTGTCGAGCTGTGTCAGCGACTGTGCAGGGCCCCTAGTAGAGGCCATTCCGGAAGCTTGTTCCAGTTCCAACCCCGGCGCTTACGAACTGCATCTGGAAATTTTCCCGGATACGAATGCTAACCCGGTATACGATTTTTATGCCAATGGCGATGTCGTCATCCAGCAGGTATTCTTGCCTAATGGCTCTACCACCTTGGAGATACTGCCCTATAACTCTGGCACCAGCCCGGATGTGATTACGGTTTGCTACCACCAAGAACCAGAGTGCTGCACGTCTATATATATTGATCCTTTGCAGTGCGACTGTGATGATATTGAGAGCATGACTGCTACTATGTTGCCTTGTGAGGAAAGCGGCGAATATTTTGTCGAAATTGACTTGGACTTCATCGACAACTTCGGCTATCCCTTTAATCTTGAGGTGGATGGCGAATATTTCGATACTTATGTCCCAGAGGACCTACCCATTATCGTCGGCCCATTTGCCGGCAACGGCGAGCCCCACGAGTTTTACGCGCAGGGCGATGGCGAATGTGAAGGCGCAGGGGCTACTGTAGACGGCCAGTTTTGCGACAGCGACTGCCCCATAACTGGTATAGAAGTGGTTACGGAACCGGGCTGCGCCAATACGAGCGGCAGCTTCTACTACGGCGCTTTCGAGCTGTTGGGCGTGAATGCGCCGGGCGACTCGGTGATTGTCACTTCTCAGGTCACCGGGGAAACCACCTTGGGCGTGCTTGACCCCAACGGCAGCGGCGTATTCGATTTTAACCTGCCGAATACCAATCTAGGCTACGATGTAGTTACCGTTTGCCTATTCAACCAGCCCAATTGCTGCTTTGAGATCGACTATGATATCAACTGCCCGTCTTGCGAGATTCAGGAATGGGTAGTCGAGCCACAGGAGTGTGAAGCGGATGGTACCTTCTCCTTGTTCGTGGATGTTGTGTTCGAGGGTGCACCAACAGGTATAGAAGTCATCATACCCGGACTGAACTACAGCGATGTGTTTGACTCCGGTGCCTTCCCGCTTGAGCTGCCCGGTTTCGTGGGCGATGGGGATAGTTACGATGTATTCCTGATTCCTGGCTGCGATAATGAAATTGTGACGGAAGTAGAATTTCCAAACTGCATAAACGGCGGTGGCTGTTTGTTTGAAAACGTAATCGTAGAGCCCCACCCCTGTGAGGACGGCGAGTTCTTCGTAGATGTTGAAGTACAGGTTAATGAGCCGGGTATCCTAGGCTATTACGTCTTTGGCGACGGCGAAATCTTCGGGCCGTTTAGCTATGACGAGCCTTTTGTGACGGTTGGCCCCTTTGCTGGCGATGGCGAGACGGTATATGATTTCTTGATTTTGGATATCGAAAACCCGGCCTGCTTCGGTTACGCCGAGTTTGGGCCTAAGGACTGTGACGATAGCAACTGCGGGATTCTGTCGATGACGGCTGAGCCGCAGGAGTGCAATGGTGATGGCACCTATGACCTCTTCTTAGATATCGAGATGGAAGACCCCAATGAGGACCCGTTGTTCTGGTTCTATCTCAATGGAGCGTTAATCGGCCAATCTACGCTGGCGCCATTACCCGTGGAGTTGATCAACGTGCCGCTGACGGACACGGAGAATGTAGTGTTCAAAGCCTGTATTTTCGATCAGCCCAACTGCTGTATTGAAGTGGAGTACCCGCAGCCGGACTGCCTGAACGACAACTGCCCGATAGATAATGTGACGGTAGACTTTGCATTCTGCGACACCACCGGTTTCTACGTGGAGTTGGATTTTGACGGCCCGGTGCCCAACACGGCCGGCAGCTACCGCATATTCGGCAACGGCGAAACCTACGATACGCTGGGTTACGATGCGCCGCGCCCGGTTATTGTGGGGCCATTTGACCCCTACACCGATAATATCTACGAGCTGATCGTAGCGGATTTGCAGCAGCCGAACTGTTCTGACTTTGTAGAATTCCCGGCTTTCGACTGTGAGGAAGGGCAGGAGGTTTGTATTGGCTTTAGCGACTTTGATGGCTTCACCGATGTTAGTAATGATAGTGACGGCTATATTGGTGAGGTAGACGGGGTGGATATATCCTACTCCAAGATTGCTGATGATGCGGAAAAAGAAGTAAGCGTACTCGACAATCCATTCGATGGTTTCACCTTGGCAGACAGTAGTGTGCTGTATACCGATAACGCTGGCGTAAGCTTTGATGCTGGCCCGCTGCCCGATCCGGTAGACAGCCGCCGCTTTAGCTTTGATTATTACTTGGAAGACACGGTAGAAACCGTCGTTGTGGGGGCGGACAATATGTTCTTCTATCGCGATATACCGATGGAGGACAGTACCATACTAGTAACACCCGATATCAGTATCACCTTTGAGTTGGTGAACGACAAAATGGGGACGATCACGGTAGAGGGGCCAATCAGGAAGCTGCTTTTCGGGCCCTTCTCGGCGGAAGCACTGGCCATAGACAACGTTTGCGTCACTCATGTGCCGGAGCAAGTCTGTGCCATTGAAAATGTGGAAGTAGATGCGCTGAGTTGCGACGAAGACGGGAAGTACAAACTCTTCCTTG
>JAAAOU010000518.1 GCA_009908745.1 Bacteroidota bacterium
TGATAAATACCAAGTACCTTTGCCCCGCCCACGCGCAAGGTATACACCACCTTATTTGCATACACCCCTTCGCGATTCAGAGCACTGTATAATTGATCCTCCCAGTACCGATAATTCGTAATGTAGTAATCTGCCTCTTCCATATCTTCCGTATGCACGAAGCGCTTTTGCAGCTCGGGATGCAGGTAAGCCAGATTTTGTGCTCCTGGATAATCGGCCCCAAATGCGACCTTGATGACCGGCTGTTCTTCTAATTGGGCGAGTTCTTGCAGGGCGATGCGGTAGGAAGTGCCCCAGTAGTCCAAGTCATACTGCCCCAGTAGCGGCCGGGGTGCCAATGCATTGAAATAAATGTGCTGGTAAGGGTGGTTCAGCACCATCCAACCGCCAATATAGAGGGCATGCAACACCACGGCCGCTAGCAATACTTGCTTTTGCCAACGCGACCGCGCGCCTTTCCACAGCCATCGCAAGCCCAGTACAGCAAGGTACAGCAAGCTGGGGTATACAAAGTACAAGTGCCGCCAACCATCGTAGACCACCGATTCTAGCACGATGATCGCCAAGATAGGTGCCAACAGCAAACCCAAGGACGCCCAGTCCATGCGCTGCCCATCCGTACCCCATAAGCCGTAGAAGCCGGCGCGCAGGCCACGCCACCACCCTACCAGCAGCACCGCCACCCCGCCTAAAGCCAGTAAAAGGTACAATAAAGGCGTAGTCAAACCTATCCACTTGGGAATGTAATACCAAGGGATATCCGTACCGAATAGCAGACGACCTTCAAAAAGCACTTTGCCGCCCCAACCGTACTTCGACATTTCCGCGAAAGCGGTGACAAACTGCTGATAGGGGTCGATCCAGAGGTAGGGCCAAAACAGAACGGTGCAGCCTATGGCTAGGGGGACATAAGCCATCAACCCCAGTAGACGGCGGGCAACGGATGGCAGGGTGCCTCTTTTTCCCAAAACCAAGTCGGCTACAAACAAAAACAACGTCATCACTGGCATCAACACACCGGTGATACGCATGCCGATAAGCATACCACAGGCTAGCGCGTGCAGCGCACCGCTGCTCACGCCCGGCTTCAACCAAAACCGATAGAGCGTCCAGCTGCTGAAAACGAACAGCGCCAGAAAGGGGATATCCTTAGGATTGAAAAAGGCGTGGCCGAAAATACGGGGGCTCAACAGCAGGAACGCGCTACCCAGCAATGCCCACCGCCAACTGCCAAATCGCTGCCGTAAGATGTGGTAAAAGAATATAGTGCCCAGCCAAAATACAAAGTACGTAGCTGCATGCCGCATACGGTACACTTGCCGGGGCGTGCTCAGGTCCATGGCTTCTTCCAGCCAAACCAGCGGGAGGGTAAACCAAACGCCGTAAAACCGGAACTGGTACTCCTCCAGTTTACGCCAGTTGAAACGCTTATCGGCATAGGGGTAGACTTCGTTGATGTACTGTGCCGAGACAAAGCCATGCTGCCGCTGCAGGTCTTCGTCCCAAGAAACACCATAGTGGCCGAAGATTAAAGTTCCCAGCAGCAAAGAAGCCCCGAAAAACAAAACGGGCCATCGGAAAGCGGGCTGTTGCCAAAGAGATGAAATACGCATATCGCAGCAACCGTCATTAATGAATGCGCAAGATACTATTTTCTGGCGGGCGCACTTCTGCAACCTTTGGTAATTTAAACATCCAGCAATATACCCACGTTACAACATTGAACGATCAAATCAAGCATTTCAATGAATATACCGCAAAGCCCCCACGAACGGGTCGTCATCGCTGGCGGCGGCTTCGCAGGCCTAGAACTCGCCAAAGCCCTACGCAACAAAAACTACCAAGTCGTATTGCTCGACAAAAACAACCACTTCACCTTTCAGCCGCTGCTGTATCAGGTGGCAACGGGAGGGTTGGAGCCTAACTCCATTGCATTCCCCCTACGGCGTATATTCCGCAAAGCAGATAATGTAGCGTTCCGAATGGCAGAAGTAGAAGCGGTACACCCGGAAAAGCGGCAAATTGACACCTCGATTGGCCCTGTAGACTTCGACCATTTTGTCATCGCCACGGGCACGCGCCCCAAATTTTTTGGCCTTGAACAATCCCGCTTGCTTCCCCTCAAGTCCGTGCCGCAAGCCCTGCAGATGCGCAACCACGTGCTAAAAGAATTCGAAAAAGCGGTGGTGACCGACAACAAAGAAGCCAAGGAAGCCTATACCAACTTCGTAGTAGTAGGTGGCGGCCCCACAGGCGTAGAGCTGGCCGGGGCACTGGGCGAAATGAAAAAATTTGTGCTCATGAATATCTACTTGGTAGAAGGTCTTGACCGGCTGTTGCCAGCGATGTCGGAGGCCTCTTCCAAAAAAGCCAAGCAGTATCTGGAAGAACTGGGCGTGCAAGTCCGGCTCAACACGATGATCGACGAATACGATGGCGAAAAAGTAGAGCTCGACGGGCAACACTTGCCCACCCGCAACCTCATCTGGACCGCCGGCGTAGCCCCCAACCCCGTAGAGGGCCTGGAAGATGCACTGCGCGATACCGGCCGGATTTCGGTAGACGAGCATCTGCGTGTAAGCTCCTACGACCATATATATGCCATCGGGGACGTGGCAGAAATGGCTAGCGAAGACAACCCCAAAGGCTACCCCATGCTGGCTCCAGTAGCGATACAGCAGGGTAAGCACCTGGCCAAAAACCTGATACGCCGATCGAAAGGCAAAACCGAGGAGCCGTTTGAGTATTTCGACAAAGGCACTATGGCTACCGTGGGGCGCAACCGCGCTGTGGCTGATATCCGCCAGCTGCAGCTGGGTGGCTTGCTGGCTTGGCTCGCTTGGATGTTTGTGCACTTGATTACGCTGGTTGGCTTCCGCAACCGGGTAGTCGTGGCGATCAACTGGATATACAACTATTTCACCTACGACAAAGCCCTGCGGCTGATCATCAAACGGGGCAGCAACAAAGAAGAATTCTTCGAGGAAGCCCCCTCCGCTAATGCAGAAGTTTGATTTTTTAGCTAATTTGCTCAGAAAACCGATGCGACCGTACGCCTTACTATATTTAATTGCCTTTGCTTTCAGTGGGCTGCAGTGCATACCCACGCCCAAAGAACGCAATATTCCCACGCACGATGATGTGTATGAGGTCCGGGACAGTATAAGAAAGGAGTTGTTACTACGCCTCGGGCACGCCACACAGACCATCAGCATGCGGGCGGAGATGATGAGAAGGCGCGCCTACAGCGAAGAAGACAGCAAGGCTAGGCAACTGCGCCGGGACCAGCAGCTACTCAAAAAGTACCAAACCCGGGTAGAAGCCCGTATGGAATTGCTGCAGCAAGACAGTGTGCTCGGGGAATGGTACGAACAGCTTGACGACATGGAGCTGCTGTTGAAAGATGCTAGCTACATCATCAAACAACCACTGTAAAAAACCAATACTTTATGCAAGACGTTATCGACCCTGCCACTGGCAAGACCATCCGATCCTTCAAAGAGCTGGGCAATAAGAAAGCCAATAAAGCCATACAACTGACCCACAATACCTATCAGCACTGGCAGCACACGCCCATGGAAAAACGGGCGCACCACCTGCGCGAAGCCGCCCGGGTACTGGAGGAAGGAAAAGAAGCTTACGCCATGCTCATCACCCGCGAAATGGGTAAACGCTTGGTGGAAGCCCGCTCGGAAGTGGAAAAATGTGCTTGGGTCTGCCTCTACTACGCCCAAAATGCCGAGCGGTTTTTGCAGGATGAATTTGTTTCCACAGATGCTGCCAAAAGCTATGTCTCCTACCGCCCACTCGGGCCGCTGCTGGGCATTATGCCTTGGAATTTCCCCTTTTGGCAAGTCTTCCGCTTCGCTGCGCCTAATTTGATGGCTGGCAATACCATTCTGCTCAAGCACGCCCCAAACGTGCCGGGCTGTGCAGAAGCGTTGGAAGAAATATTCAAAAAGGCGGGCTATCCGGACAATGCCTTCACGACCCTGCATATCGACGTCAAGAAAACGAAAAAGGTGATCCAAAACCCGCTGGTAGCCGCTGTCACGCTTACTGGCAGCGTAGGAGCCGGCCAAGCCGTAGCCGCACAGGCCGGCAAAGTAGGCAAGAAAACCGTGCTTGAGCTGGGTGGCAGCGACCCTTACTTGATATTAGAGGACGCCGACATAGAGCATGCCGTAGAGGTATGCACCCGCAGCCGGCTACTCAATAGCGGACAAAGCTGTATTGGCGCCAAACGATTTATCGTGATGAAAGAAGTGTACGACAACTTCCTAGAGGCTTTCCGCGAGCGGCTGCAAGCCGTACAGATGGGGGACCCCATTGACGAGTCGACACGCCTAGGGCCCTTGGCGCGGCAAGACCTGCGGGAAAAACTGCACAAACAAGTTAAAGACAGCCTGAAAAAAGGGGCTAAAAAAGTAATTGGCGGCAAAATGCCCAAAGGCAAGGGCTTCTTCTACCCGCCCACCATCCTGACTCAGGTCAACAAGGGGTGCCCCGCCTACCACGAAGAGCTCTTCGGCCCCGTTGCCTCCGTTTTCAAAGTCAAGGATGAACGGGAAGCCGTGCAGATCGCCAATGATACCAGCTACGGCCTGGGGGCAGCGGTATTTACCAAAGATACCGACCGGGGCGAAAAACTGGCACGTGAACATCTGCAAGCCGGTGCCTGTTTTGTAAATGAGATGGTTAAGTCTGACCCGCGTCTGCCCTTTGGGGGTATCAAAGACAGCGGGTTCGGAAGAGAGCTTTCTCATTACGGCTTGCGGGAGTTTACCAATCCGAAGGCCGTATACATCAAGCATTGATACGATAGATTTAAAACCGCAATTGTACATTATGGAAATTACGACAGATGCTCTTGACATTAAGCAAGACACGGCACGCGAAATGTTCCGCTTTGACATGAAAGGTATTGAAGGTGCTTACATGAAGTACGCCATACATACCGAGTCTACGCCGAACGTGCTGGAAATTCAGAAGACTCACATCCCTGAAGTAGTAGGCAGTGTAGGCATTGAAGACGCTATGGCGATGGAAGCGGTGCGTTTTGCCGAAAAAATGGAATACAAAATTAAAGCGACTTGCCCGTTTATGTCCGGTTATTTGAACCGGCACCCCGAGTTCAATAGCATGCGGGTCAAGTAAGCTGACAATATAGACAAGCAATAACTTGCCGGGCAGTTGACGCTGCCCGGTTCTCGTTTTGCAATTTATGCGTAGCTTTGGGGATCAAACCAACAATTTGTCTAACCGTGGCTAATTCGACTTTTGCTCAAAATCTGAAGTTCCTACGCAAGACTTACGGCCTGAGCCAGCAAAAGCTCGCCGCTAAAATAGGCATGAAGCGCAACAATATCGCTTCCTACGAAGCCGGCATCGTAGAACCCCGGGCAGTCAACTACTTGAAAATCGCCGACTTTTTTGATATTTCCCCCAGCGACCTTATGCAGAAAGACTTGGCTCAAGCCATGATGGACAGCGACGCGCTCGACAGCAACGGCGTACAAGCCGAGCAGCTCTCCAAAGCGCTGCAGGACTTCGCACATGGCACCGAGGACCTGCAAGTCATAGTGGAAGGCTTCCGCGAATTTTACCGCATGCGGGAACGCAACCGACGCCCCGTACCCCACGTGGATGACTTTAAGAATTTGCTGGACATTATGGAACAGCTGCTGACCACTAATTGGCTGCTGTTGCAACAGATAACAGACCACTCCCCACATTAAGGTTGCTCTATACCGGAGCAGCATCTACTCCTTGGTCCACAGGCGCTCATTCAACCCCAGGCCGTCAATCACGGTACGGATCAACGCCCATTGCTCTTCCACCCGTCGAGACACATCTTCTACCTGTAACGCGCGATGCAGATTGACCCGGAAGTTTTGCACATCGTCAATGGATATATACACCCGCCCTTGGTAGAAAGCAATTCGGATTTCCCGTTGGAGCTGATGCTGCAGGCGCAATATCCGCTCCATCATATCCGGCGTCAGCAAATAGCGGGCTTCGACCTGATCGGTGGTATGCACCTCGAACGCCCGCTCAAAGTCGGGGTCCTCCATTTCCACATTCTGCAAGCGGGTATAACTTAGTCTGGCGACCTGCTTGCTGAACCAGCGGCCGAAGTGCTTTTCAAAGTGGTCCGGCACAATAATCGTACGCCCTTTAAAGTGCTTGTTGCTGTCAGCGATGATCATCAAGCCCGAAAAAGAAGGCTTGGAACCCTCAAACTTTCCGTTGCGAAATGGAGTCTTGCGCGTTCTAGGCCCCATCTGAAAGACTTCCAAGTGAGAACAGACGAAATCCGTCTTACCATGACGCCCGCGCAGCAAGTCCCCGCTGTGTACGTTATTGATGTTGGGAAACAAGGCAGAATGGTGGAGGTCAGCCTGTTTCAGGCCTTTCTTAGGCAGATACTCAACGCTTTGGTTGATACGGCGGACGAGCGGGGCGATCAACTGCTGTTTTACCGCTGCCTGTACATCTTTCTGCTCGTAGTAGTAAATCGTGCCGGCCCCGAATGCCGTCGTCAAGGAGCCTACCACTAATGTGATGGCAGCCGCCGTAGGGAGCAAAGCGTTGACGGTAGCGATGATGGTACCAAAAAAGACGACAAAACTAGCAAACAAGATAAGCTGCATGCGCATCAGCTTCCCGCTGTATTGTTGCCGAGTCTGCTCGGCTGCTGCGGCCCAACGAGCTTCTTCCGGTGCGATATCGGGCGGATTAGGCATGGCTTATTGGTTTTGGTACAATGGCGCGGGGTCCAGCTTGAGCAGTTGGCCGGCAATATTCGTCGGGAAAGAATGCAAAGCCCGGTTATAGGCCACAGCCGCCGCGTTGTA
>JAAAOU010000491.1 GCA_009908745.1 Bacteroidota bacterium
TCTTTGCCCAATTACCGCCGATGCCGTTCTTGTCTTTCCGGCTGATCCGGGACCAGATGATGCCTTGGGCGTATCAGCAGCACGCAGACTATGTGCGGCATACCTTCGAAATGGCTCAACCGCTGCGGGCGTTCTTATCGGCTTACGAAGGGCAGGAGGGGGCTTCCTACTTCACCATCGGATTGTTGCATTATTACCTAGGCGACCCTGCCGCGGCATTGCGCGCTTTCGATCAGGTGGACCCGGCGCAGGAAGGGGTAGGGGCTTTGCAATTGCTTTACTACAAGATTCAGGCTTGCTACGGTTTTGCGGAGGATGATGAAGCCTATCTGGAAGAAGCACTGGATAAAGCAGCGGCTTACCTGCCTCCGGAGCAGAGCGGTGGCTGGGGGCTGTTTAAGAAAAAGAAGAAAGCGGCGGATGTCCCGCCTTTACCCGAAGCGGAATGGGAAGCTTGCTACTACGCCGGCATGGTGTACATTGAGCATGATCAGTTGGACGAGGCGCTGCGTTGCTTCGAGCGCGTAGAGGCGGATTACCTGCCCGCCCTTTACCAGGCGATGTGGGTGTACGAAGAGAAAGTGAATACCAAAAAGAAGAAGGAGAAAGGGCTGGCGCTGCTGGAGCGCGAATCGGCACAGCCCCGGTTTTCGCAGGGCTGCCCACAGCGGGAGCTGAAGTTGGACGATAGCCAGTTTGAGGCGCAGATGCAGTTCAACATGCGCTATGAAGAGTTGGCGGAAGCCATTGACCTGCTGCACTTCTTCGCGGAGTTCGAGACCGAGGAGCAGGAAGTCGCACTGCCCCGGCAGCAACCGCTGCTGCATGAGCGCTGGACGATGGGCGAAGCGTTGCGTTCTCGTATCGAGCAGCAGGCTCTAGCAAAGTTGCAGCAACAGCTCGATGAAGACAAAGAAAATCTAACCCCTCCTCCTCCCCAGCCTGCCGAAGCGGTAGATGGGGCTGTATGGTACCAGCAATTAGGCGAGTGGCTGGAGGAAAGCGAGGCGGGCGACCGGCAAGCGCTGCTGCACATCAATGCCCTCGCCCTGCAGTCTCCCTTACCTGCGGAGCAGAAGATGGCTTTGGATGCTTATGCCTTTTGCCGGGGCGGCCGGGCTGCAGATTGGCCAGCAGCGGTAGCGGAGGGTTGTCCCTTTGGCACGGGCATCGGCATTGGGCGCTACCTGGGAGACGACTGGGGTACCGCCGATGAAGATTGGGAAGCTTGGTCGCCGGCTGCCCAGCGAGTGTGGGCGTATGCTAGTGGTTTGGCGGCTTCACCGGTGCAGTGGGAGGTCTTTCAGCGGGAGGTTGGGTTGGCTGAAGAGGAGGAGTAGGGTTTTCCCAAGGCTCACGGGGTTCACGCCAAGACGCAACGGAGCGGAGTTACGCAACGTTTCTTTGGGCGGCACCTTCCTTTTGCTGGCTAATTTCCATACATTATCAGTTGATTGTGTCGTTGTCATTAGTTACCGTTAGACTTGACAAGGGCAGGTGTTTTAGCCCGGGAAACCTGTCAAGTCTATTGTTTTACTGTTGCTGCTCCGACAGCTGCTGCGCTTCTGCCCCAAGCAGTTCCTTGCTTACAAGTCGACCCACTTTTTTCCCCTGCGTCACGCCATCCTCGATAGCGGGGCGGTAGTGGATGCCGCCGTACAGCCGACTGATAGCCGCCTCGCCGGAAGCTTGCATAAAGGAGTCGAACTGCCGCTCCGGTAAGCCATACTTGACCTCCACATCATCCGTGAAGCTGAAATTGTCGCCCAGCAAGTCGGTGAGCAGTGTCGCTGCTGCGGTTGAAATCACACTATGCCCGCTCGTGTGCTCCGGGAAAGGCGGCGTTTGCAGCGCAGGTATCCAATCCGGGTCCATGTATTCGTTGATGACGGTCTCCGGGCGGATCAGCGCGCTGCGGTACTTCTCGTCCCAGCAGCTGATGAATGCGTCGTACAAGCCAATGCTCACGATGGCGTGGATGTGGGCCGTGGCCATCAGGTCGGCTTCTGCTTTTTGGCAAGCGATACCGGTGATGCCCATCCAATGGCCGCCCGGCGTGATCTTCTTGGTGGCAAACATGACGTGGCCGGTCTGATTCATCACGTAGGGGTTGCAGTCCCAGAAGCTGGCGATAAGCCGGCGCTCTTTATTCAGGTTGTTGCCCACATCATACACTTCCTTGGTGAGTTGGTAGAATTCAGAACCTTCCTCCATGTCAAAGGGTGGGGGAGGGGCCGGCTGAAATTGATCGGCCGATTCCAGCACCATGGTCCGCATCTTGTTCCAGTGGGGTTCGATGCCCTCCATGTAAGCCGGCGGGGTGGGTTTCCAGCGGGAAGGCTCCTCGGTGACCGCAAATTTCGGCATGGTCCGGGTTTGGTCGTAGTTGTCCGTTTTGGCCCAAGCCAGAATGTGGTCGGCTACCGCTTGTGCGTAGCTTTTGGAAGCTTCCATAACCTTTGGGGAGGTGTTCCAGCTGCTGACCGTAGAGTCAATGGTGGCTTGCCATTCTTCTACCATACCCTCGGAAAAGATGAGGGACTTTCCCACGGTGTTGAAGGCATAGATGGCGGCCAGCTCGTGGCTCACTTTAGACGTATCAGCCTCTACATTCAATGGCTGCAGCTCTTGCAAGCGCCCCGCAAAGGTTTCGTATTCCTCATAGGCCGGCTGCATGGCTTCGTAGGCAGCGATGCAGGGGTAGACGTACACCCGGCTAGCCACGGGCGGGGAAAAGATATCGTGCACCTGCACCTCCGTCAGCTGCTCCACCGACTGTACCAGAAAATCATGTTCCTCCAGGCGTTCTTTCAGCTCGGTTTGGCTGATGTACGCTTTTTGGCAGCTCAGCCCCAGCATCATCAGCAGAAGTGTCGAAAAACTTATGCGCCACATATCTCAATCGTTTTAGCTTTATCCAAACTTACGGCAATTCAACGAGCCGCGGGTAATCATTATTGGTGATAATGAGCAGTTTGCGGTTGGGCAGCACCACCAATGCCCGGGCTTGCAGCCCTACAGGCAGCTCGAGGGGCCGGTGGGTGTCAAAACGCTTTGCTTCCGGGTCAAAGGCACCTAGGATGCCGCCTCTTGCCGATTGGGCATTGCCCCGCGCGGCTACCAACTCGTTGTTGCTACCTATATATATAAACTGCCCGCTTTCCTCGTCCCAGTACATATCTTGGACTTTCATCCATTGAACACGTTGGGGCAAAGGGATAGTTTCGTAGCCCCCGTCCGGTTTGGACAGGAACAGCGTAGAGCGCAAATCTTCCACCAGTTTGGTTTCTACCAATTGCTCTTCCCCCTCCGGCAGCAGGTCTTTAAAGCCGCTTACTTCCGCAAAATCGGCATAACTCACAAACCGCTTCTTCAAGCTAGGCATCTGGGAGATGTACTTGTCTTTTGAACCCAGTGGCACATAGCGGTCAAAGTAGGGGAAGAAAATGAGCGGGTCCACGGAGCCATTCTCATCAAAGTCACCGAGGTAGAGCTTGATCGGCTCGTCTGGGCTGGCTTGCATCAGGCTGTTAGTGCCGAGGTTGCCCGCCATGATGTCCAGCCGGCCGTCTTTGTTCAGGTCGGCTAACTCTAGGGTGCTCCAAAAGCCCTTCCGGCTAGGGAAGTTGGCTTCTTCCGGCAAAAACTCCAGCTCGCCCGCGCCATTGTTTTCCAGTATGGTAACCGGCATCCAGTCGCCACACAGTATAAGGTCAAGATCGTCATCGCCGTCGAAGTCCGCCCACTGTGCATCCGTCACCATCCCAAAGCGGTGTTGGTATCCGATCTCCACGCCTGTACCCTCGCGGTTCTTCAGGATAAAGCTGTAAGGGGATAAGCCATAGAGCCCCGGCATAGAGCGGGCTCCCACGAAAATATCTTCGTACCCATCGCCATCGTAGTCGGCAACGGCCACCGTACTGCCGTTGGTGTGAGGCAGGGACAGGGGGATGCGGCGGAAGTCCAAATCACCATTGTTCAGGTAAAGCCGGTCTTCCAGTGCTTTGTCCAGTTCCTTGGCCGCGCTTCCTCCGCTAACGACATAGAGGTCGCGGTCGCCGTCCTTGTCAAAGTCGATGGTGGCAAAGCTCGCATCTTCGTAGCGGGCGTCGCGGGTGAAGTCACTCAGCCGGATTTGCTCGAAGGTGCCGTCCGCTTTGCCTTTCAACAAGCGGATGGGGCGGTCGTGCGCTCCGCCGATGAGCAGCTCTTTTATGCCGTCGCCGTCCAAGTCTTCGTAAAGTATAGGCGGCCCCTCGCGCGATAGGTGCTCGGGGATTAGTTTTTCTTGCTCATCGTCAGCAAACTGGTTCTCTTCGTGCAAAACGGGCAGGGCATTAACATCGGAAAGCGGCGCTATGGCTTGTAGCGCCATTGTTCCTGTAGCCATGGGCGCTTTGGAAATTTGCAGCCGTTGGTTGGCCTCTACATCCGTAAGCAGTTGCTGCTGCTGATCCGGCCAGATGACCCGCAGGGAATCGACCTGCTCCGCTTCCCCCAAGCCAAAGTGCAGGTAGTGGGAAGAAGAAGATTGGTACCCCTTGACGGTTTGCAATTCTTGGTAGAAGGTACGCCCATTGGCGTAAGCGTAGACTTTGGTGCCGAGCTTGGTCCGCTTATCCGTATTTTGCAAATCCAGGCTAAGGTAGTTGCCGCCCTCCTCTGGCGCGTCGAACTTCAGTATGGCAGCGGGGTCATTGATATTGTTGACCACCATTTCCAGGTAGCCATCCTGATCAAGGTCGGCGTAGGCGGCACCGTTGGAGAAGGTGGGTTTACCGACTTGCGCTTCGTTGACCGTGTTGAACGCCAGCTCATCTTGCTGCAAAAACAAGATGTTATGCAGCTTCTGGGAGGGCAGCTTGTCGATCAGCTTGCGGGTACGCTCCGGGTCGTCCTCGTCGTACTTGGCAATCGCCTCGCTGTTCAGGTAGTTGATGTAATCCAGGTCATTGGGGCGTTTGACGATGCCGTTGGTGATGAAAATATCCTTCCAGCCGTTGTTGTCGAAGTCTTGCATCAGAATCGCCCAGCTCCAGTCGGTAGCGAAAGTCCGGGTTTGCAGCGCGAGGTCGATGAAGGACGCTCGCCCGGTATTCAGTTGCAGGTGGTTGCGGGCAAACTGCGGCTCAAAACCCAGCCGGTCTTTGATGCGCTTGATCTGATCGGTGTCTTCCCCGCCTGATTTCAGGTAAATGTCTTCCTCAAAGGGCAGCATATCGGTGCTGAAAATATCCGGCAGCTGGTCGTTGTTCAAGTCAGCAATATCCACGCCCATGCTGAATTGGGTGGTGTGGTCCGTCCACTGCTTGATGGCTTCCCGGAAGGTATTGTCCTGATTGTTCAGGTAGATATAGTCGTTCTCATGGAAGTCGTTGCCGACGTAAATATCCGTCCAGCCGTCGCCGTTGAGGTCCGCCGCGGATACGGCCAGGCCATAGCCAAGCGGGCTGTTGTAAATGCCGGCTTCCTCGGTGACATCAACGAACGTTTGCTCTTCCTCGTTGAGCCGGTTTTCAAAAAAGCGGTCGCCGGCGTAAGGGTCTTGCTCCTGCCGTTTCTCCGTTGTGCCGTAGCTGCGTACGGAATGCACGTTGTGGTTCAGCAGATAGAGATCGAGGTCGCCGTCTTTGTCGTAGTCGAGCACGCAAGCCTGCGTGGAAAACCCCTGAATATTCAAGCCTGCCTCTTCGGAGCTTTCTTGGAACGTGCCATCCTGCTGATTGAGGTAGAGCAGGTTGTGGGCAGGCGGCATGACGCCCAGGCCTACCTTGCAGACGTACAGATCGAGGTAACCATCGTTGTTGAAGTCGGCAAAAACTGCCCCGGTCGACCAAGCATCATCGGGCAATATGCCAGCTTGCTCGGTAATGTCCTCGAATTGAAGGCCGCCCTTGTTGAGGTACAGCTTGTCCGGTTGCTCGTTGGCGGTGAAGAAGAGGTCCTCCAGGCCGTCGTTGTTGATGTCCCCTACCGCAACACCGCCGCCGTTGTAGTAGTACAAGTACTCGATGATGTTGCGTTTCGGGCCTTCGGCGAGTTGGTTGACAAAATCGATGCCGGTCTGCTCCGGGCCTAGGTACTGCACCTTGCCTTTGCTTTCCTCCGGGGTTTTGGATTCCGGTTGGCAGCCCCAGCCAAGCAGCAGCAGGCAGGCTATTGCGGTATGGATCAGTGAAAGTCTATTCATAAGTGTCGTTAATCTGGTAGGTGACGGCCGCATCATCGCTGCGGAAGACGTAGACCGTGCGGCCAATCGATTGTATATCGCGGATTTCGCCTTCGATGACGAAACCAAGCTCTACAGCGCGGTCCGTGAACTGCCCTTGCCCGTCGTTAACCAGGCAGTGGCCGTAGGAGGCATCGTAGCGGCCGAGTTCCGGCTGTACTTTGTAGAGGTTGCCCCCAAGGAGCAAGTCCATTTGCTGGTCCTGATTGATGTCCACCGCTTCGATAGCGAAGATAGGGCTAAATTGGCAGCTCGTTGGCAAGGCCTGCTTTTCAAACTGCCCGCTTCCCTGATTGATTAGTATGATGGACCGCAGCTCGTTGGTTTCCTGCACTTTGGCTTGTTGCAGTTGCTCCTCCTCGAATATCTGGCTCATATCTTGGTCCTTGAAGGAGTGGAAATCCGGGTATTTCTTTTTCAGGTAGCGCAATTGGTGCGTCAGGTTGTGGCGTAGCGCGTAGGGGTAGTCTTTGCCGTCCTCGGCCTCGAACGTCAGGATGCTCTCGGGGAAGCCGTTTTGGTCAAAGTCACTGTAGTAAAGGCGCAGAGGGCGTTCGGCACTGCCTTCCAGGCGGGTATTGGT
>JAAAOU010000311.1 GCA_009908745.1 Bacteroidota bacterium
GACCCATGATGATGCGATCGCCATCAAGGCGGGGCGCGATCAGGATGCTTGGGAGCGCGGCCCTTCCCGGAATATTATCATACGCAATTGTGTGCTCAACTCGGGCGTCAATGCCTTTGCGGTAGGCTCCGAAATGTCGGGTGGGGTAGAGGAGGTTTTTATTGAAGACTGCCAGCTGAAAGCGGGCCAGCATGCCCTGAATTTTAAGACCAACTTGGACCGGGGCGGAACCGTGCAGAACGTATTCATTCGCCGTATACAAGCGGACAGTTTGGAAAAGGCGCTCTTCATTTTCCGGATGGATTACCACGGCTACCGGGGCAATCAGTACCCAACCCAATTCAAAGATTTTTATGTGAGCGACCTGCACTGCAATTACGTGGGGGGCAATGCCCTGCAAATCGTCGGCGTAGAGGAGCAGCCCATCGAAAGAATCTGGCTTAAAGACATCCAAGTGGAAGAAGCCGGGCAGCCGGCCCGTATCGAACAGGCGCGGGACATCGTTTATGAAAACATTCAAATCAACGAGCAAAAATGGACCTACGACAGCTCTGCGGAATAATGCTCCTGTGGGCTGTGGCCAATGTTGCCGCCCACGGGCAAACGTTCAATATATCCGATTATGGCGCCGTTGCCGACGGGGCCACCCACAGCACAGCGGCCATACAAGCCGCGCTGGACGACTGCCGCGACAAGGGCGGTGGTACGGTGCTGATTCCCAAAGGGACTTACCTTACGGGCAGCATTCAGGTGTACTCCCATACGCGCTTGCAGCTCGCACCCGGTGCCACCCTGCTGGGCAGCAAACGCCTGGAGGATTACGATGAGGAGCATCCCCATCTCATCTGGGGCGACAGCATAGAGCGTTTTCGGCTAAGCGGCGACGGGGTAATCGACGGGCAGGGCAAAAGCTTCTTTGACCGCTCCGGACAGTCTTGGAAGGCTGCCAAAGGGACGCGCCCGCGCCCTTGGATCCGGATCACCAACAGCAAGGATATCAAGGTGGAAGACGTCAAGCTGATCCATTCGCCCGCCCATGTGCTGGTATTCCGGAAGTGCACGAATGTAGTGGTGCGGGGCGTGAGCATCCGCAATGATGTACGCAGCCCCAATACGGATGGCATTGACATTAAAGGATGCCGCCAAGTGCTGATCAGCGACTGCTTTATCTCTACCGGGGATGATGCTATTTGCCTGAAGTCAGCGCAAGACACGATCGAGCAGGTCGTGGTCTCGGACTGCATCCTCATCAGTGATGACGCGGCCATCAAGTTTGGGACTGGCTCCCGGTACCCCATACGCAACTGCCAGTTTTCCAATATCAATATTAGCGGCACTCGCTACGGCATCGCCTTTTTTATGACGCAGGGAGGGGTATTTGAACACTGCCAGTTTTCTAATATCCTGATCGAAACGGGCAGCCGGCACAAAACGGAGTATCCCATTTATATGGATATTGACAAGCGCTCGGAAGGCCAGGAACTCGGCACTATCCGCGATGTAGATTTCTCGAATATCAAGATCATCACCCGAGGCAACATACTCATCGGCGGGCAAGCTGGTCATCCGATTACCGGCATCCGTTTCGACGGGGTTACGATGGCCCTGACCGAGCTGACGGACCTTACGGCGGTGACTAAGAAGCCACGGGGCAACAAATCTTTTCCTACCCTGCCTGGAATGGCGGATTTATCAGCCATACCCGCTCATTTTACGTTTGGCCATGTAGAAGCTGTCAAGTTGGAAGATATCCGCATTAGCCATCAATTTGGCGAAAGCCCTTACCAACGGCACTTTTTCCACTTCCAAGAAGCGAAAGCGGTGCAACTATCCGGCCTGCAGTTGCCACCGGCGATGGCCGGGCGCAAGAAAGTCAATCAGCAGGGTGAAGTATCCCTGACCATTGAATGAATTTGAATTTTGAACGAAAAATAATATTCCAATGCTAAGAGCTTACCCCTTTTTCGTTTGTTTATGCTTCAGCTTAACCGCTTTGGGGCAACAACCGACTCCCGAAGCGATAAAAACAGCTTTGCAGGAAGGCGGCCACTACGCCGGTCAGGTGCTGCTCGATGAAGAAGGCTGGTCGCGCTGTGATTACGACTGGCTGGATGGGCAATGGCACGCTTACGAGACGGCCTGGCACACCGGGCAGGTGATCTACGGGCTGCTCTACGCCTACGAAATCACTGAAGACAGCAGTCTGCTAGCTGCTGCCCAACGGGCCGGCGACTGGTGGGTGAGGCTTTCTATTGAGGATCACCCCAAGCTAAAAGGATACTTGAGAGCCGTACACGGCGATAAGGTCGGAGAACTGATTAATTTTACCACCATCGCAGATGGGACGCCCGGCTTGTTTGAGCTGTCGCGGGCCACCAATGATCCCCGTTATGCAGCAATCGCCACCCGGGCTGGCCAATGGGCCCTGGAGCACCTCTATTTGGAAGAAGAAGGCCTCATTTACGACTTGGTAGATGCCCAGACGGGCGAGATATGGACGGATAAATCGCCTTTCTACGAAGGGGAGCTTACCGTGCATCAGGTAGCCCGCCCGAATAACGAAGGTTTCCTGTTTAAAGATATGTACGAATTCACGGGTGAGGAGCGCTACCGTGAAGCTTTCATCAACCTGTGCAACAGCTTGGTCGAGAAGCAGCACGACAATGGCTTTTGGATGGACTACCACCCTAATAGTTTGGAGAAAGGCCGGATGCACCCCCGGTCCAATATTTGGTATGCAGAATCGCTCATTGAAGGGTATAAGCTGACGGGGGACCGCCGCTATTTAGAAGCGGCTTACCGTACGGGAAAAGCAGTGGTCGACTGGCAGAAAAAGGACGGGGTGATTTACTACCGCAACTATACCGACCCAAAGCGTATGAACCGGAGCTCCATCTGCGGGTCTGCTGTTTCTTTCGCAGGCATCCTCTGGCTCAAGCTGCGGGAGCACGGCTACAAGGAGGAATTTGAAAAGCCCATTCAGGAAGCGGCGCGCTGGGTGATGCAAAACCGCTTTGCTGCCGATCATCCAGACCCCAATCTGCGGAGCGCTTTTCTAGAAACGAGGCGGCGGCACAAAGACGACCGCACCCTCATACGGGTCAGGGACATCGCCACTTCATTCGGCCTGCGGTTCTTAGCTATTTATTACCAAACTTATTACGGAGTATGATGATGAACCGAAAAGACTTCCTGCGTTTTCTGGGGCTGGGGGCAATGGGCGGTATCCTCCCACGGGCAGCAGCAGCGCAACTGCCTGCAGAGCCAGACGATGTCCGCATTACCGGGGTGGAGTGTTACCGCTTCAAAAAAGCGAACTTTGTCAAGGTGAGTACGAATACAGGCATAAACGGCTGGGGCGAGAGCGATGGCAGCAACCGCGATTTCACCTACATCTACATTGAAAAGGAGCTCAAACAATACATTCTGGGCAAAAACCCGTTCGACAGTGAAGGCATCTGGATGGAGGCTTATCTGAAAGGGCTAGAGACGGGCATGAGCGGCTTGCATCCCGGTTCGCTGGCCGGTATTGATAACGCGATTTGGGATTTAAAAGGCAAGATTTTGGGCCTGCCTGTCCACCAACTGCTAGGCGGAAATGGCAAGCAAAAGATACGCGTTTACGGCAGCTACGGCCGCGACAAAGGCGGGTATGACTACCGCAGCCCGCAGGAGATGGCCCGGATTGCTGCTGATTTTGCCGAGCAAGGCTACAAAGCTGTAAAAGCCCGCCTGCAAATCCGGCAGGAGAATGTGAACCCTTACCCCGATGACACCTTTGAATGCGTAAAGGCCATACGGCAGGCTATAGGGGATGATATCCGCCTGTTTATCGACTTCAATAATGGCTACACGCCCGCCGAGGCCACGGTGATGGGCAAGAAACTCTACGAGCACTTCAATATTGCCGCTCTAGAGGAGCCCGTCTTCCAGCAAGATTACGAGGGGCTGCGGCAAGTGGTGCAAGATTTGGATATCCCCGTGATGGCGGGAGAACACGAATACAGTTCCTGGATGGTAAAAGAATTGCTGGCAGAAACCGGTGTTGATTTTGTCAATATTGACTTGATTAAGTGCGGCGGGATTACGGACTGCAAAAAAGCAGCGGCTATTGCCCATGTATTCGGCAAGCAGGTGATGGTGCACAATTCCAAACCCACCCTAGCTACCGCCGCCAGTCTGCAATTGTTGGCATCTATCCCCAATGGCGGGCAATTTCAGGAATATGCAGGCAAACGCGAGCGCGAGGGCTACGGCAGCTTGCTCGGGCTATTCGACAACTACTTCCGCTTTGAAGATGGGTACTTGGAAGTGCCGCAAGAACCCGGCCTTGGCCTCATGGTCAACGAAAAGGCGATGGAAGCAGAACGCAAATAAGCAATCTACATTTCAGTAAATAAGACCATATATAATGACAGATAATAAAATGTCCTACAGCCAGCAGCAACAGTCCTTTCTGGGCGACAACTTCTTGTTGGAAAACGACTATGCAGCCACGCTTTACCACGATTATGCCAAATCCATGCCCATTATCGATTACCACTGCCACCTGCCGCCTCAGGATATTGCGCACAACCGGCAGTTTGCCAACCTCACAGAAGCCTGGCTGGCGGGAGACCACTACAAATGGCGAGCCATGCGGACGAATGGGGTCTCCGAGCACTATATCACTGGCGAGGCCAGGCACGAGGAAAAGTTCGAAGCTTGGGCATCGACGGTCCCCTACACCCTGCGCAACCCGTTGTACCACTGGACGCACCTTGAGCTCAAGCGGTATTTCGGCATCGGCCAGCTCCTCACCGCCGCTAATGCACAGCAAGTGTATGAGGCCTGCAACGCCCAGCTTTCGAAAGACGAATGCCGGGTGCGCGGTTTGTTGGCAAAGATGCGCGTAGAAGTGGTTTGCACGACCGACGACCCGGTGGATGATTTGGCGGCCCACAAAGTTATAGCGGACAGCGACCTGGAGCTGAAAGTGCTGCCTACCTTCCGCCCCGACAAAGCCTTGCTGGTCCAGCAACCCGGCTGGAAAGCTTATATCCGCAAGCTGGGTGCCGCTGCGGGCTTGGACATTACCAGTTTCGACAGCCTGTGCGCCGCGCTGCAGGAGCGGGCCGATTACTTCCACGCCCACGGTGCCCGCCTAGCCGACCATGGCTTGAACCAGCTTCCGTTTGCGTCCGACGCCCCGGCAAAAGCCGACCAAGTATTGCAAAAAGCGCTTGCCGGCCAGCCAGTCAGCCAAGAGGAGGCTTGGGCTTATCAATCCGCTGTCCTTATTGAATTGGGCAAAATGTACCACGCTAAAGACTGGGCGCAGCAGTTTCACCTTGGTGCCCTGCGCAACAACAACGCCCGGCTGTTTGCACAGTTGGGGCCGGACACGGGCTTCGACAGTATAGGGGATTTCAGCCAAGCCAAGGCACTATCCCGCCACCTCGATGCTTTGGACCGTACCGATCAGTTGCCGAAAACAATTTTGTACAACCTCAACCCAGCGGATAATGCTGTATTCGCTACCATGGTAGGCAATTTCAATGACGGCAGTCAGGCGGGCAAAGTGCAGTACGGTTCAGCTTGGTGGTTCCTGGACCAGCTCGACGGCATGGAGCAGCAAATTAATACCCTTTCGAATATGGGGCTGCTCAGCCGCTTTGTAGGGATGCTGACGGACAGCCGTTCTTTCTTGTCCTACCCGCGGCATGAATACTTCCGGCGCTTGCTTTGCAATATCTTTGGCAGCGACATTCAGCGGGGCCGTTTGCCAGCAGACTTACCGTGGATTGGCCAGGTCATTCAGGATATTTGCTACCACAACGCTAAACGATACTTTGACTTTTGAGCAAAAACCAACTTTTAACCATGAAAAAAATTGTCACGTTTGGAGAAATCATGCTAAGGCTGGCACCGCCCGGGCATCGCCGTTTCAGCCAGGCCCAAACTTTTGAGGCCATCTACGGGGGCGGCGAGAGTAATGTCGCGGTATCCCTGGCCAATTACGGCCTGCCTACAGAGTTTGTCACCCGCGTACCCGACAACGACATCGCAGAATGCGCGCTGATGGAAATGCGCAAGCGGCAGGTCGGCACCTCACACGTCCTGCGGGGTGGAGAGCGCTTGGGGATTTACTTTCTGGAAACAGGGGCGGTGAGCCGCGGCAGCAAAGTAGTCTACGATAGGGCGCACTCCGGCATGGCCAGCGTAGAGAAAGGGATGATCGACTGGGAAGCTGTTTTCGCTGATGCGCAGTGGTTTCACTGGACCGGCATCACGCCTGCCTTGTCGCAGGGGGCAGCAGACGCCTGCCTGGAGGCTATCCAAACCGCCAACCGTATGGGGGTCACCGTATCTACGGACCTGAACTACCGCAAAAACTTGTGGAAGTACGGAAAAGCGCCGGGGGAGGTGATGCCGGCCTTGGTAGAAGGCTGCGATATCATCTTGGGTAACGAAGAAGACGCCGAGAAGCATTTCGGCCTCCACCCCGAAGCGGTCGACGTCACCCAGGGCGGTTCGGTAGAGGGGAAAGCGTATTTGTCTGTGCTTCGGCAGTTGATGGATAGGTTCCCCCGGGCCAAGAAGGTCATCACTACCCTGCGGGGCAGCATCAGCGCCAGCCACAATACCTGGTCGGGGGTTTTGTACGACGGAAGCACGCTCTACGAAGCTCCGACGTACCAGATTACGCATATTGTGGACCGCGTTGGCGGCGGGGACAGTTTTATGGGCGGATTGATATACGGCCTGCTTACTTACCCGGATGATGACCAGAAAGCCCTCGATTTT
>JAAAOU010000192.1 GCA_009908745.1 Bacteroidota bacterium
AGAGGCGATGCAGGTAACAACGGGCAAAAAGTGTTGATCCAGCAGGCTGTCCAGCAACTTGGTATCCACAGTGGCTACATCGCCTACTTGGCCCAGGTCGTACTTTTCCATTTTCCCGCCCACCTCTTTTTGATGATAACGCTTGCGGGCCAGTACCATCCGCCCGTCTTTCCCAGACAAGCCCACGGCACGGATACCCGCCCGGTTTAGAAGGTTGACTAAGCTGCCGTTGACCTCGCCCTTGAGTGCCATTTCTATGTACTTCAGCGCCTCAGGCGTCGTCTTGCGGTGGCCATCGATAAACTCGGATTCGATTTTCACGAGTTCTAGCATATTCTTGATGAAAGGCCCGCCGCCGTGGACGAGCACAGTACGGTAGCCCGCGCCTTGCAGCCGCTTGATGTTATTAATAACGGCTTGCTTAAGGCTTTCGTTTAGCATAGCGTTGCCACCGTACTTGATGAGTACTAAAGGTTGGTCTTTCATGGAAGGTATTTTATCGGACTATTTTCCGGGGGATAGCCGTCGGCATGCGGCTCAGCATTTCGTTGTTCAGCAACTGGGTATAGTTGGTAAAAGAACTGACTTTGATGGTGTTGTTTTTTTGCTTACCCAGCAGAACCACCTCATCCCCGGCTTTCACGTTGGGAATATCACTGATATCCACCATAAACAAATTCATATTGATCAACCCCGTGATGCGAGCCTTGCGCCCTTTGATAAGCACATAGCCGCGGTTGGACTGCCCGCGGGGGTAACCATTGCAATAACCTACCGGAATAACGGCTACATCCATGTCATGCGTAGCTTGGTAAGCGGTGCCGTAGCCAATGAAATCGCCCTTGGGTACATGCTTGGTGTCCATTACGTCCGTTTTCCAGCTGATGATACGGCTCATAGGGGCGTCTCTCATCTTATTGACCTGCTGTAGATGTTGATAGTACACATCGGGGCTTGGCCAGAAGCCATAAGTCGCTACGCCTACTCTTGCCATATCGTAATGCGTCTCCGGCATGACTAGGGCGGAAGCGGAGCAGGCAATATGTTTGATCTCGGGCATGTACCTGCGCTTTTTGCACTCTGCAAGGTATCCTTTATAGCGCTCTTTTTGCTGCTCCGTGCGGAACGTATTGCTCAGCGATTCCGCACCGCCGAGGTGCGTGCACAGCCCTTTGAATACAATGTGCGCTTTGTTGCGTTTCAGGAAAGTAAGCGCTTTTTTGAAAAACTCCTCAGTCATGCCCGTCCGGTTGGTGCCGGTTTCTACCTCAATGTGCACTTTCGCTTGGCGCTTCAGCTTTTTCGCTTTTTCTAACACCAGCTGTAGGCGGTCGTAATTGAAAACATAAAATTCAATATTGTGCGCTATGGCCCATTCAATATCTTGGTCGTATAAAATGCCCATAATCATGATGTCCATACGGTCGCTCTTGAACTCCAGCACTTCCTCCGCCTCGAAAGCAGAAGCCACCGAGATATGGTCTACCCCTACCTTGTCTAGCATGGTCACCATTTGTGGGATACCGTGCCCGTAGGCGTTAGCTTTGACCACGCAGGAAAGGCGGGTGCCATCCGATAGTTTCTTGCGGATGAAGTTGATGTTCTTCTTCAGTGCCGACTGACTGAGCTCTATACGCGAAGTGTGTTTTACATTGCGTGTGAAGGGTTCGAAGTGAGCGACTTGTCTTTTCGTCATGATACATGATTTATAACCGAACAGTGTGTGCTATTTTAAGGCCGAGTATTATACCCAACGGTACTTTCGGCCCCAGCTCTCTTTTGATATTTTCGTTATAGCGGACACAATGGCCGCGGGTACTTGCAGGTACTTATCCCCAAGCCGCAAGTCGTTGTAGTGGTAGGCGTACACCCGGGAGACGAACTGATCTATGGGTAGGGAAGATTCGCCATGGCGCTCGCCGTTGCCCCATACCGTGGGGTGAATCCCCTGTCCCCAGTCCTGTTTGCCCTGACTGTTGGGGTTGAAGAAGTAGGCCCGCCAGACGCCCTCTTGGTCTTTTTCTACCCGCAATAGCGAAATAGCGTGGTAGCCCAGCATATTCGCAGAAGCATCCGTGATGAAGATACCGGTAGGGACTGGGTAAATGAGGTGGTGCCCGCCGTTGTATTCCGGATGGAAGGAGGCATAGAATACCCTCACGAACCGGTCGTAATCCTGTACCGCATGCAAGGCCGGATTGTAAACAGAAGCAAAGCCCGTCTGAATCCAGTGCCCGTAAAAGGCAGGGTTGACGGAAGAGTGGGGGTCTTTGCCAAAGTGCTTGAGGGACGCCTTTTTCATCATCTCGTTGTACACCTTGTCTAAGTGCGGGACAAGCACGATCGAAACCGGGTCCAATTTGAAATCAAATTTTTGCGTCAACCCCTCTATGACCCCTGCGGACTCGATGGTTTCCCCCTCAAAGCGGAAAACTACATTATTGGTAGTGGCTGCATCGATCAGCAGATTGATCAACTTGCCGGGCGCGTGGCGGCTCCACATACTTATGCCCCTCGCGGACTGACAAGTGGGGTTGTTGCCTTGGCGCACACCCAGCGGCTGCCCCAAGGCGCAAAGCGTACCGCCCATGAGTGATTGCTTGGGCGTAAGCTCATAGCTGCTGAGGTTGCCTTGTTCCAAACGCTCAGCTATCTTGGGGTGTATCTTGATGGTCACAAAGCGGTTGAAGGCGTGCCAAGTGGTTTTCCGGGACAGCAAATTGCGCTGCAATACCCGAGCCAGCCCATAAACTGCTTGCTTATTGCCGGAAACGATAAACTCCATGATCAGATGGCGCACAAAGTCACCGTGGCGCTCAAAATCGGCTTGGCCGTGCGTATCTAGCGACAAGACCGCCGGGATCAAATCCGGTTGCTTACGCTCTACATACTTCAGCAGTGCCAATTGATATTCGGACACCAGCCCAGTATCTATCATGCATTTACCCAAAGCTTGGCACTCGGCCAGTAAATCTTCTGGCTTCAGCTGCGGCAAAACTTTGGTGTAAGCCTCCACACTCGGATGGCGCTTAGCCAGGTCTGAAGGCTCGTATAGCACATTTACATAGTAAGAAAGCTTACGGTCGACCTCGGCTCTAGGGTCAAGGTCTATGCGATCGTGCACTACCCGGAGCATCTGCTTGATGCGGGTCACTACAATTGGCCGGTGGGCGACGATAACCTCGATTTCCTCTAGCAAAAAAGGCTTAAGCGCATCAAAGTCTATATACCGTTTAAGGTGCTTAAACAGCAGGCGGATTTTTTTCAATTCGCCTTTGGGGTAGCGCTCCCAGCCTTTCTGCTCGAAATCTTCGAAAGCCATTTCGAAGGTAGCAACGAGCAAACGCTGTAGGTACCGCTCCGCCTCCTCGGCGCTGAAGCCAGGTAGGTCGAGCCGGTTCTGCTGCACGCTGAGCAAGCGGAGCTCATTGACCACCTCCAAGGTGCTCGTGGGAGAACCGCTGAGCAGCGTCCCCCTCACTAAACCAGGGACCAGCCGCTTAGGGTCTTCCCAGACGGTGTCCCGAAAAAGGCCTGCCTCTTCCAGCGACGGCATGCGCTCGTAAATGAGTGCCATGCCTTCTGCGGAGCGGCTGAGTAGGTCCAGCTGACTGACAAGGCGGGTGCGCTTGTCTTTCTTGCTAAAAGCAGGCGCATCTTTGAAAGCGGCCAAGCTTTGTGCAAAGCGATCCTCTAATTGACTAGTGGTTAATGCCATATACTGTGGTACAAATCCTTTTATAGTTGTGAGAAGGGCTGGGGTAGCCCCGGACTCTGACAGGCGTCAGTTGTTCGGAGGACCATCACTACAGCCATCCGTCATTAATAACGCACATCCCCCTCCATTCGTTACGAATCTTTTCTCTACTAGACGTAAAAAGGTACGTCCTCGTAGTGCTTAAGGAGTTCGCGCATCCGCTCGTGGTCTTCACCGACAAAATTGACCGTACCGAAGTGGTTGCCGAAACCTTCCCGGTCGCCAATCTTCTGTGGGCCAAGCGGTTCTACCAAGTTGTTGTCAAGATAGTATGGCTCCTCCAGCAGTTCTTCCGGAATTTCTAAGCGCGAGATCTGACCCCGTTTCGGGAAAACCATCACGTTGCCGTAGCGCTTCTCCGGCATGTATCCTTTGGGCGGGAAATACTTATCAAGCTCTTCTTCTGACATATTGGGATCGTGACTGACCACAAACGCCAGCAGCGCGTCAAAACCATAGGCCTGACCTAGGAGCTCCAATATGTGGCCACCGGGTATGCGGCAGGCTACTTCCCCAAAATTGATCTTCTTTCCATCGTCGCTAACGAACCACTCCGGGTGTACCATACCGTACTCAATGCCGAAAATGTCAACCATTTTCTGCACCTCGTCGTGGATCAGCTGCCGTTTGCCTTCCAATTCCGGACCGGCGGGGATAAAGTTGGAGTAGCCCAGCTTGACATATTCTGTGATATTTAGGAAACGGACTTTACCATCGTGGATAAATGCTTCGCAGGAAAACTCCTTGCCGCTCAAGTGGCTTTCCACTAGGCAGGGGAAATCCTTAATGCTCATTTTTCGGTCAATGTCTTCGCGCGACTTGATAAAGTGGTGCCCTACCGTACCTGCGGCGGCAAAGGGCTTGGCGTGGAACCAGGCGTCGTCCTCGCCGGGCAATTGCAACTCCGCTTCGTTGAGGCGGTCCAGGAATTTGTGGACTTGCTGCTTGTCGTACACTTCTTCGAACAAGCCGACTTTCAATCCCCCCAACAAGGCTTTGCGCTTCATCATAGCTTTGTTGCGGAATAAGAATGCCCGGTTGAGCACACGGGGGTCATCGCGGTAAATGGAGTTCAGCGCCCCGGCCCATTCCACAGTCTCTTCGTAGAGCGGTACCGCTACATCGGCATTGTAGGGCTTCAGCAATTCAACAAGCTGCAAGGAATTGGAGTGGGAACCAAACTCGTCCAAATTGAAGCCTACGAACGGGATGTCGTGCTGTTTGGCGTAAGCCTCAAAGTCAGGGAAAGATACGACTACATAAGGCAGTCCTGATTTCTGCATGCTTTCGATAACGGGCAAGCTCCAACCCATGAGTGCAAAACAATTTGCCATTTTTTGTTACTGTATTTTTTGTTATGTGATATTGCAATACGATAGCGTGCTGTGCGTCATTTCTACGCAGACACCTTTATGAATACACAAATTTCTGGCGATTCCAAAATATTTCACGAAACAAGCCAAAAAACTGCGTTGTATTTTAACAATAACTCAATATTGCTGAATACATTCACAAATATAAACAAGCTCGAACGGCTTTTTGTGGTATCCAACAGCCAATTATTTGCCGAGTTGGCAAACTTGTCCTTTTTGGTATCTTTACTCACATGAATTTAAGCGACATACTAGCTTTCCTAAAAGCAAAAGCATACGCTGCCGGCGACATCATGATGGACCGTATAGACGGGGCGTATCAGGTATATAAGAAACCAGACCATTCGAGGGTAACGGACGTGGACTTGGCCATTTCTGAGATGCTTCAGCAGGAAGTGAAGCAGCACTGGCCCGAGGTGACGCTCTACAGCGAAGAATCCCCTAAGCCAGCATCCATTGACCGGAGCAAACCGCATATTATAGCAGACGAGTTGGACGGCACGAGTTATTACATCGACTTAAAAAGGGGGTTTTCCCACCAGTCGGCTTTTTATCACCCCGACCAAGGTTTGTGCGTAGGGTTGGTCTACCACCCGGATATACGGACGATGGTTTATGCCATTAAGGGAGAAGGGGCGTTTATTGAATACGCAGGGCAGCCTCCGGAGCCCATCGCCCCCCTGCCGGCAAAGCCATACGAGGACTTGATCTACGCCCACCCTTTACGCTATACTGGCAATAAATACGAGCGGCTGTACACGCAGTTGGGGGCCAAACCGGAGCAGATCGTCCGCACTGATGCGACGCGCACCCTGATGATGGCAAAAGGCGAACTGGATGTCAACATCTTTTTGATGCCGCGCATCCCATTCTGGGATTTATCCGGAGAAAAAGTCATTGTGGAGGAATTGGGCTATGCCCATACTTACCTCAACCGGCAAGCAGTGGAGTTTGGCAAAGCACTACCCCGCCCGAATTTGGGCTACCTGATTTGCCCAGCGCGCTGGAAAGAGAAGTTCCTGACCGACGTACCCCGATTGATTGCATAAGCCCTTGGCCATGAAGACTTTCCCTGGCAAATTGCTACTGTTCGGCGAATATACCGTACTGCTTGGGGGGCGGGCACTCGCCGTCCCGCTGACCAAGTATGCAGGCCGCTGGGCTTTTGGCACTCCCCACCCGGAGCACTCCCTATGGCCATTCCTCCGCTTCCTGCGGCAGCAAGAAGGCAAAGGGCCAGCATCCGCGCCGCTCGACCTCAGCCGATTTGAAGAGGAGCTGGAGAGCGGGCTTTACTTTGACTCCAATATCCCCGCGGGCTACGGGCTCGGCAGCTCCGGGGCGCTTTGCGCAGCGGTATACGACCGCTTTGCACTGCAGCGGCTTGAGGCTACAGACTTAAAACAGCAAAATGAGCTACGCCAACAACTGGCACAGCTGGAAGGCTTTTTCCACGGCAGCAGTTCCGGCACCGACCCCTTAATCTGCTACCTACAACGGCCACTGCTGCTGGCAAAGGGAGCAGCCCGCCCCGTGGTACCGCAGCTAC
>JAAAOU010000445.1 GCA_009908745.1 Bacteroidota bacterium
ATAACGGGTCTGCACCGGACGCCCCCGCCCCCCAGCGGACAAAGTAAAAAAGCGCAACGCCCTGTCCTCCAGCCGGGCTACGCGCCCATCCGGCTGGCTGACCCACACCCGGTCTTGCCCATCCACGAAAACGCCATTGGGATAGTGCAAACTCGTATCGGCAGGCAGGGCTTGTGCCGGTATCAGTAGCTCAAGCTGCGCCGTATCCGGCCGGCTCTTGTGCGCTTCAATACGGTACAACCCGCTGTCGCTGACGAACAGCACCCGCCCCTTGCTGTCCCTTGCAAAGGCTTTGATGTAGTAACTGTCCAATGCGCGGTTGTAAGACACAAACTGCTCGCCGTCGTAGCGCAACAGCCCGCCGTCGGTAGCTACCCACAGGAAGCCATGCTGCCCTACGGCTACATCTCGCACCTGATCGGAGGGCAGCCCGTCGGCCGTGCGGTATTGCAGGGCCAGGTACTTCTGGGCGGTGGCGCAGAGGGGCAGCCATAGCAGTATGAGGAATAGGCTACGCATAAACGGGCGTGTGCGATGTTGTACCCCTAAGGTAGGGAATTTTGGGGAGCCTAGTAGACCCGTTGCTGCCCAAGCGGCAATATGAAAAGCGCTAACGGTAGCTTCGCCGCAGCCAAAGCCACAGCAGCAGGCCCACGATGGCGATTATCACCCCCCAAATCCAAAGTGGCCCCCAAGCTCCGCCCGGTAACTCTAAGGGCGAGCTGTCACCGACGGGGACAAAAGCGGCCCAATAGAAGGGGGACCGGCCGAGGCTTGGATGCTCTTTTCGATAATCCAGCTTAGCCTGCCGCAGCGCTTGATGCTTGGGTTTCCCATCCTTTAGGTGATCGTAGAAATACTCCATTAGCACCTTGGTGCTAACGTCATCGACACTCCAAAGAGAAGTGACGATGCTCTTCGCCCCCGCTTGGCTGAAGCCCCTGGCCAGGGAGATGATGCCTTCCCCCCGCTGCCGTTCTCCGATACCGGTCTCGCAGGACGAAAGGACGACGAGGTCGGCGTTAAGCTGGAGGTTGTACAGCTCGCTGTTGAAGAGCAGCTCATTTTCTATACTATCCTCGGGCGTCTGGTGAAAAACGATATAAGAGTAGTCGCCGATTTCCTCATCGGCTTCGCCGTGGGTGGATAAATGCAGTATGGCGTATTCGTCGGCTAAGGCGACAAACTGCTCTTCCGTGGCTTCTTCCCGCAGCAGCGAATCCCCCTTGAGCTTTTCTGCCACCATGCTGGCTTCGGAGACGTTGGCCCCCAAACTACCCTGCAGTTCCTGGAGGCCATAAATTAAGACCGAGTTGCTCCTTGGGCTTTGCTCCCTTCTTGGGCTGGTATGCCCTCCGAACTCCGGGGCCACGGCTAGAAGCGGCTTGTCCGGCTGTTGCTGATGCTTTTTGGCTTCCATCTTCCGCTGCAAGGTAGCGGAATAAGCGTAGCTGAAGCAATGGTCGTCTAGGAGGTAATCCATCGTATGAAAAGCCGCATTCGGCTCCGGAGGCTGCGTCAGCAGGATGCCAAACGGCAGGTAACTCAGCACGCCATCTGGGACCACTAGGATATCCGTATTTGCCGGCAGCAGCTCATCTACGGGTTTGAAGACCTCCCGGTACAAGCTATGCGCCGCACCCGCAAACTGTTTACTGCGCTCCTCCGAACTGTTTTCTTCACAAGCCGTTAGCTGTATTTGTTCCGGCAGCATACTGCAGCGCACCTTTCTCCCCCACTCCCGCAAGGGCAGCGAGCGGTCGATTTCGTGGAGATGGAACGCATCCGGCTGAATGGTAAACACAAAGGCAGTGCTGTCGCCGATAAAGTATTCCACCAAGGCTTCTTCCCGCCCCAACAACTCGCTTTGCACTTCCGGCACCGTAATGATGTCAATCCTCTGCTTGGCTTTGGCGTAAACGGGGTTGCGCTCTTCGATTTGTCCCCTCAGGCTGTCGAGGCGCTCCTGGTTTTTGTAAATGGCGGATTGAATGCTTAGCATAGCCGAATCTGTCTCCGGTGTATCCATCGACCGCAAAACCTGCTCCTGCTTCTGCAGCCCCGTCAGCTTGCGCTGTAGGGCCCGTTCTCCGGCGAGCACCCGATTGGGGAGTTTAGCCTCGGCAGCGGCTTCGGCATCCTGCACCGCCTGATAAAGCAGCAGCGCCTTCGCCCGCTCGGCAAATTGGAAAGCTTCTTTCAGGTAAGCCACGGAGTCTGTCTGTGCGCTCAATGCCTGGTTGACCCGTATGGCCCCCTCGCAAAACGGGACGATATCGTGCAGCAGCAGCTTTTTGGAGCCGTAGGAGAGCTGCTCCAGCTGCTGGTCGATAGCGGCAAAGGCATTGCGGTAGGCGTTTCTGGCTTGGCGGAGATACGAGGGAGCGTTTTCGGCCTCAGCCCTGGTGCGGTACATCGCCGCCTGGTTTTCAAAGACCTCGATTAAAGCGGCTATGGAGGGCACGGCATCTAAGCTGTCTTGCCCTTCGTAGTGCAACTCGGTCAGTGCCCTTTGGTAAGCCTGCTCGGCCCGTTCGAACGCCCCGCGCTCTACCCGGCTATCGGCCAGGGCGACCTGCACGTTTGCCAGGTCTACCCTTCTGGGGCCAGGGAACGCCCCCCAAATTTCAATGGCTTGCTCGTAGTGGCCCTCCATCGCCGGGTAGTTCTTTAACGCGCGGTAGACTTCTCCCAAGTTGAAGTGGGAATCCGCCACATAGGGCTCGCCCGCCCCCGCCGAGATGCCCTGCCGGATCGCAAGTGCCTGCTGATGCCAATTCAGGGCTTCCTGATACTGCCCTTCTCTCAGGGCAAGGTCGCCGAGGTTGTTGTACACTTGCGCAATACCAGGCTGAGCGCTGTTGGCTCGAAAAATAGACAGCGCCTGGTTGTAATAAGCTTCCGCCTGGCCCGCGTCTCCGCCGGTCTTCTGCTCGATGTTCCCGAGGTTCATGTAAGCATTACCCAACGGCGGGTAAGTGGGCGGCAACACCCTGCTCCATATATCCAAGGCCCGATTTTGGTACAGCGCTGCCTTTGCGTAGTCCTTCAGCCTGCCGTGCACCGCCGCTAAATTGTTCAGCACATTAGCGGTGTAGCGATTGTCCCCCGGCAAATGTTGGCGCATGTACCGAAGCCCCCGCTGCCCTGCCGTCAGGGCTTTTTTGTACTGCTCTGTTTGGAAGTAGATGGTACAAAGGTTGGTGTACACTGATGCCACAAGCTGGGCCTGGCCCTCGTAAGGCTTCAGCATATCTAGGACATGCTCCCAAGCGGAGAGTGCCTGATCGACTTGCCCCTGATAAAAGTGGGCATTGCCGCTTGCAAAAACGGCATCGGCGTAGGGTTTGGAGGGCTCGCCGCACAAGCGCTTGAAGATCGTGGCCGCGCTATCGGCTGCCGCCAAGGCGGATGCAGGGTCGCCCCCCGCACGCAAAGTGGCATTACAGGAGGCCACCAAGCGAGCTGCTGCCACCGAGTCTTGCCGCTCCTGCGCCGTAAGCGTACAGGCGGGCAGGGTAGTGCTCAGACTGGGGGCCTTGGCTTCTTGCGCCGGCTGCTGCCCGGAGCAGATGAGAAAAAGTAGGAGCGTAAATGCAGCTATGGCAACCGCCGAGCGGCGGATGCCGGGAGCAGGGTATTGGGAGGTCATGGTTGTGGTGTTGGTTTTTGTTGTTGGAATGAATTTAAGAAATATAGAGGGAATTGACCTAAGAAAAGGTAGGGGACTTTTACAGCTGTACGGGGCAAGTCGACAAAATAGAGGGTAGTCCTGCTTATACCAAAATCGGGCCGCCAGCATAGCTGACAGCCCGTCAAATCGGTTAAGTGCCGATTCCTAATCTATCTTGCAATCACTATTTTAACCGTTTTCCTGCCGGTGGCGGTACGCAGTTGCGCGAAGTACAAGCCTTCCGCGAGGCGGCTGCCGTCAAAGCGGACTTGGTGCGGGCCGGCTGCGTGCCGTTCGTTGTCCAGTAGCGTTGCAACCGTCCGGCCCTGCGCGTCGGTGACCTGCAGGCTGACCGTACTTTCCTGCGGCAACGCAAAAGAAAGGTTGGTAGACTGCTGGAAAGGGTTGGGGGCAGCAGCGAGCTCCAATGCTCCTGCGGCATTGGCTAAGGCGGGCATTTCGATGCCGTCCAGCTCTGGCTGCTTGCCTGTGCTGTTGCTGGAGCGGGTAGCGACACTGCCGTTTTCTTCTTCATCCATGCCGAATATATAGAGGCCACGATTGGCCTCTAAACGGTAAGTGTCCGTCGCATCCATTGCATCTCCGTAGCCGTCTACCCGGATGAAGTACAGATCAGCTTGCGATCCCTCGTAAACTACCTCTTCACTGCTTGTCCCTCCGTTGAAAGAGTAGTCGACCAAGTCGAAGTCACTATTGTAGAGGTACAAATCATAGTCATCGGGCAAGCTGGTCAGGGTGACCTCTATTATAGGAGAATCGTCGGTGGTTTGAAAAGCAAACCAGTCGTAGTCGCCCACTGGGCAGATCAGCCCGTAGTAGGGGCGGCCGTCTTGCATGATTAAGGCTGATTCCTCGTTCGGTTCGTAAGGGTCTTCGCCACAGTGTGTTTCTCCCCGGCAATCCCCCTGCGTCCAGCTCGTCACGCCGGCTTGTGTTGCGTAGCATTCATTGCTGTAGGTCTCGCCATCGCAGCCGCAGACTGGGTCATAGATGGCTGGGCAATAGACATCTTCTTCTATGATGGAGGGATCGATGCAGTCCGTATCTTCACACTGCCCGCTCGTCCATTCGGTAAGACCCGCCCGCTCGGCGTAGCAAGCGTTGACGTAGGTTTGGCCATCGCAACCACATACCCAATCCACTTCTTGGGTGCAATAGGCATCCGGATCAATTTTGTTGGGATCAATACAGTCATCGCATTCGCCGTTCGTATACGATTGTATGCCAGCGGCAGAAGCGACACAGTCATTGCTGTAGGTACGGCCGTCGCAACCACATACCGGGTCGTAAATTTGAGCGCAGTACGCATCCGGGTTGACATCATCAATATCGAAGCAGCCCTCGGCGTAGCTATGTACGCTTATGTCGTCGATGTAGAAGCGATAGTCGCTGTTAATTGGGTAGTAGTTCAAAGCCGCAATCCGGTTGTACCCGCCGCTTGTACTGCTGGCTTGGTAGGTGAATGGCCACTCGTGCACCTCGTTGCCTTGGATGTACAAGCTTGCCTGATTCTCGTCCATGTCGATGTACTGCGAGACGCTGATCCACCGGCTTTGGTTGTACTCAAAGCTATAATAACTGCCGCCTACCCGCAGGTAGCCATAGCCTTCGTAGAAATACACTTCGTATGCCCACTGATCTGGCCCGCTAGTGGAGAACTCGTGCAGCAGGTTGTAATAAGCCCTTCTGCCGTTGGGTACATAGATGCTGAAATTGATCCGGGCACCGCCTTCTTCGCGGTCGCCCAGCTCCATGACCACGTCTTGGGTACCGCCGTTAGTCAAAGCAAGGTACTTATCACTGCCGCCTTGGATGTCGCCGTCTTCGGCACCGCCTTCGTTGCCGCTCCAAGTCGTCCAGCAAGCCGATTGCGGCCCTACTTCCTGATAACTGGAGTAGGTGTTAAAGCCTTCGCAAATAGAGGCCGCTTCGGTATCGGTGCAGGCGCAGTCGTCAAAATTGGCCTGTGCTGTGCCCGTGGACACACTCATCAGAACAGCAATCAATGCCGTGGTAATGGGTAATAAACGCTTCATCTCTTATACTTTTTTGGTGAAAAAGAATTATTGGTTTCGATTGCTTAGTACCCTAGCTTGGCAAAGGGTAAACACTCCTTTCCATTTTTTTCAAAATTTGGACCACCCCGCCCAGCAGCCGAGATGTTGCGCACCGCTGCGCCGCCCAGCGCAAGCATAAGGTCTGCTTTGGGCGTTTGCCATTCCATGCTTACGAAGCAATGATATAGAGCATCTTCTTTCCTTCGAAACACGTGCACGTAATACTATAAGGAGTGGCCGTCAGCTTGTTGGGTGGATATACTCCCCTCGGTCACGAGAGGGGATTATGCAGAAAGGGGCTAGGGCGTGAGGCCTCTCCACTAAGCGAGGAAAGGCTGCTTTTGAAAAACAGGGGCGGTTACCCGCAGGCCGCCAAAGCCAGTTCCTTTCAAGACGCCATTCCCCATCCGCCCGCAAAAAATCAAAATTTCTCCTTCTCTAGGTTTACGTTATCCCGCGCTGCCGGTACCAAATAGATAAATCACACAAAACGACATCAATTATGCAAATCGTAAAATCTACAACCGTTTGGGCTTTTGCCCTCTTATTTGTATTCGGCTTTTCCTCTTGCATGACAGAAAAAGCCGTTATCAAACGGGAAATTAGCCTGCACAACAACAGCCGCATCGTGGAGCCGGCCTGGGAACTCCAGAAAACCGGCGCGACTAAAGCCTTCCCCTACGTGGTGGGGGCCGCGGGAGCAGGGATCGGTTATTTCTCCGAGTTTGACTACGACGGGGAATCCTACAGCGGCAGTAAGGGCGCGCTCTTGCTGGGGCTCGGCGGCCTTGTCGGCAGCGCGTTGCTACAGGAAGTGCTGCTGCCGTCCAACAAGCGCCGGCCGTACGTGCCCAGCGAGCGCCAAGCGTGGATGGAGTCCCTGAACCGTCAATCCCGCGACTATTACCTGC
>JAAAOU010000426.1 GCA_009908745.1 Bacteroidota bacterium
GAAGGAGCAGGTATGAACATCAGCAAGACACTCGGTATGAGCTGGCGTGTGGCGAAGGACAACCCCATGGTCATCGTTCCCATGCTCGCGGCGAGCGTGTTCGGGGTCGTTCTCTCTCTGATCGTCGTCGGCTCCGCCGTCCCGACGATCGCGGGATTCGGCGACGACCCGTCGGCAATCACGTCGGAGCAGGCGATCGCCGGTATCGGCGCCGCGATCGGCGGTGGATTCCTCGTGTCCGTGATCAGCGGAATCGTAGGCCTGCTCGCCCACGGGATGACCGTGGCGATGGCGGATCTGGCGCTTCGCGGCGAATCGGCGACGCTCGCCGCCGGTTGGGCCCGCTTCACGCCAAGACTCGTCCCGGTGATCATCGCGTCGATTCTGGTGGGGGTCCTCGTAGGGCTCGGTACGATCCTGCTCGTCCTCCCGGGGATCGTCGTGGGGTTCCTGCTCATCTTCACGATCGTCGCGGTCGTAGTCGATGACCGTAGGGCGGGCCAGCCCATTTAGCGAAAGCTCATGCAGCGCCTGCCCATCCGCCAGCAGGTAGGCGTCCCCCTGCCGGTAAAACAGCCGCAAGTCACCATTGTCCAAACCGACGACTAAGTCCTCCTGCCCGTCACCGTTAAAGTCGCCAAAAGCGGGGGCTATTGATTTGAAATTATAGACGCTCAAGCCCATCCAATCGGCCGTTTGCAGTGTAAAAGCTGGCTGCTGCGCCGTGCCGGTGTTGATGAAAAGGGCTATAGAAGCCGTATAGCTGAAGATGGGGTGCCGGTCGTTGTAGCCAATGAGCAAATCTGCCAGCCCATCACCGTTGACATCCTGTAGCGCAATATTGGACCGGAACCCCAAGTCGATCATCTGGTCCAGCAAAAATTGGTCTTCCGCCAGCGTCCAGCTATCAGATTCGCTGCTGAGGGTGAAACGCAAGACCCTGTCGTTGAAAGAGCTATAGCCTTGCCCCGTGATGAGGTTAGTGGCGATCACCAAATCTTCGGCTTGGGCGTCGCTATATGGCACAAAGAATGGAGAGGGGAAACGGGTCAGGCCCATCCCTTCGTTGATCCAGCTGATGTCTTGCGAGACGAGGTTGGCTGCTGAGAGGCTGCCGGCGTTTTCGAGTTGCAGGATGTGCTCGTCGTACAGCCCGCTGAAGAGCAGGTCCTGATCGCCATCGCTGTCATAATCGCGGCAATACATCACAGACCCTGCACAGCCCTGCGCCCGGAGGCCGGGATTGCAGGCTTGGAGTTCGAAATCGGCTTCCACGGTATAGGAAGCATTACCCCAGCAGCTGTCCGCCAGTTCAAAAGTCAACGCGCCACAGTCTCCCACTTGCTGGTAGTATTGCAGGTGTGTGCCCCCGATGGGGATGTAGAGCAGGTCCGACCGCTCATCCCCGTTGAGGTCCTTCAAGACGGGCACATCGTAAGCATGGATATGCAGGGCGGTTGTTTGCCCATCTTGGGTTACCCTTTGTAGAGGAAGGGCTGCCGAAAATTGTAGCGGAAACCCAGGCTCCCGCAGGTAGGCTTGCAGACTCACGTCCGCAGTGCTCGTTTCTTCGCGTGTGGAAACGATATCGGCCCAGCCATCGCAGTTGAGGTCTGTGACCAACAGCAATTGGTTGAGGTCAGTGGGGAGGTTGGCTTCAAGAGCTGGCGCGTAACGGTAGGCAATACCGCCCCCTCCTTGCGGTTCGGCGAGGAATGGCAAGAACTTGGCTCCTACCCGGTCGAAAACCAGCAGGTCTTCAAAACCATCCGCATTTAGCAGAAAAGGGCGGAATTGCGGGGCTTCCATGCCGCCTGTGAATGCATGCACAAGCCTTGTCTCGTCTTCCGCAAATGCTTCGAACGGAATCGGTTCAAATTGTTGTGGCTGCGCATAAGACGCGAAAACCAAAAAGCTGTTTAACAGTAGGGTGTATGCAATCAGTCGCATGTGCTGTTTCTTAAATGAATACGTATACAGAGACAGCGACGACAATATAATATAGCAAAAATAGGCTTTTCGACAAAGAAAAACGGGTTCTCTGACAATTTCTGCGGACTTGAAGTCAGGCTAAAGCCGAAAGCACAACTTCTATCGGCGTTTTAGCTTCCGACTTTAGCCTGCCCCGCAAAATTGTCAGAGTTGGGAAAAACGAAGTAGATACGCTGTATACTGATTGTTGGCAGACGAATCGGAGGATTGGGCCGTCGAATCAAGGTCTGTTTTGTAGGTGCTGTGCTCAAACCTTCGGCCCCCCTTTCCGTTTACCTTCCATGGATCAAGCTGCACTGATAGCGACCGCCAAAGATTGGTTTTCCCAACGCGATTGGAAGCCTTTTCCATTTCAGGAAGCCGCCTGGCAGTATTACCTAGCGGGGTACAGCGGGCTGGTCAACGCGCCTACGGGCAGCGGCAAGACCTATTCGTTAGCCATGCCTATTCTTCTAGAATTTTTGCAGGCCCACAGCGAGCAGCCGGAGCGGGAAAAGAATGGCTTGCAAGCCATCTGGATCACACCCATCCGTGCATTGACCAAGGAGATTCAGTCGGCCATAAGCGAGGCAGCGGAGGCTTTGGGCTTGCGTTGGCAAATTGCCATACGCAGCGGCGATACGTCCTCCAGCCAGCGGCAAAAGCAGAAACGCCGCCCGCCAGAACTGCTCATCACTACGCCGGAGAGCCTTCACTTGCTGCTGGCCAGTAAAGGTTACCCTAAGTATTTTTCCAGTCTAAAATGCGTCGTGGTCGACGAATGGCACGAGCTGATGGGCTCCAAGCGGGGCGTGCAGATGGAACTGGCCTTGTCTCGTCTAAAAGGGATGCTGCCGTCGCTAAAAACCTGGGGGATTTCGGCCACCATCGGCAATATGGACGAAGCCCTGCAAGCACTCTTGGGCAGCACTATAGAAAACGGAAGCTACAAGGTGGTGCGGGCGCAGATACCCAAGCAGATTGAGGTTGCCTCGGTGCTGCCAGACGAAGTGGAGCGTTTTCCCTGGGCAGGTCACCTAGGTATCAAGCTGATTGACAAGGTAGTGCCTGTCATCAACGGCAGCGGCAGCACCCTCATCTTTACCAATACCCGGGCGCAGTGCGAGATTTGGTACCAGCGGCTGCTCGATGTGGCACCCGAGCTGTCCGGGGCGATCGCCATGCACCACGGCTCTATCAGCCGCGAGCTGCGCGACTGGGTGGAGGAGGCATTGCACGAAGGCAAGCTGAAAGCAGTGGTTTGTACCTCTAGCCTGGATCTGGGCGTAGATTTCCGCCCGGTGGAGACGATTGTGCAAATTGGCAGCCCAAAAGGCGTGGCGCGTTTCGTGCAGCGGGCAGGGCGCAGCGGGCATCAGCCAGGTGCCCGGAGTACCATCTATTTTGTCCCCACCAACGCGCTGGAGCTGGTGGAAGCAGCAGCTCTGCGCCGGGCTATCCGGGAGGGTGAGCTGGAGCAGCGTATCCCGTATATCCGCTCCTTTGATGTGTTGCTGCAGTATTTGGTCACTCTGGCCGTTTCCGAAGGGTTCCGCCCGGCAGCCATCTGGCCAGAGGTCAAGGGGACCTTTGCTTTCCGCAGCATCACCCCGGAAGAATGGGCGTGGTGCCTGGATTTTATCACTACCGGCGGGCAAGCCTTGCAAGCCTACGACGAGTACCGGAAAGTGGAGGTGGAAAACGGGCTTTACAAAGTCAACAGCCGCCGTACAGCCATGCGCCACCGTTTGCAAATCGGCACCATCGTCAGCGACATGAGCATGCAGGTCAAGTTTGTGGGCGGCAAGTACATCGGCACGATAGAGGAATGGTTTATCGCGCAGGTCAAACCGGGCGAGACCTTCTGGTTTGCCGGCCGTAGCCTAAAGCTGGTCCGCATCAAGGATATGACGGTGCAGGTGCGCCGCAGCAAGAAAAAGAAGGGCAAGATTCCGACTTGGCTGGGGGGCAAGATGCCGCTTTCTTCCCAGCTTTCGGCTTCCCTGCGGCACAAAATGGCGCAGCTTAGCGAAGGGGAGCTGGAAGATATCGAGCTCCGTTGCCTGCAGCCGCTCATCGAGTTGCAGCGCGAACGCTCGCATGTGCCCAACCGGGAAGAATGCCTGATGGAATATTTCAAAGACCGCGAGGGGCATCACTTGGTGGTTTACCCTTACGAGGGCCGGTTTGTGCACGAGGGGCTGGGCGCTTTGGTGGCCTACCGCTTGTCGAGGATCAAGCCGATCAGTTTTTCCATTGCGATGAACGACTATGGTTTTGAATTGCTGTCGGATACGCCTATACCCATAGCGGAGGCGCTGGAAAGCGGTTTGTTTTCGGCGGAAGAACTGGGGGCAGATATTCGGGCGAGCATCAACGCGGCGGAAATGGCCAAGCGGCGGTTCCGGGATATTGCCAGCATCGCCGGGCTGATTTTCAAAGGCTACCCGGGCAAGCAGAAAAAGGACCGGCATTTGCAGTCCAGTTCGCAATTGTTCTTCGAGGTGTTCAATGACTACGAACCCAATAACTTGCTCTTGCTGCAGGCCTACGACGAATTAATGGCTTTCCAACTGGAGGAAGCGCGGTTGCGGGAAGCCCTGCGCCGCATTCGGGGCCAGCGTATCGTGCTGACCGAACCGGGCCGAGCTACCCCCTTTGCTTTTCCGATAATCGTAGACCGCCTGCGCGAGCGGCTGAGCAGCGAGAAGTTGGAGGACCGTATCCGAAAAATGAAATTACAACTCACTAGAGATTAGCATGACGTACGAAGAGATTGAAGGCGTGTGCCTAGCTACGGTAGCGGGCGAACGTTTGTGGCTGCACCCTTTCCGCGCTGCCTACTGGGAAGCGGAAAAAACCTTGCTCCTTGCTGACTTGCACTTGGGTAAAGCGGCGCATTTCCGCCGGGAGGGCATACCCGTCCCTCCTTCGGTCAGTGGCGAAAACTGGGACCGCCTTATTGCTTTGCTGCTGGATTTTCAGCCGAGGCGGGTGTTGCTGCTGGGGGATTTGTTCCACAGCGATTACAACCGGGAATGGGAAGATTTTCGGAAAATGGTGGAGCAGTTTAGCGCGGTGGACTTTGAGCTTATTCTGGGGAATCACGACAGCCTGCCCCGGGAGCTGTACGAAAAGTCAAATTTGACGCTACGCCCTGAACCCTTTGAGCAGGGCCCCTTCCTGTTTTCCCACCATCCACTGGAAGCGCCGGCGGATGGCTTGTTCAATCTGGCGGGGCACATCCATCCCTGCGTATTTTTGCAAGGGAACGGGCGGCTGCGGGAGCGGTTGCCGTGCTTTTACTTTGGCGCTCAGCAAGGTATACTCCCCGCGTTTGGAGCATTTACCGGTATGGCTAAAGTACACCCCAAGCAAGGGGAGCAGGTCTTTGTGATTGCAGGACAGTCGGTCATCGAGGTCTAGTTAGAGCCTTTTTGTTGCAGTACATCCCGGATTTTAGCGGCGCTTTCGTAGTCTTCGCGTTCGAGCGCTTTGTCGAGTAGCCCCTTCAGTTCTTGGGGGCTGCGTTCTTTCAGCGGTTTGGGCGGGGCGGAGGGTTCTGCTTCTTCGCCCTCTTCGATGATCTCGGTGTCTTCCGCATCGATGCCCGCCTCGTCGAGCACGTTCTGATAGGTATAAATCGGGCATCCGAAGCGTACGGCCATGGCGATGGCGTCCGAAGAGCGGGCGTCTATGGTAAATGTTTGCTGTGCCGCGTCTATACATTCCAGCTTGGCGTGGAAAACGCCGCTGTCGATACTGTCGATCACCACTTCTTCCAGCTTGCCGTGGAAAGCGGAAATGGTGTTCTTCAATAGATCGTGGGTCATCGGCCGGCCGGTGTCTATGCCTTCCAGCCCGATGGCGATGGCCTGGGCTTCAAACGGGCCGATGATGATGGGCAAACGGCGGGCGTCGCGGCCGTCTTCCAAAATAACGATGTAGTGCTCGGGGGCAGAGTCGCTTCTTGCCTGCCCTAGTATGCGCAAAGGGATTTTTTCCATGGACCTGCTCATTTATACGTTTAATGAAGTGGTTTGCCACATCGGAGCAAGCCACCTTCCAGCGTACATGCCGATATCGAGTTGGTTTGCTTCGGCAAACTGCTGACTCGTCGGTATATGTTGCTTGGTACTGCATTCATAACCAGTTGAAGCAGGGTGATTGTTTAATGGGGGGGAATATTTCGCCTCTTGACTTTGTAAATATTGGTTAGCCCTTAGGCTAGCATTCCGGCACTTTGATGGAGATGTTGACCGCTAAGCCGCCCTGCGAGGTTTCTTTGTATTTGGTGTTCATGTCCTGCGCGGTTTCCCACATGGTTTTGATGACCTCATCGAGGTGGACTTTGGCTTTACTGGGGTCGCCGTCCAAGGCAATATTGGCAGCGGTGATGGCTTTGATTGCCCCCATGCTGTTGCGCTCTATGCAGGGGATTTGGACCAAGCCGCCTATGGGGTCGCAGGTCATGCCCAAATGGTGCTCCATCGCAATTTCCGCCGCCATAAGTGCCTGCTCTACGGTACCGCCTAGCCCTTCTGTGAGTGCAGCGGCCGCCATCGCGGAAGAAACGCCGATCTCCGCTTGGCAGCCGCCCATAGCCGCGGAGATGGTCGCCCCTTTTTTGAACAGGCTGCCGATTTCCCCGGCTACCAG
>JAAAOU010000538.1 GCA_009908745.1 Bacteroidota bacterium
CCGCCTCTTTTTCCTCCAGCTCGGCAAAGTGCAGATGCAGCCGGTAGCGCCCCGCTGGCAACTGGAAAAACAAACGCTCTACACCCGTCCGCTGGCTTTGGTAAAGCGGGTCTTTTTGCGTCCCCCAGATATTGCGGCCGGTGCGCTGATCGCTTTCGCGTAAATCAGGCGGTGCGCTCCTCCCCGGCTCCGGAATCCACCACTGCTCGGCTTCGTCCTGAAACTGTAAGTCCGTACCGTAGTTGACAGACAGAAAGGCATGTTTTGCCCAGTAGTCCTCGTCCACGATAGCGCAGTCGATCAGCAGCTGGTCTGTTGCCCTTTGCCCCTCGCCTACGGCGCGCAGCTCCAGCCGGTTTTCGCCCCTAACCAAGGGGACTTCCCAGGCCGCCCGGTGGTCTTGCAGCGGCTGCTCGCCCAGGTTTTGCCCGTTGTGCCATAGTTCCGCAGCTCCCACGTTGCCGCAAACCTCGATGCGCTGCGTGGCGGCCTGCGGTTCGAACAGGATACGCTTCGTCCAGCCCGTCGACAGTATCTTAACAAAAGGTTCCTCCTTGAGCCAGGCTTGGTAGAGGTAGAAAGGATCTTTCGGTACCCGGTCGAACGCGCACAAGCCTTTGCTATTGATGCGGGGTACGGCATCGTTCCGGTTGGTGGAGCCGAAGTCGAACATATTCCACACGGTGGCTCCCGCAATATGCGGCCGTGCCATAATCTGCTCCAGATGGCTTTGGTGAAAACGGGTCTCCCAGTCCACGGAAAAGTCAAAGCGCTCCGGCCGGTGGGAACGCAGGCGGGGGTCAGCGCCCGCGCCGTACTCGGTGACGAGCAGCGGCTTGTCCGGTAGGGCTTCGTGCGCTTGGTCGATATACTTGCCAAACCCCTCGAACCCTTCGGAATACCAGCCATAGTAGAGATTCCAGCCCACGATCATCGGGATTTGCGTCAGGCCCGAGCCGTGGTAGACCTCAAAGTCGCCGTGGTTGGGGATCATGGTGTAGCGGTTGGGGTCCTCTTCGCGCGTGAGTTGCTCTAGCTCGCGGGCGAAGGCTACGATTTTCTCCATCCAGGCGCGATCTCGTTCCAAACTTCGCCCCAGGAACATCTCGTTCATGTAGGCCCAAACGATGATGCTCGGGTGGTTGTGGTACTGCCGGATCATCTCCCGCATCATGGTTTTGGAATTGTCGTAAAAAGCTTGGCTGTCGGTGATCTCGTGGTCAAGCGGTATTTCCATAGTGACCAGAAAGCCCAGTCGGTCGCAGGCCTGCAGAACCGCCGGGTCCTGCGGGTAGTGGGCGGTGCGGAAAAAGTTAGCGCCCAAGTCTTTGATCATTTTCATATCCCGCCAGTGCTCGGCATTGCTCAGGGCGTTGGCTTTGCCGGGGAAGTCCTGATGCCGGTTTGTCCCGATCAGCTTCAGGGGCTGCCCGTTGAGGAAGAAGCCCTCGTCGGGGTCGAAGCGGAACCAGCGGAAGGCCAGGGGCTGCACGATCTCGTCCAGCACTTGGCTGCCGGCTTTGTCCAGGACCTGAATGGTGAGCTGGTACAGCGCTGGATGATCGGGTGACCAAAGATTGGGCTCGTCCAGGCCGAGCCTCCATTCAAAGGTATTCCGGCCCGCCTGCAAGCGGATATCGCGGCTGAATATGCCGGCTGTTTTGCCGTCGGGCCCGCGTACAATCACCCGCAAGGCCGCCTCGGAAATAGCTGGCGCTTGCTGCACCACCGCCCCCCGCAGCTCGACCGTGGCTTCCGCCGAATCGACCGCAGGCGTGCTTACATACACCCCGGGCGAAGCGTGATCGAGCAGCTCAAAATGCACGGCATCCGTCAGGACCAAATAGACGTCCCGGTAAATACCGCCGTAGAAGTTGAAATCGCCCCGCAGCGGCGGCACGGCGGGGTCGTGGCTGTTGTCGAGCCGGACTTCCAAAAGGTTCTCCCCTTCTTTAAGCTGCTCGCTGATGTCAAAGCAAAAAGCGGTATACCCGCCCTTGTGCTCGCCTACTCGCTCGCCGTTGACGAACACCTGCGCGTGCTGATTGGCGGCTTCGAAGTAGAGGAAGGCCTTTTGTTTGTCGGGAAAGTCGTTCGTATTCAGCACTTTTTGGTACCAGCCGACGCCCCGGTAGTAGCCGCGCTCCTCTTCGAAGGGGTCTTCGGTATTCCAGGAGTGCGGTATATCCACTTGCGCCCACCCATTTTCTTCAGCAGGTTGGCTTTCTCCTTTGGAAAACGACCAGCCGTTGTTGATGGCTATTTTGTAACGGGGTAGGACTTGAGCTTTTTGCTGCGCCAGCAAGGAAGTGGTACAAAAGGTTAAAATGAGGTAGATCAGTGCTTTTTTCATGTTTCTAGTTTAGAAATCTTTTGAAGAATACGTTTTATGGCGATGTAAGGCGACGTAGGTGGAACTTACCCGAACGGGGAATTATACCCCAATTTCAGCAAAGAAATGAACGTTCCTCTAACCTCCGCGCTGCCTCCCAATCATGAGAGGGCAAAAAGATTAACCTGTTCTGTTGTGCGTAAGCTGTTATGTTGTCGTACGTTCTTCTCGTTTTCTTGTAATCCGCGTTAATACCCGGTATATCCCCTTGTATGAGTTGCTCCTGATTGTAAGAAACATCACCAGCAAAGAGTATATCAAAATCATCTGTTTTGAACAGTACTGAAGCATGATGTTTGGTATGGCCAGCCGTGGGTACCAATAGCATGTCTTCACTATCCGTAATCGGACCCATTTCCGCTTTGAAAAGATGGAGCAGTCGACTTTCGCTCAGGCAGGCAACCTCAGCAAGTGTTTCTGAATTGATCTTTTGGCCGATATGATTTGAGATGAACGCTACTACATCTTGTATACGCTTGTCTTTGTGGAATAAGGGTGTCGTTCTCCGAAAGCCAAATGCATTTTCCACCATCTCTCTGATCGCTGGCCAGTCTTCATGTGCTAAGTGGCTTGAAAATCTATTTATATCAATAGCCCCTATGTCTTTTGCAGGATAGTCAATAATTGACCGATCTTTCAGTTGATTCGACAAAATCCATTCCCCCAAACTCGATTCCGGATCAATCTGTATGCTAATGATCGGAACATCGCTAGCGTCACATTCGTGGGGGCAATTAGGGGCAATAAGAAGGCCTTTTTTTGCGGCCCAGTCCCCTGAGTCATCTTTCGATCGAAATGTGCCTCGAATAGCAAAGACCAATTGGATTACAGGATGACTGTGCTCATCGACAGTCCGAGAATGGCTTCCGTAAAAGATTTTGAAGTCTTTCCATATAATCAGATAATTCATATTGATTGGCTACAATTCTTTTTGGGCTACAACGGCGGTCCGTTCCGTAAACCGCTTCCTCTAATCTACAAATTTCCGTCCAGACTTACTAGCGCTACTGTAACTGACTTAGACTATGTTTGGAGGGTCAGTGGTTATAGTCCAGACCGTCAGCGTATGGGATCAAAGACTCGTTCAGAATGAAATTTGTCGGCGTTCGCTCCAAAAGCGAATTCCCAACAAGCACTTATATTTTTACCATTTTTGCTGTGGCAACTATACCATCAGAAAATATCTGTAAGATATAAATACCTTTCGGCAATCTAGAAATATCTATCTCTGATTGGCGAAACTCCTCTTCGAAAACTTTTATACCTAAATTATTATAAAATAAAGCATTGCCGCTATTGATGTCCTCGACTGTGATAATATGGCTTGCAGGATTCGGGGAAATATCAATTTTAATTCTTCTTTGGTCTAGAGTATTTAGAATTAATTCGCACTCATCTTCTATTTCTTCTCTTGTATTACAACCTGTTGCGTTACCATTAAGACCAATATAATTATTTGAATCTTCTAAATAGCGGCAAATACTCAATATTGAACACTCTGAAAGGTTAGGGGAGTTTCTAAGATATACCCTTCCCTCCAGTTTATCTAAATAATCCAGCCCACTTAAGCTTGCCAATAAGCCATTATCGAGTATCCCTAAACTTCCATCAATTGTATCTAGGTTGATCAACGCTTCTAAACTTATCAATTCATCATTATTCCTAATGTCGAAATCCGATTTGACCGTAGTCAAACTGTCTAAACCATCTAAACTAGAAAGTGAAACATTTCCTGTAATATACACTTTACCCAAAATTCTCTTCAAGCTTTCTAAACCACTCAAATCAATCAATTCAGTATTCCCAGTGACATATAAATCTCTACCAATTTGATTGAGCTGATTGAGACCAGCAAAATTAGTAAGTCCAGTATTTATGAGAACTTCCAAGTCACCTCCAATTGTTCGCAATTCCCCTAAACCTTCAAAATTCACGAGATTATCATTCCTGTAAAGATGCAGCGTTGAGTCAATTGTCTTTAGGTTGCCTAGTCCAACAAAGTCAACTAACGAATCACTGTACCTTATTACCAAATACTCCCCTATAGTCTCCAAGCTTTCTAAACCTTTCAAATTAGGCAAGCCTGTATTAGCAGTTAAAACTAAATCACCACCAATAGCAGTTAAATTGTTTAAGCCCTCCAAACTTTCTAATTCATAGTTACTCGTGATTACAAGATCTCTTTCTATAGCATTTAAAGATTCCAACCCAGCTATGTTTTGCGATGAGTCATTATTCGAAATATTCAGTCCCCCATTTATCATAGAAACCCCCTCTAGTCCATGAAAACTTGTCAAAGAGCTGTTCCAGATTATCGATATACTCTGCTCAACCCAGCTTAAATTATCTAGCCCATCAAAATTAACTAAGGCGTCATTGTTATACACCCATAATGTCCCTCCAATACTCGCCAGATTATCCAACCCCCTTAGGTCCACTAATAAAGGATTTGAACGTATTGAAAAATTGCCGCCTACTTCTGTAAGGTTTTCTAAATCTAGCAAATCAGTTAACGCATCGTTACCTTCTATTTTTAAATCACCCTTTACAGAAGTGAGATGGGAAATACCTGACAGATTGCTAATTTCATCATTAATGGCCTGTTTGATTAGAACATCACCGTCTATTTCACTACAGCCAGGATAGTTAATTGAGAAACTATCAATTTCATTTTGGCTGCTAAAGAAAATACCATCAGGGAGGCAATTTTGTGAGAGTAGTATATTAAAAATTCCTGCCATTAAAACTGTTATCATTAAGGCTCTATTTCTCATTTTCATTTTTTTTGTCCAAATATGAAATAATCAAAACTCAGTCTTTCCAACTCTCTGCCCCGCTTTGTTCAATGCAGGCTGGGATAGACCTTTATAGTCTGACAACCCGAAATTTGTGAATTCTGACTTGCTCTTTTTCCGCCTCGCTGCGTTAATCCCGCTTTTTGTGTTAAAAAGCGGGACACCGTAGCTCCGGCTATGCCTGCGTTTTTTGCCTTGCGAGCCGAAAAAATAGCGGCGTCATATTTTCACAAATCCTGAGTTGTCAGACTATACATTGAGCTGTCCATGTTGGTAGCAGTTTCAAATATTTTTTTTCAATTCGCAATTTGGTTTTTCATCATAGCGCTCAACGTCAGCCCATGCACAAACCACTACCCCAAAACCTACAAATTCCCGCCCATACCTGCCAGTGCTACCCTCTCTTCCCCTTCAGCAGCCTGTGGCCGTAGCCCCAATGACGCTTTATCGTCCTCTATACTTACCTGCTACCGAGAACGGTTGGGCTACCTGCCGGGCCGACGAATGGAGGCCTGGACAGGTAGCCGGTGTTCCTCACAGTTTTAATTTGGCGACTTCTAATTGATTTCCAATTCCTTATCAAGTAGTTCCACTTTCAGCCAGATTTTGGCCTTTAGCGCTTCAAATACCTTTAGGAAAGTTCCAATGGAGACATTTTTCGTGTTATTCTCCAATTTTGAGATCTGAGATTTTTGAACCCCGATTAGTTCTCCTAATTCGGTTTGGGTCAAATTCCTATCTTTTCGTACTTTTCTGATCAGATCTCCTATGATCTCAATCTTTAGTTCCAATTCATATTGCTCTCGTTCAGGTGTCCCTGGTCTTCCAATATATCTGGCCTTTACTTCTTCTAAGGTGTATTTTTTCATCCTTCTTGTTTTTTCTTTATTCTTCATCAAAATAAGCCTGCATGATCCGCTGGGCTTTCTCCAATTCTTTCTTGGGTATCTTATCCGTCTTCTTAACCATTCCGTGGGTACTCACTACTAACGTCTCTTCATCACCTCTTTTATCCCAGAATGCGAACAACCGGTATTGCATCTTTTTAAATCGGGTTCTGAATTCCCATATTTCGTTCGTCAGCTTTTTAAAAAGCTTGGGATCATTCACATATCTGGACTTATCGATGTTGTAGATGACTTTTTCTCTGGTTTTTTCATCAAGTTCTTCCAGAAACGCCATTGCCTCCTCCAGAAAGATTACTTCAAATTTTGGCCCCATCTCTTTCCTAATAGATTAATGCTATAAGATACGTAAAAGTTTCTTTATAGGGAAACCTTTACGGACTACTTCTTCTGTATCCCAGGTGAGGTTTTGTCCTTTTGGTAATTGTGAGGAACTCAGTCATACACGAATGTTTCCCAAAGTTCGCACTCGCATACAAACGAATCCCCCCACTCACAAACGCCGCTCTCCACCATCTT
>JAAAOU010000150.1 GCA_009908745.1 Bacteroidota bacterium
CTGGGCGACAAGGTAGCCGCCAAGGTCCTGGCCAAACAGGAAGGCGTGCCGCTGATCGAAGACAGCCAAGAGCCCCTCGTCAACGCGGAGGTCGCCCTGCGGGAAGCGGAGCGCATCGGCTTTCCCGTCATGGTAAAGGCAGCAGCCGGCGGTGGCGGCCGGGGGATGCGCGTGGTCTACGAGGCCGACCAGCTCAAAAGCGCTTATACCGAGGCCAAATCGGAAGCCAAAAATGCCTTCGGCGACGATACCGTCTTCCTGGAAAAGTTTATCGAGCAGCCCAAGCACATCGAGGTACAACTGCTGGGCGACAAGCACGGCAACTTGGTGCACCTCTACGAACGCGACTGCTCGGTGCAGCGCCGTTTCCAAAAGGTGGTGGAAGTCGCGCCCTGCAACTCCATCAACCAAGCCACCAAACAAAAACTATACGACTACGCCCTGCGCCTCGGCCGGGCCGTCAACTACAGCAGCGCCGGCACCGTGGAGTTCCTCGTCGACAAAAACGAGCAGGTCTACTTCATAGAGGTCAACCCCCGCATACAGGTCGAGCACACCATCACGGAGGAAGTAACGGGCATCGACATCGTACGCTCGCAGATCCTCATCGGCACCGGCCGGGAACTCAGCCACCGCTCCATCTACATCCGCACACAGGAGGACGTGGAGTGCAGCGGTTTCGCTATTCAGTGCCGGGTAACCACCGAAGACCCGAGCAACAATTTCAAGCCCGACTACGGCACCCTCATCGCCTACCGCTCCGCATCGGGCATGGGTATACGACTGGACGCAGGCAGCGCTTTCCCCGGGGCCAAGATTTCCCCTTACTTCGACAGCATGCTGGTGAAAGTCACCGCCTCCGGCCGCACCCTCAAAGGAGCTTCCCAACGCTTGCACCGCGCCCTGCGGGAATTCCGGATACGCGGCGTTAGCACCAATATTGGCTTCCTGCTCAATTTGCTGCAGCACGAAACTTTTCAGCAAGGAAAGACGACGGTCAACTTCATACAGGACAACCCGCAGCTGACCGCCCCGCACAACTGGCGCGACCGCGGCACCAAGCTGCTCCGCTACCTGGCAGAAGTGATCGTCAACGACAATCCGGACGTCAAATACAAAGACCCCAACCGTATATTCCTGAAGCCCGTGGTTCCTCCCTACGACCCGCACACCCCACCGCCCGACGGCAGCCGGCAACGACTGCAAAAACTCGGCCCGGAAGGCTTCGCACAGTGGCTCAAGGAGCAAAAAGCCATACAGTATACCGATACGACGTTCCGGGATGCCCACCAATCCCTCTTGGCCACCCGCATGCGTACCTACGATATGCACAAGGTAGCCCCGAGCTTTGCCCGCTACCACGCCAATGATGTTTTCTCCATGGAAGTCTGGGGCGGCGCCACCTTCGACGTGGCCCTGCGGTTCCTCAAAGAATGCCCCTGGAAACGGCTGGAGTTTTTGCGGCAAGCCATTCCGAACATCTGTTTCCAAATGTTGCTGCGTGGCTCCAATGCCGTCGGCTATGCCGCCTATCCGGACAATTTGATCGTCAAGTTCGTGGAAGAAGCCGCCGAGGCGGGTATTGACATCTTCCGCATTTTCGACTCCCTCAACTGGGTAGAAGCCATGAAGGTGAGTATCAAAGCCGTACGGGAACGCACCAACAGCGTGGCGGAAGCTTGCCTCTGCTATACCGGGGACATCTCCGCGCCGGGCTCTAAGAAATACGACCTACAGTACTACCTCGACCTAGCCAAGCAGCTGGAGGACGAGGGCGCGCACATCATTGCCATAAAAGACATGGCCGGCCTGCTGAAACCCCTGGCCGCCGAGCAGCTCATCAGCGCCCTGAAGGAAACCGTGCATACGCCCATCCACCTGCACACGCATGACACCTCCTCTATTCAGCCAAGTACTTACATCAAGGCGATAGAAGCAGGGGTGGACGTGGTGGACGTTGCGATCAGCTCCATGTCCGGCCTTACCTCGCAGCCCAACTTCAACTCCGTAGTGGCTATGATGAAAGGGCACGAGCGCGAGCACCCGGTAGACCTGCACCAGCTCAATAAGTTCTCCAATTATTGGGAAGCCGTACGCCGCTACTACTACCCCTTCGAAACCGAACTCCGCTCCGGCACCGCTGAGGTGTACGAAAACGAAATCCCTGGCGGCCAATATTCCAACCTGCGGCCGCAGGCACGGGCACTGGGCCTGGAGGAAGAATTTGAAACCATCAAAAAGAACTACCGCATCGCCAACGAGCTGTTCGGCAATATCGTCAAGGTGACCCCTTCTTCCAAAGTGGTGGGCGATATGGCGATGTTCATGACGTCCAATAAACTGACCAAGGAAGATATCTTCAAAAAAGGCGACAAGCTGGCCTTTCCAGACAGTGTAAAGGCACTGATGCGGGGCGACCTAGGCCAAACACCCGGCGGTTTCCCCAAAGAGATACAGGAGCTGGTGCTCAAGGGCGAAAAACCCTATACGGAGCGGCCCAACGCGCATCTGGAGCCGGTGGACTTCGAGCAAGAGTTCCCCGCTTTCCAAGCCGAATTCGGGCAGCACCTCGATATGCGCAACTTCCTCTCTTACAAACTCTACCCCCGCGTATACCGCGACTACCGCGAGCACTACGAGCAGTTTGCTTTGGTACGCGCTTTGCCCACCCCCGCTTTCTTCTTCGGCTTGGAGCCCAACGAAGAGATACTGGTGAGCCTGGGGCCGGGCAAGACGCTGCTGGTCAAATATATTAACATGTCAGAACCCGATGCGCAGGGTATGCGCTTGGTCTTCTTCTCCCTAAACGGCCAAACCCGCTCCATTCCTGTACGGGACCAGAAAGCACAGAGCAAAGTAGTTGTCCACCGTAAAGCGGATGCTGACAACCACGTAGGGGCTCCCTTGCAAGGCAACGTCGCTAAAATATTGGTAGAAGAAGGGGACGAGATCACCTCCAAGACCCCGCTGTTCACCATAGAGGCCATGAAGATGGAATCCACGGTTACCGCCCACCGGGACGGCGTGGTGAAGAAAATACACTTAGCGGAAAAAACGCTGGTGGAGCAGGATGATTTGGTGATTGAACTGGAATAAGTAACAGCTTACTCCTCTTTTTGCGGTTTCCGGTCTTTGATCGCTTGTTTCATCTTACCGAGGATTTCCTGTATAGGATAGTCCTCCTCAGACAGGGCGTGGGTCTTGCCATCCCGCTCTATGATGGTCAGCATCCGCGTGCGGCGGCCGGTATTGCCGCTGAGTACATTCGGCTCTTCATCCACAATAATTTCGGCATTGCGGATGTCCTGAAAAGCGACTTTCCCATAGGGCGTTTTCACCCCAGCTTCGTAGATGTCTACCGGCCCCACTTTCCGCAACCGCATGTAGCTAAAAAAAGCCGTGCTGCTGCCGATCAAGAACAGGAAGAACAGCAGCATGGCTATGACGATATTCAGGTTGCGTTGCTCCCGACTAACCTCGCGGCGCAGCAGGTACAGCATCCCCCCAATCCCGACCAAGGCCGCGATGATGGATAGTACGAAGTTGGTATACGCGCCGCTGCTTGCCGCTTCAAAAGTGTGCAGAATTTCCCCCATGCTTTATTCGCTCTTCTTGTCGTTCTCCTGCTGTTCCACTTCCATAAGGCGGTCCACCACCTCGCCGAGCTGCTCGGCACCAATTTTCTTGGAAAGAATGGTTTTATCTTCGCCCAGAATATAAATCTGCGGTGTCGACTTAATATCGTAGACTTTCATGAAGCGGGAGCGGTGGTAGGTATCCACCATGTGCATCCAATCGCCGATTCCCTTTTCTTCGACGTAGTCCCAGCAGCCCTCGATTTCGTCGGTGAACTTAGCGCATACGGCTACGAGTTCCACGCCTTTATCCTTGTAGGCCTCGTAGAATTCATTCATCTTGGGCGTCGATTTTTTGCAGTGCCCGCAGTCGTAGCGCCAGAAGTACAGCACCGTCATGGGCGCTTGGATGTCGTGCAAATCCACGGTTTCCCCTTCCCGGGTTTCCAGGGTGATGTTCGGGGCTACTTTGCCGATGAGCAGCGGCTCTAGCGTCTTGGCGTTGTCGATGATTTTCTTTAGTTGCTTCTCTTCTGTCCAAGGGGCTTTGCCCTGTGCGTAGTAGTTATTCACCAAATGCACGTACACGGCATCCATACCGACAACCTTGGATTTGGCGTACTTATTGAGAAAGTGGATGAGGTAATATTGATAGGTTTCTTCGGCAGGCTCCATTTGCTGCAGCACCTCATCAATAGCTTGCGCTATGGTATCCGGGTGGCGCACCTGCAACTTGTTGACAAAGTAGTCTACACGCTGGAACAGAAAAGGCGTCCGCAGCATACGCGGGTCCGTGAGGTCGATATGGTCAAAGTAATGCTCGCGGGTGTACATCCATTTTTTGCGCTGTACTTCCTGTTTTTCCCCTTCGTATTCCGGGACATCGATCGGCATATTGGCTTTGATGATGGCAGCGGTCAGGGTGTTGGGGTGTTTTGCTATGGTATTGCGCTGGTAGTTTTGCACCTTCTCATCCAGCTTTTGGCGCTTGGCTTGCAGCCGCTCTTTGGCTTTCCCTTCTGCGGCTTCCATCTGTTGGCTCAGCTTGTCCGCTGCCGGCTTTTGCTCATCCAAGAAGCGCATGTACTCGTAAAAAAGCGTGTTGTCCGGCGCGTTGCGGAAAGAAGCGTACTGTGCGGGGTTTTCCGCCTTGGTCTGCATGCTAAACCGTTGCTCCTCTTCGGAGACCAGCAGCTGGAAAAAGTTGTTATCCGGTGCCATTACCACAAGGTAAACGCCGCCGGGCAGGGCTTCCTCCCCTTCAAAAACATATTTTCCTTGGCCGTTGACGCTGGCGGTATCCTGCAAGTATTGCTTTTCGCCATAGTGGTAGCCCAGATAGAGTTCGGGTTCGTCGTAGCCCTCTATGTCAATTTCGATCCGATAGCCCTCCTGCGCCGTGAGGGTAGTGAGCATAAACAAGCCGATGAGGCTGCTAAGCAGAAATTTCATGGTTCTGTGTTTTCAGGTTCAACAACAAACAAAACGCCCCTGAATTTGCATAGTTTATCGTTCTCCAAAGCAAGATTCATTTATCCTGCCATGAGGAACTACAGGGCATGCGGGCAGCAGGCAAAAATAAGGCCTTGTGGTTCAGATGCAGCATGGATTAATTATTTTTCTCCGCTTCAGCCCGTAGTTGCTCCAGCTTTTTCTCAGCCGCTTCGATTTGCTGCTGCAGCTTGCCGAGGCGCTGCGCTTCGGCTTCGCGTTCCTTTTTGATGGCAGCGATTTTGGCCCGCTCCGCTTTCATCTGTTCGTTGAGCGCTGTTTTGGCCTGTTCGAAGGCTTTGCGCTCCTCGGCGATTTTAGCCGCTGTTTCTTCCTTGACCGCCGTGATTTGCGCTACGGCATCCTGCTTGGCTTTGTAGATAGCGTCGGATGCTTCCTGCTTAGCCTGGTTAATTTCGGCCAGCGACTGCTCGCGGGCACGCTCGGCATTAGCGACGTACTCTTGTTTTTTGCGGGCGGCCTGCTCTCGGGCGGCCGCGACTTCTTCGTTAGCGCGCTGCCGGGCGGCGGCAATTTCAGCGCGGGCGTTTTCTTCCGCCGTTGCCACTTGGCTGGCCAGCTCCGCTTTCCGGGCTTTGGCGTCCTCGCGGGCCGCCGTGACTTCCTCGGCCGACTGCTTTTGGGCGGCGGCAATTTCCTGGGCGGCTTTCTCCTTAGCCGCAGCGATGCTTTCGGCGGACTCTTCCCGGACCTGAAGCACTTCCACCGCCAGCGTTTCCTTCTCGCGGGCGGCCCTTTCGCGGGCGGCTTTCACTTCTTCGGCTACCTGCTCGCTTACCGCGGCGATTTCGGCAGCGGCCCGCTCTTTAGCCGCAGCGACGTCATTGGCCAGCTTTTCGCGCTCGCGGCTGGCTTTTTCGCGGGCAGCACGCACCGCCTCGGCTTCCTCTTTCTGGATCTGGGCGATATTCTCCGCTGAATTGCGGCGGGCCTCGGCAATGGTATTAGCAGACTCCTGCTTAGCGCGGGCGGCTTCTTCTCTGGCTTTGCCAATTTCCTCGGCGGTACGCTCTTGCAGGGCCCTCAGTTCCGCAGCCGCTTTGTCGCGGGCGGCAGCGATCTCCTCGGCGGACATGTTCTTCACCTCGTTCTCGCGCTCACGGGCGGCTTGCACGGCAGCTGCCGCTTCTTCCTGTATTTTGCGGATGCGCTCCTCGGCGGTTTGCTTGGCCGTAGCCACTTCGGAGGCATAAGTTTCCTGCGCGCTAGAGGCGGAGCTATTGGCTTCTTTGACTTGGGCGGCGGCAGTGGCCCGGGCCTTTTCGATTTCCTGCTGCGCGCGTTCCTTCGCAGCTTGCACCTCGGCAGCGGTTGCAGCCTGTACTTCTTTCTTCTTTTGCTCGGCCTTGGCAATGGCTTCCTGCAGTTCCTTTTGAATCCGCTCCACTTCCGCAGCGGCGCGCTCGCGGGCGGCGGTCACTTCCTGCGCGACCTGCTCCTTTTCCGCAGCGGCTTTCTCCCGGGCTTCTGCCACCTTTTTGGCCTCCTGAGCCGTAATCTCTTTGATTGTCAT
>JAAAOU010000382.1 GCA_009908745.1 Bacteroidota bacterium
CGGGTTGATCCACAGCGCGTGGTGGTCGGCGTGTACGTTGTCTTGCATGATGTTGGTCCAGCTTTTGCCCCCATCGTCCGAGCGCAGGATAGGCACGCCCATGACAAAGACCTGCTGCGGGTCCTGCGGGTTGACCCGGATTTGGCCGAAGTAGTACCCGTAGGAATTGTACACTTGATCGATGTAATCATCGTGCGTCTTTTGCCAGCTTTGCCCGCCATCATCGGAGCGGTAGACTTCCAGGCCGATGACCGGGGTGTCGAAGAGTAGCGAGTTGGCATCTTCGGTGTATTCCACTAGTGTTGCCGGTTCAATGTCGCCGGCTTTGACCCGGGCTTTTACGGAAGTGGCGGTATATTTCTTAGGGAAACCGTTGCTTCGCAGATAGTCTTCCACCATATAATCCTTAAGCGCCAAAAATTCGTCGGCACCTATATTCCGGAGTTGGTCTTTGGCCAGTACATCCTCTTCTGGCTCTTCGGCAGGCCGGCGGTTATAGTTATCCAAGGCGGCGTAGAGTACCGTTTTTCCATCGACTTCCACGGCGTCTACACCGATGCGGCCTACCCCTTCTCCTTCCGGAAAGCCGCTGCCCTCCGTTGTCAGTTTGGTCCAGGTGTCGCCTTCGTCCGTACTTTTGTAAATCGCGGAATTGGGCCCCGACTCTACAAAATTCCAAGCGCGGCGCTCGCGTTCCCAAGTGGCCGCATAAAGCGTACCTTGATCCGTAGGGTCTAGCAGCAAGTCGACGGCTCCGGTATTGGGGCCGAGGTAAAGGGTTTGCCGCCAAGACTGGCCGCCGTCGGTGGTTTTGTACAAGCCGCGTTCCGGGTTGGGGGAGTACAAATGGCCAAGCGCGGCGACCCAGGCAATATCCGGATTGTCGGGGTGCAGAAGGATGCGCCCGATGTGGTGGGTTTCTCCCAGGCCGATGTGTTCCCAGTTTTGGCCGCCGTCTGTGCTTTTGTACACCCCTGCCCCGGCGTAGGAAGAGCGGCTGGAGTTGACTTCGCCTGTGCCTACCCAGATGGTGTTGCGGGTCCAGTCGACGGCGATGTCTCCGATGGTCATCACGGCTTGCTGGTCAAAAAGGGGGGTGAAGGACAGGCCGTTGTTTTCCGTTTTCCAAAGCCCGCCGGAAGCATAGGCCACGTAGAAATGGGTGGGGCCTTCTTCCCAAACATCGATATCCGTTACCCGCCCGCTCATGACCGTGGGGCCGACGTTGCGGAAAGCAATACCGTTGAGCAGAGAGGCTTGCCGCAGCTTTTGCCGCTGCTGGTAGCTCTCGAGCCGCTGACCGGCAGGGGTAGGGGACTGGGCGAATAAAGAGGATAGCAGTAGAAGTAGTGCAAGGGTGTGAAGTAGCCGCATGTTTTTTTTGCTAAAAAAAGGAAAAAAATCGACTTGGGATAGATGGGGCAAGGGTAGCTTTGTGAGTGGCCGGTAATAATTGCTATCAATACGGGCGATATATGCAAAATAGGTTATACTTTAGCACTTAATCGTTTGAACACAACCCTATGATCGTCCGCATTATCATCGTACTTGTCTGTGTCGTGTTTTTCATCAACGGCTGCAACAGCCTGGTCTCCCAGTTTTTCGGTACGCACAAGCTGCGTAGTTTCAGTATGGAGCAAGTGCAGCAGGAGGGGGTTGGCGATGCTGACTACATAGAAATACCGGATGCTTACCTGAGTGGGGAATATGTGCACCAGCCTTCACAGTATGAGGGGGAGCCGCCTATTTTGCTTTACGCGGTATTGACTGCACAACAGCTGGAGCGTCGCCAAAATGACGAGCCAGTCACGCCCGCGCTGCTTGCCTGGACGGCTGACTTCCACCATCCTTGTGTGGAGGAGGGGAATTGCCTGGAGCCCGGCCCGGTAAAGATACGCGGCGTCATGCGGGATATTCCGGAAGCCAACGACGGGGTGATGCAGAAACTCCGGGGCAAAGGGTACGAAATCGGCCCGGCCGTGCGCACTGTCAATCAGGGGCAGGCGCCGATTGCTTGGTACTGGAATGCGCTGATGATGCTCGCGCCGCTTGCGTTGGCGCTCGGCATGGAGGCGTACTATTTTAAAAAGAACCGATAATCCATTGTACCCAATGGACGCGCACCATTAGACAAATTAGTTTTCATGGCTCAAAGGGGGTGATTTTTGCGGGCTTGTGTGTAGGGTTTGCGCGGGGAGGCTGAGCTGTTAATCCCGTTTCCAAAAATGTCTATCCATCTAGGTTTATCTACAACAACTGTAGCCACTTTATCAGGAAAAAGATCATGGTGAAAAATCACCATGATCTTTAGTCGAATTTACTGGCTTTTCACCACGCGCAGCACTTGTGGTTTTAAGCCTTCCTGCCGTACCTCCATCAAATATAACCCGCTCGGTAGTGCACTCACATTCCACTCGGTAGTCACATCCCCCGGCTTGAGCTGCCGTTGTGCGACCACCTGCCCGATTTGGTTGCGCAGGGTTGCAGTGGCCTCAACCGGTAGCGCTTTGGGGAAGGCTAGGGTGAAGACATCGCTTGTCGGATTTGGAAATAGCCCGGCTTGTAGCCCTGCTTGCTCCGTCTCCTGTTGGACAAAATCCGGTACGCCGTTGCCCGCGAGGGCGGCACTGCCCGAGACGCTGACGTTGCTGAACACCGTCTCCGTCTGTGCATTCGGTAGGTAGGTGAAGCTGGCCAGGCCGATTTCCACGCAGTTGTCCATGGGGGCGTATACCGCATGCACGTAGTTGAAGCTAGTGCCTGTGGTGCTGTAGTAAGCAAATACCCAGACGCCCATCCGCTGCAGGCGCAGCCAGATGGGGAAGGGGCGGTAGAAAGCCTGTACGGTCTTGGGGCCATTGGTGGCTGTGCGGCGCTCGTGGCGCAATACATTAGTCAGGTTAGAAAAGATAGCCACCTGCTTGCTGCCGGCCGCGCTGCTTTCGCGCATCATCAGGCCGCCGTAGCCATTGGGCGTCACGCTTTCGATTTTGGCGGTGATCATGCCGTCGCCGCAGAGGGTTTGGCTGGCGAAAGCGACGTTGTCGGTGGTGGTGCTGACGGCGTTGTTGCCGGCGCCGGTGACGGTGAATTCGCCGCCGGAGGAGGTACAGGGGTCGAAGCTGTAGGCGTTGCCGGCGGCATTGCTGCCGATGTCGTTGGCAGCCCAGCCGGCGGGCAGGGCGTCGCCTGTATCCACAGTGACACTGGTGGTGTAGTCGTCGCTAGAGCCGTTGTCGAGGCCGGCCACATTTAGGCTGCCGTTGCCCATGGCGTTGAGTACTACCGTTTGGTTTTGGCAGTTGGCGGCGACTGGGGGTGGGCGTACCCTGAAATTAGTAGCCCCCCAGGTCGACATTGGTGCCTACGAGGCGGACATTGCCGTTTAGGCCGGTATCGCTACCAGGGTTTATGCCGGTGGCGATGTTGTAATCGGCATTATTGCCGGCATTGATCGCCTGTTAGCGAGGCAGCAAGCGATAGTCGCCCAGGGGCTGTAGCTGTTTCGGCAAGCGGCAGGGGAAAAGCCGACATGCAAAAGGGTAAGGTCGGAGGGTTTGCCCTTCCAAAGTAAGCAATCAGGTGTTGCTGCTCCGGGCTTGAACTTTGTTGGAGGCTAAAAAATAGACTGCGGGCCAGAATAAGTGCGAAATAGATTATACTTTAGTGTCAAAACAACGCAAAATTCAAACCAACCATGAAACGCAAGCAGATTGTAGCGGGCAACTGGAAAATGAACAAAGATTATGAAGCAGGGCGCGACCTGACGAAAGCCATCGTCAACGCGCTGAAGCCTTCCGACACCCTTGTCATCCTTGGGCCTCCCTATATCCACCTGATGAACGTCAACCGCATCATCAAGGATGTCAGCAACCTGGAGCTGGCGGCCCAAAATTGCCACGAAGCTGTGAGTGGGGCGTACACCGGCGAAGTATCAGCCGGCATGCTGAAATCCTGTGACGTGGGCTATGTCATCCTTGGCCACTCGGAGCGGCGGGCGTATTTTAATGAAACGGACGAGCTCATCGCCAAAAAGATAGACGTGGTGTTGGAACACGGCATGCACCCGATCTACTGCTGCGGCGAGCCGTTGGAGGTGCGGGAGGACGGTAAGCAGAACGAGCTGGTCGGCGAGCAGATCGAGCAAGCGTTGTTTCACCTCTCGGCGGAAGATATGGCAAAAGTCGTTATTGCCTACGAGCCCGTATGGGCAATTGGTACCGGCAAAACGGCCAGCCCGGAGCAAGCGCAGGAAATGCACGCTTACATTCGCAGTCTGATTGAGAAACAGTACAGCGCGGAAGTCGCCCAAGGGCTGAGCATACTGTACGGCGGCAGTGTCAAGCCCAAGAATGCCGGGGAGATATTCAGCCAAGAAGACGTGGACGGCGGTCTGATTGGCGGTGCCTCGCTGAAGGCAGACGATTTCATAGCCATCGTAAATAGTTTTTAAATGGAAGAACAGCAAAGTGCGCCCAAGCTAAAACCCGACTGGCTGCAGAGGCTGGAGCAAGAGAGCTATCAAGCGGAACTGATCATTTCGGGTGTCGCCATATTCGGTACCCTGCAGCTACCGTCGTTGATCAAAAAGCTGGTGATCTTCTCGCTTGATTCATTCAGCCAGAACTTCATGGAGGTGGGGTATTTGCTGTTCGTCTACCTCATTATCGCTTCGGAATTGTTGATTGTCAGTTTTGTGTTGCATTTTCTGCTGCGGACGCTATGGATTGGCAATATCGGCTTGGCGAGCGTCTACCCTGAAGGCATCAAGCTGGAAACGGATAAATTCAGCGAGGACTTTGGGCGTAAGCTCAAAAAGGTTTTCCCCAGCTTTGAGCAATTCAATAAGAGCCTTGACGACCTGTGTAGCGTCATGTTTGCGCTTGCCGCTTTGTTCGCCATGGTTTTTTTAAGTATCGCATTGTTCCTCGCCCTTTTGGTATTGCTGTGTTACCTCATCGCACTGCCTTTCGAGGGCTTGTCTTTTCAGACCTTGCTCTACTGGCTGGGCGGTGCCTTGTTTGTGCTTTTCATGCTGCAAGGGCTTATGGGGCTGCCGGCTTTGCGGGAAAAAGACTGGATCAAGCGGGTGCACTTTCCGATCAATATGGTAGTATCTAAGGCACTCTATGGGCCTTTCTACCGGCCGGTGACCTACATTACCTATATTTTCATGACCAACAGCAAGGGGTATAAGAGCGTGGGACTTGCCTTTGTGTTCTTGTTTACAGTTTCTTTTTTCTCCTTTCCGCTTATCAACGAAACCCGCATACTGTTTACGCAGTCCAACTATCAAGAAAAGGTGCGGCTGTCGGATACCCGCATGCGTTTTTACAATTACGACGATCAACGGCCGACAGGGGATTACATTCCTTTCGCGTCTATACCCAGTGAGGTGGTAAGAGGGACGGTACTGCCGGTTTTCGTCACCCTGCGCAATGACCCGGAGGAGTTTGTGGATAATCGTTGCGAAGACGAAGCTCCCTCGACTAGCGCAGAAAAGAGCCGGGTTTGGATCAGTTGCTTACAGGAGTACTACCGCTTTTACATCAACGAAGCGGAAATAGAACCTACTGGTTTTTACACCTACAAATGGCCGGAGAGCAGGCAGTATGGCATCCGGGCCTTCTTGCCTATGCAGGGGGTGCCGCCCGGTGGCCATCGGTTACGCATTGCCTTCGACGGGCCGGAAGTGGACAGTACATTGCGGCATGACATTTTGGTCCCGTTTCAGTATTATCCGGAGGAGGAGCTGCTAAAGTAGGCTTGGCGCGCAGGTAGGGGGGAAAGCCCATGGTAATTTGAAAAATCACCATGGGCTATAAAGTTACTGGCTTTTCACCACGCGCAGTACCTGTGGCGTATGGCCCTTCTGCCGTATTTCCATCAAGTACAGCCCGGCGGGCAATTCGCTGATGTTCCACTCCGTCGTCACATCGCCCGGCTTCAGTTGACGCTGCTCGACCACCTGCCCGATTTGGTTGCGCAGGGTAGCGGAGGCCTTGCCTGGCAGCGCATTGGGGAAGGCTAGGGTGAAGACATCTTGGGTTGGGTTGGGGAACAGCTTGGGGGGATTCGAAAGTTGGAAGTCGGAGTTCGGAAGTGGGAAGTCGGGATTCGGCACGACTTCGCTTGAAGCTACGTCGGCTGAAAGAAGTGGGAAGTGGGAGTTCGGAAGTTGGAAGTGGGAAGTGGGAAGTGGGAAGTGGGAAGTCGGAAGTTGCTCAGCTTCGGCCTGTTGGACAAAATCCGGTACGCCGTTGCCCGCGAGGGCAGTACTGCCCGAGATGCTGACGTTGCTGAACACCGCCTCCGTCTGCGCATTCGGCAGGTAGGTAAAGCTGGCCAGGCCGATTTCCACGCAGTTGTCCATGGGGACGTACACCGCATGCACGTAGTTGAAGCTAGTGCCTGTGGTGCTGTAGTAAGCAAACACCCAGTCGCCCATCCGTTGTAGGCGTAGCCAAAACGGGAAAGGGCGGTAGTGCGACTGCACCGTCTTGGCAGCATTGGCCGTTTTGCGGGACTCGTGGCGCAGCACATTGGTC
>JAAAOU010000223.1 GCA_009908745.1 Bacteroidota bacterium
CGGCGATGGCCCCGAGGACTTGTGCCAGTACATAGCCCCCTACTTTCGACCAAGCAAACTTGCCGGCTATAGCCAAGGCGAAAGTCACCGCCGGGTTGATGTGCGCGCCGCTGAAGTCTTTAGCCACCAGCACGCCTACGAATACCGCCATCGCCCAGCCCACGGTAATTACAATCCACCCGCTCTGAAAGCCTTTGGTGTCTTGTAGCACTACGTTAGCCACGACGCCGTTGCCCAGCAGGATGAGCAGGAAGGTGCCGATGAATTCTGCGATGAAGGGTGCCATAGGGTTGGTTTTTTCAGAAAGATATAAAAGAAAATTGATTGCCAGCAGAGCTGTACGCGCTCAAGCCTGAAGCTTCTCCCGCAACCAGCTTTTGTTGGTCAGCGGGGACAGGCTTTCCAGCTCCCGGCGCAACTGTTTTGCGGCTTCTTCAAATGCCTTTCGGCTGACTCGTTCCCGGCTGGCCTGTAATTTATGGATTTTGCCGATCATCCTGAGAAAATGGCTATTCGATTGCTTTTGATAAGCAGACAGCTGCCGGTTGCGCTTGATGTACTTGCGGGAGGCTTCCAGCAGCGACAACAGCGCCTCGTCCTCCCCCAGCTCTTTGTAGCTTTTAATCTGAATGATCTTTGCCGACATGTGGTAGAATGCATCGGAGAATTCTACCCCTTGCAAAATCTGTAAAGCCCCCAGGTAATCCGATTTGCCAAACTGCAGTGCCGCCAGGTTATAAGTGAATACGTTTTCTTGCACCTCCGGGGCCAGATGTTCCCGGTAAGCGTGGATAAACCAGTCGGTCCAATCGTACTCCTTCAGCCGTATGCCGGCAGTCACGATATTGATGTAGCTCCACTGTGTAAGGTAACCTTGCCGCAGCAGCACCCCCTGATCCAGCATAAGCTTGTAGAGCTCCAGGATATCTTGGTAGTAATTGGCATCCCCGGAGTTGATCCGTTTGACGCAGTAGTTTTGGGCGTAATCGTAAAGGTCCTGCTGCTCTTCGGCGGAGAATATTGCCCCGTGGGCTGCAAGGGATTCACGCAGGCCTTTGTAATAGCCTTCTTCTTCCGATGTCAGCATCATCAGTGCCTGGTAGTAGGTTTGCAAAGCAGGGTAAGCCTTCCACTCCTCCCCTGCTTCTTGGTACCAGCTTAACACTTCATTTATATAATGACATTCATACTGCGCATTGATGGCCCGGTTGCGGCTCGCCATATCGCAAGCCAAGCGCATTTTATGGCAACAGTAATATAGGTCAAGGGCATCACTGGCCCGCTGCAAATGGGGACTTTGCCGACGGGTGGACTGTAGGAGGGCGTAGCGGTCTTGCAGCTGGTTTTGCTCGACTTGCTGGTGAAAGTACTCGTGCGAGCGGGTAGACATGCGCTCGGTGAGCTGCCGCAGGCGCCTTAGGCTATGGGGCAACTGCTTTTCCGCCCGCCGGTTGAGCAAAGCGCGCGTTTCGTACGTCCGTAGCAAAGCTGGCTCCTGCTCCAATTCCTGATAGGTCAGCATCTGTTGTAGCAGCTGAAGCGCATCGGACAGCAGGTTGTTGATTTGCAATTCGTTGTACGGCTGCTCTGCTCCGTATATGAGTCGGAAAGCAACGGTTTTGTCCAATTCGCTTTCTATGAAGTCTGGTGCTTTCTCCAAACAAAAGCCGATCAGCTGCCGCAGCTTTTGATTCTTGTTAAAAAAAGGCGACCACGACAAATCGCGAAAGCGCGAGCGTTCCCGCTCTGTCAACTGGGCTAATAAATCGATAAACTTGGATTGGCGCATACCCTATTTCTATATTTTGGCTACAAGTATACCTAATTTACAGGAATTACAGCACTATTTTGCCTTTTCAAAAATCTATATTATAAGAATAATGTACTTTGCCCGAGGTAGGTAAGGAGGTACTTTTGTAATGTGAACAGAATTTCAGATCCCAGGGACACACCACCTAACAAAAATTATGATTTCCATGCAAAAGAGATACCATCTAAGTTTCCTGCTAATTTTGGCGGGCTTCCTCAACCTACAATCCCAAAGCAGCTGCCTTAGCTTTTTTATCGAAAGTGAAAGCGCTGTGCCGGGCGACACCGTCAGTCTTGATGTACGGGTAAACGGGGCAAACGACCTACTGTCTATGTCTTATGCCCTTTTCTGGAACCCAGACGAACTTGATTTCCAAGGTATTGATTACGGGACAGTGCTCCCTGGTTTCAGTGAAAACAACTTTAACCTTAGCCCAACATTCACAGATGAAGGGAGGACCACTATGTCCTGGTTCAACCAATCTACCTTGATAGGCCTTGACCTGCCGGACAGCACTGTCATTTTTAGCCTTAAGTTCGAGGTTTTAGCCAGCAATGGGGCCTACGCCGGGGTAAGGTTTGGAGAAACAGCCACCACTATTATTGAGTTTACAGACAGTGATACCGAGTTGTATCAAAACTACAGCCTGCTCGGTGGAGGTGTAGGGGTTGGCATTGCATCCCCGGCTGCATTTGAAGGTGCCTGCATCAACTTCGGGACCTGCGACCTTGACGGGTCAATACAGCCTGTAGCCAGCGGGTCCGGGCTTTCCTACAATTGGCTGCTAGGAGACTTGTCCGTAGGCAGTATACCTGTTTTGGACAATGCCTCAGCTGGCCGCTATGAGTTGGAAGTAGAAGACAACGCCGGTACATTGCTGCACGGTATTCTACAGCTGTTGCCTGATAACGCCCCATATATTTCCGACTACTCCGCAACGCCCGTGCAGGAGTGCAGCGGAACGCCAGGAAGTATCTCGGTCACCCCCGCCGGCGGAAATGGGTTTTACACCTTCAACTGGAGTAATGGGGAAAACACCCCTGAAATCACCAACCTGACTATGGGCAGCTATACCCTCACACTGACCGATGGGACCGGTTGTAGCTACACCGCCGCTTACCAAGTAGAAACAAGCGACACCAGTAATTTCTTGACGGCCTTTTCCCAGGCCTGCACGCTCTTCCCACCTGATTCCTCTACCGTAGACTTGACTTGCGCGGTTTGGGATGGCGGCACCCCACCCTATACCTTCGACTGGAATACGGGCTATTCCGAAACCGACAGCCTGCGCAGTATACTCCAAGATGCTCCTGGCAATGGCACCTACACGGTAACCATCACTGACGCAGCTGGCTGTACTCACATACCCGAAGCCGTCACAGTGGACTGCCTAGATGACGGTGGGGAAGACCCTGGCCCCTGCGATTTCATAACGGGCGTTTCCCAAGAATGCACGCTTTTTTCCGATGACAGCTCCACTGTGGATATAAGTATCGCGGTATGGGAAGGAGGGACCCCACCCTACACTTTTGAATGGAGTACGGGATTTACGGAAACCAGCAACAGCCTCAGCCAATTAACAGGCGTGCCCGGACAAGGCGTCTACTCCGTAACCATCACCGATAATGACACTTGCACTTATGTTCCAGACCCCATCTTGGTAAATTGCACGGGTTCCAACAACAGCCCGTTATTAAGCGCTGCCCAAAACAGCGTCAGTAGCGGAGCGCAAGTCTGCGTTGACATCAGCCTAAACACCCTCATGGACTTCAAGGCTTTAGAGGCAGATATCAGCTGGGACCCGGCGCTGCTTGAGTTTGACCGGGTAGAAAGTGCTTTGATCAACTTTGTGGACGGGCAAATCGACTCCTCCCTGCTCAGCAGTGGAACGATTGGCATCGACTGGTCAACGGATGTGCCGGAGGGGGTCTCCATAGGCGGGGAAGAAGTCCTATTCCGGCTTTGCTACGATGCCATAGGCTCGGCGGGCAGCATCAGCAGCATTGAGTTTGGCAGTAATGTACAGCTCACGGACCTGCTGGACAACACGATCCCGTTGGACACACAAAATGGCGCTGTATTCATACAGGGTGATGTGGGGGACGTCACATTATCTTTGGGTGAGGCGAGTGTGAATGCGGGTGAATCCTTGTGCTTGCCGATTACCGTGCAGAACTTCACGGATATTTCAAGTATGCAGTTTTCTCTTGACTGGGATCCAACACTACTCAGCTTTGAAGAGATTGAATTGGGCGATTTGCCGGGGGTCAGTGCCTCTTTGGGCGTAAACTACAATATCATAACGGAAGGCAAAATGTCCTTCTTGTGGTTTGATCCTCAGTCCAACGTGGTCAGCTTGCCAGATGGCGCAGTATTGTTCTATCTCTGTTTCAATGCGCAGGACGACCTGGGGACGGCATCTGTCGTATTCACCAATGACCCTACGCCAGTAGAAGTCAACGATCTCCAGAACAACCTGCCCGTGCAGCTCAATCCGGGTAATGTCTACATCCAACAAGGTGATGTATGGCCGGGCGACACGGATACCGACCAAACGGTCAGTCCGGAAGACTTGCTAAATATCGGCCTGGCTTACGGTGCCGCTGGACCTACCCGGCCCGGTGCAACCATTGAATGGACGCCCCAATTTGCTGACGTATGGGACCAACGCACCCCCGTTTCTCAGACTGACTATAAGCATATCGATACCAATGGAGATGGTTTTATAGACGGTTTGGACACCTTAGCCATAGTGCAAAACATGGGGGAAAGCAACAACTTGGCACCCACAGACCAGGACCAGATACTCCGCAGTACAGGAGTACCGCTGTATATCAAAAGCAGCGACACCCTACAACTTGGCCAGCCTGCAATATTAGACATCGTACTCGGGGAAACCAGTCTGCCGGCTGACAACGTGTACGGCATCGCCTTTACCATCGCATACGATTCTGCCGTAGTCGTATCAAACAGTGCCCGTGCCACTTTTACTAATTCATGGCTGGGCAACGTCAATAACGATATGCTCACCCTGCAACGCAACCGCCCCAATGACAACCGCCTCGATATTGCCCTAACCCGTACAGACGGTATCAACCAATCAGGCAGCGGTGCGATCGGCCAGTTGCACATCACCATTCAGGATGTCATATTCATGCGTTCTGAGGACTATTTGCTGGAGTTGAGCATTGAAGACGTCCGTATCATCAGCGCCGAGGAAGCCCTACTGCCGGTGACCACACCTATCACAACTACCGTAGTAGAAGAAACCCCGGTCGGCACCTTCGAAGCGGATCAAAATCAGCAACTCACTGTTTTCCCGTTGCCAGCGCAGCACCAATTATGGGTGCGCTCAGAAAGCCCGGTTGAACGGATGCACCTCATTGCCGCCGACGGGCGAGTCCTGCTTCGGTCCCAGGCAACAAATCAGCTTGACATCAGTCATTTGCCCGCTGGCTGGTATACGCTTCGGGTCTGGACAAAACAGGGGCTGGTAAACCGGCTAGTGCTTATTCAGTAAACCACATCATCAAAATCACGCCGGAACCCTGACTAAAAAACAGGGTTCCAACAAAATATTGTACCATGAAAAATCTGCTCTACATCGCTGCCGCTTTTTTACTCTCGGCAGCTGCTGCCAATGCCCAAAATAGTTTTATCTCCGGAACTATTCTGACGCTTCACGAAGAAGCTCCTTTATCAGGAGTAAGCGTACAGCTTTATCTCGATGATGTGCTCGTAGATGAACTGACGACCGCGGCGGATGGCCATTTCAACTTCACAGCACTTACTAACGGTGAAACCTACCGCATGGAACTGTCCTATGACACCCCTCCTCTTCAGGGCCTGAGCACCCTGGATTTGGTGTTTATCGCCAAGCACATACTAGCAACAGAACTTTTGCCTACCCCCCACCACATGATAGCCGCAGACTTTAACAACTCTGGCAATATATCCGTGCTGGATATTGTACGACTTCGGAGAGTGATCTTAGGCATCGAGAACCCTGAAGGTGAGCAGTGGGTGTTCGTGCCACAAGACTATGGCTTCGACAACAGCCCTGTCTTGTCCGACCTGCAGGTCAATAGTTCCATAGAAAACCTGGACATCTACGCCATCAAAAGAGGAGATGTAGCCAATTAAAAAGCCCCATTGCAATAGCCCCCTTCGGCCCGTCTATTACCGTGGCCGGAGTATAATTGAAAAGCCCCGCTACCTGAAAAGGCGCGGGGCTTCTTTTTATTTCCTGAAGGCGAAGCGGCTTACAAGCCAAAAGCGGCTTTTACCTTATCCACATAGTCCAGTTTCTCCCAAGTAAAGGTCTCCACCTTCACTTCCTTGTAGCGGCCGGAGCCATCGGTAAAGCGGACGGTCTTCTGCTCGGGTTCGCGGCCCATGTGGCCGTAAGCAGCGGTCTCCGAGTAGATAGGCGAGCGGAGGTTCAGGCGCTGCTCGATGGCGTAGGGGCGCATGTCGAACACTTCTTCCACCTTCTTGCTGATTTCGCTGTCGCTCATATCCACCTTAGCGGAGCCGTAAGTATTGACGTAGATGTTGGTCGGAGCCGCCACGCCAATAGCGTAGGACACTTGCACCAGCACCTCGCCGCAAACACCCGCCGCGACCAGGTTCTTCGCGATATGGCGGGTCGCGTAGGCCGCTGAGCGGTCCACTTTAGAGGGGTCCTTGCCG
>JAAAOU010000263.1 GCA_009908745.1 Bacteroidota bacterium
ACGAGGAGTTTGACTACAAGCTGCGCCTGGGTGAGATGGAATACTATGACCTGAGCGGCGACGCTTGGCACCCCTACCGCGAATTGGAAGAGGCAGCCGTACCCATCAACCGGATACGGACCGGGCTAGAGGGGGTGCAACAACAACTGGCCCAAGGTGGCAAAGCGGCCCATTTAGCCGAATACGCCCTATTTGACATCCGCTTTTACGAAACAGCCGGCTTGCCGTTCGTGGAGCACCCGCTAGTACTGCTAAGCCATTCCCCGCAGCCCCGGCGGTTCTGCCCGGCCCTGGTGCGTTGCCCGCGTTCTTGGCGGTACGATGTGCTGAATGTCAAATTTTTCGGCTTGGGCGTGCACCATTTACCCACTTACCGCGCTATATTGCAGGAGCGTCCTCCCCTCATCCGGGAGCCGATGGCAGCCATGGAGGTGCTCGCCGAGGGGCTTAAACAAGAAGAAGCGGGAACTTTCTTGCTGGAAAATGCCTATTTGAATACTGATCGTTGAGCGTGGCCCCATTTCGGCCTGCCCGCCTGCGCACATTCCCAAAATAATTGTTATAATCGCCGTACAACAGGCCTACATGTTTGCAGAGAAGCACTACCCAGAAATGATGATCCCCGAAGAACTAGATGCCTACCTGGCAAAAGGGTGGTACCGTATGGGGCAGACCATCTTCACCACCCACTTCCTCTGCTTCGGCCGCTCTTTTTACTCTGCCATCTGGGTACGGCTGCCGCTGACGGGGTACCGCTTTCGCAAAAGCCTGCGCAAAATCTTCAACCGCAACCGCCGGCATTTTGAGGTCACCACCGGAGCGGCTTCAATCAACGCCGAAAAGGAACGGCTCTACCGGCGCTACAAATCCTCGTTTTCCGGCATGCTCGCCCCTACCCTGCGCGACGCGCTGCTCGATGGCGAAGATTTTAATATTTACCAGACCCGAGAGGTACGGGTGTACGACGGCGACCGGCTGATTGCGTTGAGCTATTTCGACTTGGGGGAGCACAGCGTAGCTAGCATTACGGGTATTTACGACCCGGATTATGACAAATATAGCTTGGGGTTCTACACGATGCTGGAAGAAATCCATTATGCTCAGGAAGCCGGCCTGCTGTACTACTATCCTGGATACGTAGTGCCGGGTTACCCGCGTTTTTCCTACAAGCTGCGCATTGGCGAGGTGGAGTACTACAGCCTGCCGCACCAAGCGTGGCGGCCTTACGAAGAGCTGACTTCGCCCCAAGTCCCGATACAACTTATGGAGAGCAAACTGGGAGGGATGGCGCAGTACCTAATGCATCAGGGGGTAGCAGCCGAGCTACTTTACTACCCGCTTTTCGAAGCCAATCTGTTCGGGTTTTGGCAGGCGCCTTATTTCGACTACCCCATGTTTTTACTGTGCTCGCAGCGGAAGAACAAGCGCAAGTTCCTCTGTGTAGTCTACGACCCCCGCTCGGGCCAGTACGAGTTGCTGGTCTGCGCCTTGTTTGACGATTTGCAGCTGTACTTTAACCACTCCTACACCGCCTCTTTCGATAAGCGGTACAATTTTGTGGAGCTGCTGGTGGTGGAATCCTCCCTGCGCAGCAGCACGGAGCCGCAGGAGATTATGGAGTTGTTGAAGGCGGGGCTGGGAAATCAGGTGTAAAAAAAATACGCAGTTCCCCTATACCTACTAAAACCGTGCTGTCACCCCAGCCATGGCATTAATCCCAAAAATCGGGTAACGGAACCAGCGCTCCCGCTTGTTGTTCGCCAAGTTGTTGATCTGCAGGAAGCCGCCGATATTTTCACTGAAGTAAAAGTCGGCCCCAACGCTGATGTCAAACAGCGCATTGAGGTTGTCCGCTTCGCCCTCTGTATTCACATAAGGCACGCCATTTTCCAAGAAGAAGTCTGCCTTCAGCGTCAGTTTATCCTCCATTGTGGTATAGCGGCCGCCGAGGTTGACCGACAGGGCCGGCAAGTGCCAGGCTTTTTCTTGGTTGTCGAGGTTGAAAAAACTTTGGCTGAAAGCCCCCACCACCTCAAAATTGTCAAACACTGGCGCATCGAAGGAGCCCTTGATGGTGGTGATGGTACCGTTGTCGTACACAGGCGTGAACATCGGCAGGGTATCAAACGGCTCCAGCAAACGGTAAGTCACTAGGTCTTCGATATTCTTATACTCCGCAGACAGGTCGTAGTCGACACCCTGTACATTACCCCGCACCCCGCCAAAGAAGTTGTAGTACAGGCTGTTGGCGATACGCACGGGCGAAGTCAAGAACGGATTGTAGTCCGTCATGTTGCGGTAGTTGTTCTTTTGCAGCGTACCCGATGCCCCCACATAGGCATTGAGCAGCGATTCGATCAGCACCGCCGTCACCTCCACATCTGGGAAGAAAGTGAAGTTGTCGTCGTTGGAAGCCAGGTTGACGCCCAGCTTGGCGCGAAAGCGGTCGGCATGGTACGTGAAGTTGGGCCGCAGGAAGAAGTTGTTAAGGTTGGTATCCCCGTCCAAGTCTTGGTAATCGGTAAAATCGGTTTGCAGCTCTACAGACAAGGGATGTTTGTCATTGAACCACTTGGTACCGCCCAGATAGAGGTCGAAGCCATTCTCCCGGGAAGCGGTGCGGGAGTCATTCATGAAATAAGCTTTGAAGCCGGCGTAGTAATTGAAATCCGCCACCGTCCGCACGCTATTGAATATCTTGGCTTCCGCATCAAAAATAGAGAAGCGCTGCCGCACGTTCTCCTTGTCGAACGAAATGGTCTCATCGGTATCTTCCGCCACGGCGTTGTAGCCATAGTAATGCACCACATCAGAGGTATACTTCAGCTTGGCATTGACCGCAAAGCCCTGGTCGAAGTGGTAGGTGCCGTCTACCCCGCCGTCTGTGTAGCTGAAGCGCTGATTCTCCAGTTGCTGACTGTTGTTGGCCGAGTGGTGGTTGGCGAAAAGGTTGATACTCAGGTTATCGTCATTATTGATGTTGTAAAGGCCCTTGCCGTAGAGCGCCGCCGGGAAACCGCCCCCGAAGCGGAAGTAGCCGTCGTAGCCTTCCTGCAACTTTTTGCGGCGTATAGCTAGCGGGCGTATCTTGGGCGGCAAGTATTCGACGTTGAGGCTGCGGGAAAAGACCTCGTACTGCAAATTGCGGGTAGACGTATCGAGGGGCGGCAGCTCGGGAGCTACTTTAAAGCGTTCGGCATCTCCCAAGCGGGCATCGAAGCTTTTGACAATTTCTACCTCCTCAGCGGGCAAGTCGGGGTCTTGAGCCCAAAGGAAGCCCGTGCCAATCAACAAGCAGATAGCAGTAAGCGCAGTGTATTTCATGATGGTGTTTCTTTTTCTGTTTTGAGCAAATTGGGGTTATTGGCCGCTTTCGTCCATTTCCAGCGTACCACCGTCGTCCGTGCTGGTATCGAGGCGGCTTGAGCGGTTGATGAGGCGATTGATGGTATCCAGCTTCTGCTGTGCTTCATTGATCAGCTCTTGATCGCCCTGGTAGTTTTCCAGCAAAGCTTCCAAAGCAGCACGCGCGTTGAACAGGTCGCCTTTTTCCTGCAGGATATCCGACAGCAAGATAACGCTCTTGGCCACCCAATACGGATAGCCAGAGCTCTCGCGGTTGGCGTTGATGCAGATTTCCTGGGCTTTTTCAAGATCGCGGCGCAGGTAGAAAATGTAGGCTTTCAGGTAACGGGCCTCCGCCGTTTGCTCGTTGTCGCTCAAGCGTATGACCTCATTGAAAGCCGACAGCGCATTATCGTAGTCCTGTTGGTCGAAAGCCATTTTGCCGAGGTAGAAATTGGCGGTAGCGACTTGCAATTGTGACGCATTGGGGCTGTTTTCCACCTTGCGGGCCAGCTGGAATACGGCATCCGTATTATTGATGCGGTAGGCGGAGCGCAAGGCCCCCAGTTGCGCCTCAAAGCGCCGGTCGGGGCTATTGGCGGCATCCTCCATTTCGGAATAGAGGTCGAAAGCCAAGCTAAAGTTTTGCTCGTGGTTGTAGGCGATGATAGCGGCTTTTTCCAGCGACTTCAAGTAGTAATCGCTCGGCCCTTTATCCACCACCGTCAGGTAATCTTCTAAGGCTCGGCTGTACTCCCGCAGTACACTGTAGGACTCCCCCCGGTGGTAAGTGGCCACGAGGCGGTTGCGGTCGTTGCCCCGGAAGCGCCTCAGGTAATCGGTATAGGCGTCGATGGCCCGCTCGTAGTTGGCATTCTCAAACTGCGACTCGGCAGCGCGGAAGTTGATGGAGTCTCGGGTGCTCTCCTGCACATCCCCTTGCACCGTCTCCAAGAAAGCGAAGTAATCGTCTGCTTGGCCCAGATCGTCCACATAGATTTCCTCTAGGGCGGCAAGGGCTAGATTGGATTCATTAGCATCCGGGTTGCTGGAGAAGACCTGCTTGTAATAGTTGATGGCACCGTCTACATTCCCCTGATTATAGCTGATCAAACCCAAGCGGATCAGCGCTTTGCTCGTCAGGTCGGAAGTAGTGCGGTAGCGGCGCAGCAGCTCCTTCAGCGGGTCGGCAGCTTTGCTGAGCTGGCCGATTTCTTGGTATGTCGCGCCGAGCTGTAGGAGGGCATCATCTGCGTATTCGGAATCCGGGTAGTCGTCGGCAATGCGCTCCAGTGCCAATATCTTGCCGCTCGTACGCCCCATCAGGCCTTCTATGATCGCCTTTTGGTAAAGGGCATACACAAAATTGCTGTAGCGGTTATCCACAGCCTTGTCGTAATAGGCGATGGCTTCCCGGTAACGGTTTTGCTTAAACAGGCAATCGCCGGCGCGCAGCACCGCATCCCCAAGTAGCTGTTGTTTGACTTGATCGTTGCGGATGAAGGACCGGTTGCGCTCGATACCGCGTACCGTTTCCTCAAAAAAGCCGAGGGCGACGGAGAATTTTTGCTGTTTCAAGTAATTGTACCCTTGCAAGTAATTGCCGCTGAACAGGGAGGACTCATCCGGCAGGTTGCTCAGGGTCTTGGCCAGGGTGAGAAATTGATTGGTCAGGCGGATACTCGCCTCGTACGCCCCATCTTGGTGGGCAATATCGGCGAGCCAATAGATCGCCTGGGCGCGGGCACGGGCATCTATGGAGTAGTCAATGGACGTCTCGAAGTACTGCCGGGCCGCCTCGGTCTCGCCATTCTGCAAAAGTTGCAAGCCGCGGTAGAGGGCGACCTTCTGATAAGTCTCGCGCAGTTTGGGCGTCATATTCGGCAAGCTCTCGATGATATCCAATGCTTGCTGATAGTTGCGGTAGTTCAGGAATATCTCGCTCATCAGCTCCTGCGCCTCAATGTAGTAACGGGACTCCGGCGGCAGTTGCTTCAGGGCATTGATGGCCGAGCGGGGGTCGTCGAGCTCGTAGGAAAGCTTGGCGTAGTTCCACAGGGCCTCTTCCTGTATTTTCTTATCGTAGGGCATGCGCTGGGCGTTGCCGAATGCCGTACGGGCCGACTCCTTTTGGTTGACCCGCAGGTAGGAATCGCCTAGGATGAACATGGCGTTTTGGCCAATCTCCGATTCTACGGTGATCAAATCCTTCAAATACTCGATAGCCCGGGCGTAGTCGCCCACTTGGTAATAAGTGTACCCGATTTGGTAGAGTTCCTCTTCGCGCAGCCGGTTATTGCGTTCGGCGTAATACTGCAGATACGGCAGGGCCTTACGGTATTCTCCTCTTTCAAAGTGCGACTGGCCGATGAGCTGCCGCACTTCGGTGTCTTTGCGGATATTTCCGCTGTTGACCCGCTTTACCGCGTAGCCGATGAGCTCGTCGTAGCGGCGCTCTGCAAAGTAAATTTGTGCCAGGTAGTAGGGTACATGGGGCCGGTATTTGGGAGACCGCTCTACGGTTTTAAACTGGGCAATAGCCGCGTCGTAGCGCCCTTCGAAGAAATAGCACAGACCGAGGTAGTAATTTGTGGGGTAATAATACTCGTTTTCCAGGTCTTTGATAGAGCGGAAGGCCGCTTTGGCTTTGTCAAACTTCTTTTTGACAAAAAGAGAATACCCCATCCTGAATTTGACTTCCGCTTTTTGGTCCCGGCTCATGCCGTTAGTCGGCACCCGCTCGTAGTAGTCCGCTGCTTTTTCGTATTGCCGGGCGTTGAAGTAGTAGTTAGCGACCTCCACCAAAGCCTGATTGGCAATAGCGTTGGGGGCGTGGGAGCGGACAAAGTCGCGGATCAGCTTTTCGCCGTCGGGCGCCTCCGTACGGACCGCACAACGGGCGACATTCAATTCCGCTTTGGTACGCAGCAATTCTGCTTCCGGCTCATTGACCGGGCGCAACAGCTGCAGCGCGTGCTCAAAATCCTGACGGGCTTTGGCGTATACGCCTTGTTCAAATAAGACTACGCCGCGCTTGTACGACTCATGGGCTTCGGAGAAAAAGGCCGTTTCTTGCGCCTTTGCCGAAAGGGTGGTCGCAAAGAC
>JAAAOU010000161.1 GCA_009908745.1 Bacteroidota bacterium
CGGTTTCGGGTAGCGCGGAACTGGAAACGACCTCCATCTCTATCGCTGCTACGCAAGAAGACGCTAGTTGCCCGGACGTAGCGGATGGCTGGATAGACGTCAGCTTATCGGGGGGGAGCCCGCCTTACAACGCCGTTTGGCTGGACGACCCCACCGCAGGATTGGTACGCGAGGCACTGCCGCCGGCTACCTACACGCTTTTGGTGTCGGACGACAGCGGCTGCCAGACAGAGCGGGTTTTTGAAATCAACCACCCCGAGCCACTACGCCCGGTTGAGCCGGACTGCGAGCGCCTGCAAACGGGCCAGTTATCGCTTTCTGCCAGCGGTGGCATACCGCCTTATCAATATTCGGTAGATAGTGGCAATTTCTATGGGCCTTCGCTTTTTGAGGAGCTTACGCCGGGGGCAACTTACACGCTGACCATAGAGGATGCTAATGGCTGCCAATTGCAACAAGAGCTGTTGATGCCCATCGCCTATGAACGTATCGCTGACTTGCCGGCCAATTTGCAATTGAAACTAGGCTCAGAATACTCATTAGCCCCGCAACTAAACATACCGCCCGACTTGATCGGCAGCGTCCAATGGTCTCCTGCGCAAAACTTGAGCTGCACCGACTGCCTGAACCCGGTCATTCAGGCCTTGCAGTCACAAACCTACACCTTATCAATTACCGATATCTTCGGCTGTACATCCACCTTGACCGTAGAAATAGAGGTCGACAACAGCGTGGAGGTATACTTCCCCAATATTTTCTCGCCCAATGGCGACAAAATCAATGACTATTTCACGGTGTTCGCCAACGAGCGGCAGGTAGAGCGGGTGCTCCAACTGCGGGTATTCAACCGCTGGGGCGGCTTGATGTACGAGGCAGAGCACTTTGCCCCCAACCTAGAACGCGCCGGCTGGGACGGCACCTTCTTGGGCGAGCCTATGGACCCCGGCGTATATACCTACGTCGTTCTATTGCAATTGCGCTCTGGCGGTACAAAGCAGTACGGTGGCGACCTTCTACTCGTCCGCTGAATTTTCTTGCCCCTCCCCGGTGATGTCTATGGGCCGGTTGATGCTTTCTTGCAGGGAGATGAAGGTCTCTGTCCGCTGTATCCCTTCTATTTTCTGAATTTTGTCGTGCAGCACTTCCCGCAGGTGTTTGGTATCCCGGCAGACAATGGTCGCAAAGATGCTGTACAGCCCCGTGGTGTAATGCGCCGCTACCACCTCCGGGATTTTCTCCAATTCGTCGGCCACGTCATCGTACAGTGAGCTTTTGTCGAGGTATACCCCCAAGAAGGCGGTGATGTCATAGCCCAGGCTGGCAGGGTCTACGTTAAGGCTGTAGCCTTTGACGATGCCGGCGTCTTCCATCTTTTTCATCCGTACGTGTATGGTACCACCGGAGACATAGAGCTGCTTTGCGATGTCAGTGTAGGGCTTTTTGGCGTTGCGCATTAAAATGGATAAAATCTGCTTGTCGAGTTTGTCGATTTCTGTCCCTTTTGCCATGGTTTCTATTTGGTTGTGAGGCGAGAAGCGCTCTTTGGGCCCCGCGCGTTGTTTTGGTTTCTTTTGAAATTCGCCGAAAAAGATCGAAAAAAATTCCGAAACCCGGCAGCTTCCGCCTGCTTTTTGCCAAAAGCCGCCTAAACTTTGCCGCAGCAGAGGAAGCAAGCCCAAAATTATTGGTACTTTTGCAAAAACCAATCGGAGAAATGAACGTGAAACGCTTTTTCCAAACCACCCTTGTATTCACGCTGTTAAGCACTACTTTCATCGCTTGCGAATCCGAGCCCGAAAATGTGGATGCTCATCTATACGGCCGCTGGGAAATCATCAGCGCCACGCGAGCGGGCCAGCCGACGACAACCTTTTCTGACCTCTACTACGAGTTTGACCAGGCAGGCACGATGCGGACCAACCTGCCGCTCGGCCAGGGCGAAAGCCCATTCACGCTAGACGGTAACACGGTGAAGCAGGAAACCGAGCAGATGACAGTGGCCTACAATATCGAATCCATCAACGACAGCCTGCTGGTGATGAGCACGGTACTCCGGGATACCCCCTTCCGTTTCAATTTGCGCAAAACGGAATAATGCTCGTAATCGCTGCATCCCGCAACCCCGTCAAGATACAAGCCGTACAGGAGGCTTTTACGCAGGCTTTTCCCCAGGCGACGATTCGGGTAGAAGGCATAGCTGCCCCCTCCGGCGTGAGTGATCAGCCGATGAGCGATGCGGAAACCCTTCGGGGTGCACGCAACCGGGTGGCTTACGCCAAAACGCAACACCCAGAGGCGGACTTCTGGGTAGGGGTAGAAGGGGGCGTACAGCCGGCAGACAACCGCCTTGACGCTTTTGGATGGATGGTTGTGCAAAACGCCCAACAAGAAGGGTACGCCCGTAGTGCTTCTTTCTTCCTGCCCCCGGCAGCCACCCGGGCAATACGCGAAGGGGGCGAACTTGGCCCGGTCATGGACGAATTATTTGACGAGCAGAATGTCAAACATAAAGGGGGAGCCGTCGGTTTGTTGACCAATGGCCTGGTGAGCCGGCAGGCACTTTATGTGCAGCCCTTGATCTTGGCGTTGATCCCGTTCCTGCAAAAGCCCCTTTTTATGTTGGAAATCTGACTTTTTCGGCTTCGGGTCTTTCCTTGCTTGCTTTTCTTCCCTATCTTGTAAGACATGACTAATGTGACTGCTATGAAATACGTATTCGCCTTTTGCTTATCCCTGCTGGCCAGCGGGCCGCTTTTTGCCATAGACGCCAGCATCTCTTACGCCACCTTCCAAAGCCCGGAACAGCCTTATATCGAAGTTTACCTCCATATTGCCGGCAGCAGTGTGCGGTATGTACCCGCTGGGGACAGTACCCTGCAGGCCAATGTGGAAGTGGTTTTGCTCTTCAAACAAGAAGACGAGGTCGTCAAATTTGACAAATTCACGCTGAACAGCCCGGCTGTCGAACGCCCCGTTGACTTTATCGACTTGAAACGGTTCGGGCTGGACAACGGTACTTATCAATTGGTGGTGGCCGTACGCGACCTCAATCAGGAGGGCAACGCTAAAGAATACAATACAGAAGTAGCCATAAACTATGACCCGGGCGAGCTGGCGCAATCCGACCTGGAGCTGCTCTCCCGCTACAGCCGGGTAGAAGGGGAAATCAGCGACAACGAATCGCTTTTTGTCAAGAACAACTTGCTGATGGAACCCCTGCCCTATAATTTCTACGGGCGGAACGCTTCCCGGCTGCACTTCTACAACGAGGTGTATAACGCGGATGAAAACATAGGCGAGGACTTTGTAATCAGCTACGCGGTGGAGCAATTGGTAGACAATGACAAAACCGAGAAAAGCCTGTTGGCCTACCGGCGGGAAAAAGCAGCGCCAGTGGTCCCCGTTTTGCAATCCGTGGACATCAGCGAGCTGCCATCTGGCAACTACCGGCTGATCGTGGAGGTGCTTAACCGCGAGCGGCAGCTGCTCAGCCGCAAAAGCGTGTTTTTTCAGCGCAGCAACCCTTATTTGGAAAAAGAACCGATCCGTATGGACAGCTTCGACATCAGCCGGGAGTTTGTGCAAGAGCTCGACGCAGAAACGGTAGAGTACAGCCTGCGGGCCCTTACCGCCAAAATGCCTCAACCGGATGTGGACTTCGTGGACGGCCTCATCCGAAATGACAGCCTGCGCCTGCAACGGCTCTACTTGTTCAACTATTGGGTAGGCGAATCGCCCAATAACCCCAAAGCGGCCTACGACAAGTACATGGAAATTGCCCGCGCGGTGGATGAGCTGTATGACTCCGGCTTCCGCCACGGTTTTGAGACCGACCGCGGCCACATTTACCTCAAGTACGGCCAGCCAGATGATACGGAGTTGCGGGACCAAGAACCGACTGCCCCGCCCTACGAAATTTGGACCTACTACGAGTTTCCACGGACCAATCAGAATAATGTGAAGTTTGTGTTCTACAATCCTTCTTTAGCCCCCGGCGACTTCGTGCTGCTACATTCTACGGCTATTGGGGAAATACAAAACCCGCAGTGGCTCCGGGAGCTGTACCGCAATGCCCCTAACCAAATACAGGGCGACGATTACTTCGGCGGTCAGGGGGTACAGGACAACTTCATGCGGAACGCGCAGCGGGTGTTTGACGATTATTAAAGGTGTTATTCCGTCTCTAGGCTGACCAAGCGGTTGACCCTAAGGTATTCGTCATCGGCTGCGCCGTCTTCATCCCAATCGACCAATGCGCGAAACTCGGAGCGCCCTTCGCTCAGGGAGACAATATACTGGTTGGTTTCACTGGGCGTAATCATCATCAAAGTGTCGCCGAAGACATTCCAAATCCCCCGCGCCTGGTTGAGCAGGCTGTCGTTCATACCGTAGTATTCCTCGCGGTACTTGTTATCCGGTTGGTAAACCGTCTTCACGGGCTGCACGCCGTAGCGGCTCACCCACTGCTGCTCGTTGACCTCAAACACAAAGCTGCTGTCTTGCCCGTAGGCGGAATTGACTTTGACGCGCAGGGAGATAGCTTCCCAAGTGCCCGGCAGTTCGGCTTTCAGGTCTGGCTGCCCGGCATTTTGTGTTGATTGGCCACCTTCGTTTTGGCAGGCGGCAAGGAGTACAAGTAGGAGCAACAGTAAGCGTTTCATGATGCTGCAATTTTGATAGCGCGAAGATATGATATTCGATTATCTTTACCCACAAACAGACTGTACCATGAAAAAGGTGTTGTGGATTTGCCTCACATTACTGACGGCTTGCCAAGCGGGACCGGAAGACCGCCTACCTGACAACCCAGCGGCGCTACCCGCATTTACCGATAGCGGAGTAAACGCCGTCGTAGAAATCCCTGCCGGGACCAACCGCAAAATCGAGTACGACAAAGGCAGCAATACCTTCGCGCCGGATAAGCGTGACGGAAAAGAGCGCGTCGTTGATTTTCTCCCCTACCCTGGCAATTATGGTTTCATCCCCGGCACAAAGGTAAACGCGACATCAGGCGGTGACGGCGACGCGCTTGACATTTTGGTCATCAGCGAAGCCCTGCCTACCGGCAGCTTGGTGGAAGCCATCCCCATCGCTTTGCTCCGCTTGCGGGATGAAGGTCAACAAGACGACAAAGTAATCGCCATACCAGCAGACAGCAGCTTGCAGGTGATTGCGCCCAAAGACTACCTCGACTTCAGCCTGCGCTACGACGGGGCGAAACTCATTATTGAAAACTGGTTCCTCTACTACGACGGCCTGGGCACGGCTACTTTTAAGGGCTGGGGGGATGAAAAAGCGGCCCGGCGGGCGATCGAGGCGCGCTCTACCTCCGCACAATAGGGTGATCCGTCGAAATACCTGCCCTTTGCACAACCCTAACCAAAACCATTGCGTTTTCCGCGTATGAACTACTCGACTGACACGCTGGAAGAATCGCCCCCAAAATCGACAACCCGCTGCCCGTTGCATGCCTCCGTGCGTCAATTGCTGCAAGCGCACCGCCAAGAGGATAAAAATGGGGTTCCAACCGCCGCCACACGAGACCTGCACCCCCACCCTTTGCCACAAGCTGGCTTTTCCATTGCCATCTACCGGCGGGCAGCTGACCTGCCTGCCTACTGGGACCGCTTGTGTGCCGACAACCAGGTTTTTCTAAAAAAAGCCTATTTGCAGGGTTTTGAGGCGCACCCACCGGCTTATTATGGTTTTGCCTACGTCGTTTTCCTTCGGCAGGGCGAAGCGGTAGGCGTAGCCGCTTGCCAGTTGGTCGACTTCAATCTAGCCCGCAATGTGCAACATCTGCAGCGAATAGACACCGAGCTTCCGCGCTGGCAGCAGTGGGGGCAACAACTGCAGCTGTGGTTCGCCCGCCGCGCCAATTTCCGCTTGCTCGTCTGTGGGGCAGCACAAGCGACCGGGCAGCATGCTTATCATTTTGCGGGCGCGCTCTTGTCACCTAAGGAGCAACTAAGCCTACTGCAAGACGGGCTGGAAGTGCTCAGCCGCGAACTGCACCGGCAGGGCTGGCATCCGCAGGCGGTGCTAGTGAAGGATTTTTACGAAAAAGGGCAAGCCAAAGCGATGCGTACAGCCGGCTACCACCTTTTCCCGTTTATGCCCAATTTGATGCTGCAGCTCCGCCCCGGCTGGAACACCTTTGAAGATTATTTGGGCGCCATGGTCTCCAAGTACCGGGTGCGGGCGCGCCGGGCGTTCAAAAAAGCGAAATCGGTAGCCGTACAGCCGATGTCGCTAGCCGATATGGCCGCTGCACAAGAGCGCCTGCACGAATTGTACTTGGGTGTTGCCCGTAGCGCCGACTTTAGCCTACTGCAGCTCAGCCCGGGCTACTTTACCGCCTTGAAAAAGCAGCTGGGGGAAGACTTCACCGTGCTGGGCTACTACAAGGATAGTGAGCTCATCGGTTTCTGCTCCGCCCTGCGCAAT
>JAAAOU010000536.1 GCA_009908745.1 Bacteroidota bacterium
GTCCATTTTCGGCATCGAGGTAGGCGGCGAAGTGAGCGGTGTCGGCAGCCTGCTGCTAAAGGAAGACGTATTTTCCGTAAGCGCCGAGCTGGGCTACTGGCTATCTGAATCGCACTGGGGCAAAGGTATTATGACCGAAGTTGTGAAGTCGCTGACCCACCACGCTTTCCAGCACCTCCACAAAGAGCGGGTCTACGCTAATGTCTATGACTACAACCCGGCTTCCCGTCGGGTATTGGAGAAAGCCGGTTTCTGTCTAGAGGGCCGGGCCCGCAATGCCGCTCAGAAAAACGACCGGCTGATGGACGTGTGGACCTACGGTACCATCCGGAAAGAATTTCTGGGCTGAGTTTCGGTGGGATTTCAATTTGCACCGCCTGCCACAATTGCCTAATTTCGCCCCACAAAATTACATCCTATGAAAATGAGATACATTCTGATCTTCGTGTTGGTGGCGGTGGGTAGCAGTATGCAGGCCCAATCTTTCTACGACTATTTCCAGAAGGGGGACTCCCTGCTGTCCATGGAAAACAACGAAGCGGCCCTTGAAGCTTATCAGCAGGCTTTCGAGCTGCGGGAAGGGACCCATCCGCTGTTTTACGTCAACCCGGCTGTAGCGGCTGCACAAACGGGCGACAAAGAGCAATCCTATGCCTATTTGCGCCAAGCGATTGATAAAGGCCTGGACGATCCGGAAACCATCAAAAAACGGCGGGGCCTAATGCCGCTTTTCGGCACGAAGGAGTGGATGGAAATCTTGAACGAGCTACAAAACGCACAGGACGACAAGTTCGCGGAGCTCCAAGCGCAACTGGAGTATCTCGCCGTGAAGGACAAAATGATACGCGATGTAGCGGGCATTGTCAACAACAAGAAACTGGGCAAAGACGGCCTGCAGGCTTTCAACGAGCTTCATGCCCTGCAAGATAGCCTGAACCAGCTGGAAGCCAAGCGCATTCTCGCCGATTATGGCTGGCCAGGTGTCAGTCAGGTAGGCGAAAAAGCCAACGAAGCCCTCTTCACCATCGTCAAGCAGGGACCCCTCGATATGCAGGAAATGTCCTTGCCGCCCCTGCAAAAGTCGGTGGAAGCCGGAGAAACGAAAGCGGCCTACCAAGCCATATTGGAAGACCTCATCTTGGTGCAGAAAGGGGAGCCGCAAAAGTACGGCACTTACCTCAATGTGGATTCCGACACCGGCAAGAAATCCTTGTATCCGGTAGACGACAAAGCGGAGGTGGAAACCCGCCGCGCCGAGCTGGGGTTGGAGCCCCTGTCGGATTACCTGCAAAAAATGGGTGTTCAGCAGTGAAAGTGCTATGTTGGCATCTCTAATATGCGCATTTGTTTACTTGCCAGCAATTGCTTACCTTTGCAGCCGCTAAAAAAGTTAGCCGAGTTAATCCTATTTATTGACCGCTTCCCGTTTGCGGGGAGCATAATTTATGTCTGACCCAATGAAGAATTACGAAGTAAACTTCATCGTAGACCCAGTGCTGTCGGGGGAAGAAATCAAAGCGACGGCTCAGACATATGTCGATCACCTCAAGAACGAGGGCTGCACGATCGTACATGTGGATGAAATGGGCTTGCGCCAACTGGCCTACCCGATCAACAAGCGCACTTCCGGCGTCTACTACTGCATTGAATTCGAAGCGCCCAACGGCGAACTGATTGACCCGATGGAGCTGTCCTTGCGCCGCGACGAGCGCATTATCCGCTTCTTGACTGTCGCTTTGGACAAGCACGGCGTGAAGTACAACGCGGATAAACGCGCCGGCAAAATCGGCAAAGTCACCAAGAAGAAAAAGAAGGAGGACCGCGACAACCGCGACCGCCGTCAGAACAAAAAACGCTCTGACAAAGGTGATGACAAGAAAGCCGCCAAGGAGGAGAAAAAAGAAGAGGCTAAGTCGGAAGAAAAGGCCGATTAAACCGCTCCATCCCGTTTGTTGAACTTTAAAACAGAAAAATCATGGCATCCAGAGACGATATCAAGTTCCTCAGCAACCCTAAAATCGGGCAGAAGCGCCAAAAGTACTGCCGCTTCCGCAAATTTGGCATCAAGTACATCGATTACAAAGACCCGGATTTCTTGATGCAGTTTGTCAACGAGCAAGGCAAAATCCTGCCGCGCCGCATCACGGGCACTTCCCTGAAGTACCAGCGCAAGGTGTCTTCCGCGGTGAAGCGCGCCCGCCACTTGGCCCTGCTGCCGTACGAAACGGACTTGTTGAAGTAACCTTATCCTCAGCCCTCTAAATTTTATTTACAATGGATATCATTCTATTAGACGATATAGAGAAGGTAGGCGACAAGCACGAGATCGTGAGCGTCAAGCCCGGTTATGCCCGCAACTACCTCATCCCACAGGGCATGGCACTTGTGGCTAATGACGCCAACCGTGCCAAGCTCGACGAGATCAAGCAAAAAGAAGCCGAAGAACTCGCCGCCCGCAAAGCCGAGTTCGAAGCGATCGCCGAGCAGCTCAGCGACAAAGTGCTGCAAATCGGCGCTAAAGCCGGTACTAGCGGCAAAATCTTTGGTAGCGTGACCAACGTGCAGATCGCTACCGTACTCAAGGAAAAGTACGACATCGACGTCGACCGCCGCAAAGTGAAAATGCCGGAAGAGGATATCAAAAACCTCGGCACTTACACCGCGGAACTCGATCTGCACCCGGAGGTGGACATCAAAGTCAACTTCGAGGTGGTCGAAGAGTAATTATACCGATCTACAATCGAAACTAAGCCAGTATTCCCGCTGCAGTGGGGGTACTGGCTTTTTTTATAAACATTAGCCTTGCTCTTTTTTGTTATATCCCAGCGTGACATTACCACGTTTTTTACGTCTAAACAAACAAACTCAAGATTAATGATTACCCGCTTACTTACCGCCTTTATCATCCTGTTCACTAGTAGCTATGGCCTTCAAGCCCAAGTCTTCTCCGAGGCTACTCGGCCAATGAGCCAAGGCAACCACAACAGTTTCCTACTCGACTTCCGCATTGGCGAAGCCGAGGATATTGCCGATATATGGCAGGATTACCAAAAAGACTTTGACGCCCGCAAACCCAAGAAAGACCGCAGGACCGACGAGTATTTCGCCGATAATGCGGAAATCGAATCCATCAGCGACAACACCATCGATATTTACTCTACGGTAGAAGACAAAGGCAAAGCGGGCGGCGCTTTGGTCACCGTCTGGTTCAACTTGGGCGGTGCTTACCTTTCTTCTGAGCGCCACCCCGATCGTATGGAAGCTACCCGAGCCTGGTTGCAAGGGTTCAAAAACCGGGTGCTCCAAAACTACGCCGAAGACGCCCTCGAAGCCGAAGAAGACAAACTCGATGACCTTGAGGATGAACTCAAAGACCTCGAAAAAGAACGCAAAGACGCCGAGAAAGAAGTAGCCGAGCTGGAAGAAGCGCTCAATGCGGCCAAAGCGAAAGCCAAGGAAACCATCGAAGCCATAGGCGCCAAGAAAGAGGCCGTGCAGCAGCAGCGCAAAGTGGTGAAAATGAACGAGCAGCAAGTCAAAGAGCTAGATCGGTAACAAAGTGCTACCTTTGGCCAAAAATCATTCCTATGTCGTTCGGCCAGCGTGTTCTTGATTTCAACCAGTCGCTCCAACCCGATTGGAAACTGCCGCCCAAGGTAGAATTGCTTTACCCCTTCGGCCAAGCTGACACTTGGCGGGCCATGGAGCAATTCTACCATCGGTATTACGCCGACGAAAGGCCCCGCATCGCCATTCTTGGCATCAACCCGGGGCGTTTTGGGGCAGGCGTGACCGGCGTGCCGTTTACCGATCCCGTACGCTTAGAATCTGAGTGCGGCATCGCCAATGATTTTAAGAAAAAACCGGAATTGTCCTCCGATTTTGTCTACCGTTTCATCCACGCCTGGGGCGATGTGCCTTCTTTTTACAACACCTTTTACATTACTTCCATCTGCCCGCTGGGCTTTACCAAAGATGGGAAGAACTACAACTACTACGACGACAAAAAGCTGGAGCGGGCAGTGGAGCCGCACATCATTGACAATCTCCGGGCCCAAATCAAACTGGGGGTGACCCCCAAAATAGCCCTCTGCATGGGGGTAGGCAAAAACTGGAAGTACCTGCAGCAGCTGAACGCCAAGCACGAATTTTTTGAGGAAATCAAAGTGCTGCCACATCCCCGCTGGGTTATGCAGTACCGCCGCAAGCGCCTGCAAGAGTTTTTGCAGCAGTACGTCGATACACTCAATGAAGCACAGGGCCAAGCCTAAAATAGATTGTCGGCCAATATCCAAGGGGCCAAAAACAGCAACCGGCAAGCCCACTTTATCAGCCCTTTTCCGTAACTTTCCGCAGAATAAACTAGCAGCTGTTAAATTTATCCTAATTACTCGTCAGGCGTGTGGAAAGCCCCTGCGCCGCCTCTCCCTATTGAAGGTTGTCATGTACAGCTTGCCCTTCTTTCTTATCAATCGCTACAATTATGAATCGCGTACTACTATTCGCCTGTTTACTTTTTTCGTTCACTTGGAGTGCCGCACAGGTTGATGTCGAAGTCACTATACTGGGCGCTTCCGTAGAAACAGATTGCGACGACTTCTTCTCGGATGCCGATCCCCTCTGGGCGGTATCGGTAGAAGGAGAAGGCAATTTGGTGTATCCCCAAGACGGTAACTGTTTCAATGCTTTGCCCAATGTACAGTACACGGCTACCTACGACTGCCCGGACGATCTGCCCGCGGAGATAGAGGTTTGCTTCACCGCTTTCGAGAACGACCCCATACTGCCGGTAGGTTGCTTGGTAGCGCCCGATTGCCTGGAAGAAGACTGCCAGACTTTTCCGCTGCCAGCCTTGGATGAGCAACTTGATACCACTTTGGCCTTGCCGGCAAGCGGCAGTAGCCGGGGGACCTTGGAATTCCGCATACAGGTCATCCCGGACGCTGCGTTCAATGACCGCCCTTGCCAAGCTGTGTTCATGGGCGTGCTGGGACGGGGAGATACCCTTGGCGATTTGCAGCAAGGCATATACGACAACCTCTGTGCCGATAACCTGAATGAGCCGAGCCCTTCGGACGATGGCTTTTTCTTCAATGGCAATGGGGTGTGGTTCGAGTTTGTGGCCGGGCCCAATGTGGGGAACAGCGTATGGCTGCAGGCCCTTTCCGACCCCAACAACCTGGGCGACGGCATCAACCTACAGATGGCGGTGTACCAGGCGGATACTTGCACGGGCGACTTCGAGCTGATAGACCAGGCCAACCCACTTGGCACCGACGATGTTTTCCTGCGCCTGAATTGCCCACAGCCCGATACCCGGTATTTTGTCTTGGTAGACGGTGCTTTTACCAACACGGCGGGTACAGAAGACGGCTACTTCAGCTTCCAAATGATCAACCTGCCGGTGGATGATGCGCCCGACGACCGCTGTGAGGCGCTGGCGCTGGGGGCTGTCCCGCTAGGCGGGAGCGTAGGCTTGGATACCCCGCTGGGAAACTTCTGTGCTACCGGGCAAGGCGACCCTTTCAACCCCGTTTTCGGTACCCAAAGCTCCGTCTGGTTTACTTTTGAAGCGCCACCTACCGGGCATGTGCTGGTGGAGGCGATTCCGGACCAAACGCTGGACTCCATCGGGGTGCAGATGGCGCTGTACCGGCCCTTGACGGTCTGCGATGGCCCTTTTCTGTTAGAGGCTGCGGCTTATGACAACAGCAGCGGTTACGAAAGCATACAGGCCAGCTGCCTGGAGCCCGGCGGTACTTACTACGTCCTCATTGACGGGGAGGTGGGAAATCTGCGGGGGATTTTCGACTTGCTAGTATCGGATGCAGGCGATATTACCCCTAGGACCAATATCGATACGGTACTGTGTGATGGGGAAAGCTTGCCGGTGGGCAGTTCGATTTACACCCAGTCCGGTACCTATGCGGATACCCTCACCCTGCCCGATGGATGTGACAGCATCGTCAATACCATGCTCACTGTGCTGCCGCCATTGGAGCTGACCTTCACGCAGACGCAGCCTGCCATTGGAGCGGGCGGGGCAAACGGACAGGGTACAGCCACAGCAAGCGGCGGGGCTGGCGGCTACACCTACGTTTGGTGTGATGGCGAAACAGCAGCTGAAAACCTTATGCTGGTGGGCGGTTCCGACTGTTGCGTAACGGTAACCGATGCACAAGGCTGTACTGCGGATACCTGCTTCACAGTAGATTTTGTGACGGACATCATCCCCACTTTTACCACTTCCCCCGTATTGTGCAACGGTGGCAATACCGGCCAAATCACCTTTTCCGCCATGAACGGGCAGCCTCCCTATGATTACCAGTGGCAGCAACTCGGCGGCACGGCGGCCGGCAATGGCCAGATCGCCGCAGCCAACGAAGAGGTGCTTTTGGATGGCTTGGAGGCCGGTTTCTACGAGATTACGCTCATGGACGCCTTTTTCGATACGACCTTCACGGCGGAAGTTACCGAGCCGGATGCTTTGGCGGTTGATTTGGAAACCCAGCAGCCCGCGTCCTGCTTTGGTTTCTGCGATGGCAGCCTGCAAGTGGTGGCAAGCGGCGGCGTAGCTCCCTATGCGTATGCTTGGTCAAGCGGTGCGGTAAGCGCCTTTACGGACGGCCTCTGCGCTGGCCAGTACGGGCTCACGGTTACCGATGCAAACGGCTGTGTGCTGACTGATGCATTTTCCGTCACACAACCCCCAGCTTTCATCGCTGAGCTGGTCATTGACCAAGAAGTCTCTTGCTTTGCTGGTAGCGACGGGCAGCTAGCCGCTACAGCCAATCAGCCCATCAGTGCGTATGCCTGGAGCACGGGCAGTACCGCGCCTACCATTGATAGCCTACCGACTGGCGACTACAGTTTGACGGTAACCGACGCCGAGGGCTGCCAAGATACTGCCTCTGTTTTCTTGCCTCAGCCTGCCGCCCCGGTGGAAGCGGGCATAAACGTAGTACAGCCCATCAGTTGCGGGGGCGAGGCCGATGGGGTGTTGGCCGCTGTAGCCGAAGGGCCTGGCCAGAACTTTACCTACAACTGGTCTAATGGCAGCACGGAAGCCCAAGCTGGCAATTTGCTAACAGGCGGTTACAGCCTTACGGTGGCTAATGAGAAAGGCTGCTCAGATACCGCCGCTTTCTTCTTGCCGGAGCCTAGCCCCTTGAGTTTTCAAGCTACAGCGGAGGCCCTGACCTGCCCTGGCGGCGACCGGAGCGGCCGGATTGAAATAGATAGCGTAAGCGGGGGGACGCCACCCTACGCTTACGCCCTCGACGGGGTGCTTTTTGGCTCCAACCCGGTTTTTGCCGGGCTTTTTGCCGGTAGCTATACCGTTGTGGTGCAGGACAGCCGGGGGTGTGAAGCGGAAAGCACCCAAGAAGTAGCCCCGGCCCCGGCGCTCACGGTGGATGCCGGCACTTATGGCGAGTTGCAATTGGGGGACAGCCTGCAGCTCACTGGGCAAGCTGCCGGGGGCACCGACTTAGTATTTACTTGGACCGCACAGGATAGCAGCCGCCAACGCTACGACGGTGCCAAAGTTACGGTGCAACCGCTGATGTCGACCGCTTATGTGTTGGAAGTTGTGGATTCGGTCAGCTTGTGCCGAGCCTCCGATACGGTTTTCCTGAAAGTCGTCACCAACCGCCGGGTGTATGTCCCGAATGCCTTCAGCCCCAACGACGACGGGGTGAATGACCGCTTCTTTGTCTACACCGATGATGCCGCGCTGCGCCTGCACAAACTGCAGGTGTTCGCCCGTAATGGTAGCCTGGTTTACGAAGCGGTAGACTTGCCCCCTAATGCTGACTTGCAAGGGTGGGACGGCACCTTCCGGGGGGAGCGGCTGGACCCGGGCGTGTTTGTCTACCTTGCTGAGATTGAATTTGTGGATGGGAAGACCGAAATATTCAAGGGAGAGATTGTGTTGATGCGTTAACTACAACGGCCAGCCGTGCTGCTCCCAATCCGAGGCGTAGTCGATGTCCGATAGGGTGTCGACCAGGCGGTAGGTTTTGCCGAGTTGCCGGATACGCTGCTGGGTCACGGCACAAACTTGGCTGGTGCTCCACGGCATGTTTTGGAAAAGCTGAGGGGTGGGCTGTTTCATACCCAACAGGTAGTAACCACCATCAAGCGCCGGGCCAATGACAAAGTCGGCCTCATCAAGGGCCCCAAATGCTTTTTTGATGATGTCGGCGTTGATCTGTGCGATGTCGCTGCCTACGATAATGGCTTTATCCGCAGTCGCCAGCGCGGTGGCAAAGGCATGCTGCATGCGCTCGCCCAGGCCGTTGCCACTTTGGAGGCGTTTTTCGAACTGAGGCTGTGGCCAATCGTCGGTTTCCTGTATATCTTGGCTGTAGAAAAGCAGGCGCTTTGCTTGCACCTGCATGGCGGTTGCACGGGTATGCCGGAGCAACGCTTTGTAGATCGAGAGGGCCTTTTCTGCGCCCACATCCCGGGCCAGGCGGGTTTTGACCTTGCCTAGCTCGGGATTGCGGATGAATATGATGAGTGTCTTATCAGTCATTGCCGCCGTAGAGTTCGTCTTCTTTCACTACTTGTACTTCTTCGCCCTTTTTCAGTTTGCGGGCTACTGCGGCGTAGGGGGCTACCACGACTTCGTCGCCCTCCTGCAGCCCTTTCAAGACCTGAATATAAGTGTCGTCCTGAATACCCGTTTTGACTTCCACCATATCCACGGTGTCGCCTTTGACTTGGAACACCACCTCTAGCAGGTCATCTTCCAGCGTGGTCTCGGCTTTTCCTTTTCGTTTATCTTCCTTTTCGCGGGTGGTCACGGCTTGGATGGGGATAGAGAGGATATCCTCTTCTACCTCTGTGCGAATGTCTACTGAAGCCGACATGCCCGGCCGGAAAGGATAGGGTTTGTTCGGGGTGATAAGGTCTTGGTAAGAGGACGGGTCGATGTTGATACGCACCTCGAAGTTGGTGACTTGGTCGCTCGTCAGGCCGCCGCTGGCCGCCGTGTTGGTAGCCGAATTGGCGATCTGCGTAACTTTGCCCTGGAAAACACGGTCGATATACGCGTCGACTTCGATGGCGACCTCATCGCCTACGGTAACCCGGGGGACATCGTTCTCGCTGACTTCCACGCGCACTTCCATGGCGTTGAGGTTGGCGATGCGCATCATTTCGGTGCCCGTCATCTGTATGGTACCGACCACGCGTTCGCCCTCTTCCACGTCAAGGCGGGAGATGATACCGTTCATGGGGGCGTAGATGTCGGTTCGGTTCAGGCTAGTGCGCAGCTCTTCTAGGCTGGCTTTAGCGCTTTCCACCGAAAACTCGGCGGCGCGGGCGCTTTCGCGGGCCGATTTGATATTGGCGTCTGCCGCTTTGTAATTGGCCTCCAGGCCGCGGAGGTTGGACAACGACTGCTGGTAGTCGGCTTCTGAGATGACCCCCTCTTCGTAGAGCTTCTCGTTGCGCTCCTGTATTTCGCGGGCGTTGGTCAGTTGGGCTTCGATCTGCTCCTTCTGCGCTTTGAACTGCTCGATCTGCGAGCGCGAGTTAGCCAGCTGCGCTTTGGCGTTGTTTACGGAGGCCATGCCGCGTTCCACCTGCGATTCAAAAGCCTCGGGGTCAATGCGGGCCAGTAGCTGCCCACTCACTACGGAGTCCCCTTCTTCGACCATGAGCTTGACGATTTCCCCGGAGACATCGGAGCTGATCTTGACTTCCGTTTGGGGGAACACCTTGCCACTTGCAGAGACTTCCTCCACGATGGTACGGCGTTCGACTTTCTCAGTGGCTACTTTTTCCCCTCGGGTCTTGGTGCGGCTGCGCCATACGGCAAGGGCGATGAGTAGGAGGATGATAGCGACGAGGGCGATGATGAGCCGGTTATTCTTACGCTTTGCCATGTTTGCTAAAAGTTGGTTATGGTAAAAAATACGGCTGGCTGCTGCCCGCCGCTGTACAGTGGTTTTATTCGGTTTCGAGTTCTAGGGCTTTGCCGAGGTAGAAGTCTACCGTTTTTAGGTTGAAGATGTACTGGTACTTAGAGCGGATCAGGTCAATCCGTGCTTGGTCCAGCGTATTGCGGGCGGTGGTGAGTTCTAGCGTGTTGATCGCACCGAGGTCGAAGCGCTTCTGGGCGTTCTCGAAAGCGACTTCGGCGGCTTCAACGGAGCGTTCAGCGGCATTCATGCTTTTGAAAGCCGCTTTGGTGTCGGCGATAGCACGTTGTACATTGGTCTTGAGCTGTTGTTGCTGTTGCCGGCTGTCAATTTCCGCATTGAGGATATTAAGCTCGGAGCGTTCTACATTCACCCGGTTGCGGTGCCGGCTGTAAATGGGGATAGACAGGTTGACCCCCACGACCTGACCGAAGTTTTGGTCGATCTGGTTGGTATACTCAATCTGCTCGAAATCGACCGGGGAGAAGGTCTGTATGGTGGCCTGGTCGCCGTTGATCACCACGGGTTGCGGGGCGGTGAGCCCAAATTCGTCGGTAGGCCGGGAAAAGGCCGAAGAGTAATTGGAGTTCAGGTTGGCGAAGAGCGAGAGGCTGGGGAGGAAGCCGGCTTTGGCAATGTCTTTACCCACTCTGGCGCTTTGCATGCGGAGTTCTGCGGCGCGGATTTGGGGTTGGGTCTGAATGGCTACCGAGAAGACTTCATCTAACCGGAGGCTTGTGGGGTCTACACCATCGGGCATTTCCAGGAATTCCGGGCGGATGATCTGCAATTCCTCCTTGGGGTCTAGCTGCATGAGCTGTTTAAGGTTAAGTGTATTGAGCGTCACCTGGTTTTGCGCATCGATGATAGCTTGCTCGTTCAGGGCGATCTGGGAGAGGATATCCAGCCGGTCGTTTTCCGGCAGGGAGCCCGCCCGGATCAGCTTATCGGTCTGTTCCAGTTGCTCTTCGGACAAACGCAGGTTGGCACGGGCGTTGTCGAGTTGTTCTTGGGCCAAGAGGATGCTGAGGTAAGCGTTGGCAATATTCAGGGCGATGTCATTGGCCGTAGCGTCGGTCTGCAAGCGGGCAGCCCTGGCGTCCAGGTCGTTCTGCTCGACGGATTTGTTGATCAAGCCCCCATTGTAAAGCGTGACCCCGGCGTCGATGGAATAACTGTTGAAGCCGATGCGCTGGTTGTTAAAGGTGTTGGTGGTCGGGTCAATCGTACGGCCAAACTGGTAGCCGCCCCGGGCGCTGGCATTGAGGTTGGGCAAGCGGCTGAACTGGTTTTCCTTTTTGTTGAGCTCGGCCGTCCGAATTTGAATCTGCGATTGCTTAATCGTAAGGTTGTTCTGGCGGGCGTACTCGATACATTCTTGCAAGGTCCAGCGTTGGCTTTGGGCAGTAGCGTTGCTCACGGCTATAGCGAGCAGCAGTAACAGTAGGGTGGTTTGTTTTTGCATGTCTCCGTTTTTTATGTAGGGCAGGACGTCCTGCGCACGCATGAATTTTGACAGAAAAGCGGCTTTCGCCTTTCTGTGGGCAAGTATAGCGAAACGGAGTATTTAGGCCCTCAAAAATTATATTAAGAGGGCAAACTTTCGGATAAACGAGCACTTAGTTCGCACCCAGCGTAGACGAAAAGGAGACGGAACCCACCACGCGGTCATAGCGGCTGCCGTAGGGCCGGTAGTAGATGAGGATGGTGTATTCATTCATCGTTTCGTCCGAGTGCCCCTCAAAAACGGATAAATCTGGTTTGGGGCTTTGCCCTGACTGGCTGACGGGCACCGCCGCGTACATATAGTCGTAGTACCCCTGCTTGAGAATAGCCCAGCCGGCGTAGGCTTGCAGTTCTTTGTCGTAATTCAACTGGTACCGTTCTTGCAAACGCCAGTCTGTAAATTCGCCAAAAAGGTATACCGCCTGATCAGGGCGTTGAGGGGTCTCTAGCGCGAAGGACACGTCGGCGTATTCCGCGAATACTTGGTCGCGGGCCAAGTCGGCCATACGGTCGTTGCCGAAATTTTGGTCCTTGGTCTCTATGATGAAGCGCCCGTTGATGTCTTCAAAGGTCGTATAGGCCAGTTGGTGGCGCGGCTGATCGGCTTTCATCTCCACCACATAAGTATCTTCGATTTGCTGTACCGAGGCAATATCGAAAGCTACGCGTCGCAGGCTGCGCAGGTCGAGGAAGCGAAACTCCTTGCCGCCTGGGAAGACGATCTTGTCTTGGTAGTCAAATATCATAAGCTCGGGGCGCACAAATTTGGGGCGTACATTAGTGATAGCGTTGTCCCAGCGGCCGTTCTGCATTACCGTCGCCCATACTTCTTGCATAGGGTTGCGGATTTTCAGGTCTTTGTGCACCACTTGGAAGTCAATTTCCTGATGGGTGCGCAGCTTGCTGACTTTGTTGGGGCGTTGGAAGTTGGGGGAGATGGTAACCTGTTCATCTACCACTACAAACCGTCGTGTGATAACGAGTTTGCGGTCGTTGGATTCATCGTAGACCAACAGCAGGTAATTGCCCGATAGGTTCCAGCGCATATCGCGGTTTGGCAGTGTCAGTTCGTAGTGGGTGTAGGGCCATAGGGTTTTGGCGGAAAACTCAAAGTCGTTGATGCGCTCTTCGTTGAAGCCATCGAGGTACTCCATCTCCTGCAGGTTGGAGGGTTCCCAGTTACGGTCGCAGTGGACGATGCTGTAGAAGTAGTCTTTCACGTCGGCGTCCAAGTCGTCAAAGGTAAGCGTGAGCGAGGCATTGCTGCCCAGCTTAATGATGGGGTCGGAAAGGGGGACGCCGCTGACATTCAGCTGCACCGAGCGGATGTAATCGACGTAAACGTAGTCTTTGTTCTGTATGTCTCCGGTAAAACGTTGGGCCTGTACGGTCAGGGCCATCAAGCTAAGGCAGACGAATGGCAGGAGGCGAAGCTTCATCATGGTTGTTTGTCATTGTCCCAAAACATAACGCCTGGGTCGTTTCTAAATTGTTTTACTGATCCAGCGGTTGCCTTTGATTGCAAACCGCCAGGGCCATGCCGCACATTCTTCCGCGAAGTCAACGCCGATGCGCGGCCCCGTTGCAATCTCCGAGGGGCTGGGCAACCGATCGCCCGCTTCAATCCAAACCGGGCTGTCTCCGCTCAGCATGTCCAGGCCGCTCATGCTCGTATGAATCCCCATAGCTTGCGCTAGGCAGCCGGGGCCGGCGGTGAGCCTCTTTTGCATTTTCTCCATGCCTCGGCGTTCCAGCATGCTAGCTAGGTTATCCATTGGCTCCAAGGCACGTACCAGCACCGCTTCGGCCTGGCCCTCTTTCCCGCTCACGATGTTGAAGAGGTGGTGGATGCCGTAGCAAAGGTACACATAAGCGTGGCCACCCTCCCGAAACATCACTTCCGTACGCTTGGTCTGTTTGTTGCCGTAAGCGTGGCAGGCTTTGTCGTCGTAGCGGTAAGCCTCGACCTCCACGATTCGGCCCACACAGCGCTCGCCTTCTACTTCGGTGACCAAATGCTGGCCCAATAGCTGCTGGCTGAGGTGCAGTACGTCCGGTTGGGTGAAAAATGTGCGCTTTATTGGTTTCATAATCGTGTAAGACCGCAAAATACTACGATAGTGGATAGGCTCCAAATTCATCTTGCTATTCCCGCCTAACCCTTGTTTGGAGAGCACCATTTATACCGCCCGCAAGGCATGAAGGGGCGATATGTCGTTCAGGTGACAATTCAGGTTGGCTCAATAAGCGGTTTCCCGTTGGTGATACCTGTATTATTGGCATTCGGCATCCCTCTGTTCTCATAAGTTCATGTATGCAAGTGATACGGATTGGCGCACTCTGACCGTCTACACCATAACTATTGCCTTAATGACTAAATATCTATCTATGTACCGAATGATTTACAATTGGTTGTTTTTACCAACCTTGTTGTTAGCACTTTTTGCCAATACCTCGTCCGCCCAAAATTGCGAGGCGGGCACCCTCCTCACCACTGATACCGTGACCTTCACCTGCGATGCGAGCGGAGATACCACGGTTGCCTTGGAAGTGACAGGAGAAGCGGTACCACCCGACGGCGGTTTTGGTTGGTTTTTTGACCCCGGCGAGACGGGATCCGGCGCCTTGGGCGGGGAGTTCATCCTCAATGCCGCTGACAATCCCGCTGTTTACGATGAGGACCTCAATGGCGTACTTAGCTCGAGCGGCTTTCCGCCCCTATCTGGCGTATGGACCATCAAGGGGGCAGTTTACAGTGACGCCACTGATTCCTTCAACAGTATTTGCGACACTACTGAGGATTCAATCGTTGTCTCTTTTACGCCCTATATTGAGTCTTTGTTAGACAACGGCGACGGCTCCGCGACGGTGACGGCTGAAGCTGGGACAGCACCCTACACTTACCTTTGGTCGGACGGACAGACGACGGCTACGGCCACGGCTTTAGACCCCGCTGTTTATGACGTTACGGTGACCGATGCTACCGGCTGTGCAGTTAGTGGCCAAATCGGCGTTGGCGGTGCTTTGACCTGCGTTGCAAGCGGGGTGACCAGCGCGCTTAATCAGACGGTTTGCCCCGGCGATTCTGCGCAGTTATTCACAGACGATTCCGCCGTTGTGCCTTCGGGCGGCGGGCAAGCTTGGCTCTTTTCTAACGCGCCGGGCGGCACGGGCGGCCCAAACATTGATTTCACCCTCTTTGGCATCAGTGGCGACGAGGTTTACGATGCGGGATTGAACGGTATTTTAGCCGCCAATGGAGCTCCTCCCTTGGAAGGCTTATGGACTGTACAAGCAGGTGTTTATGAAAGCAGCAACAATCCCACAGGGACTATTTGTGCTACTTCCCAAGATACCATTCTGGTCAATTTCCTCACCACAGACGATGTAGTTGCCGTAGATGGCGTAACGGATAATGGCGACGGTACGGCTACGGTTTCAGCTAGTGGCGGCTTGATGCCTTACACTTACCTGTGGTCGAATGGACAGACAACGGCTACCGCCACCGGCCTCATGGAAGAGAGCTATACCGTGACCGTAACAGATGCGAATGGCTGCACGGATGAAGGCAGCGTAACCATAGGCGATGTCGCTATGGAGCCTTGCCTCGAATGGATAGCCCCTTCTCCTGGTGATGGCTTTAGCGATTTCAATACTGCATTTGGCGGTGCCCCTTGTGATGATGGTACAGGCTGCCCATTCAATGAAATAACTGCCTTTGAAGTGTTCGCCTCAGAAGCCTATGCTGTAGAGGGTTTCCAAGTAGGAGGCGTTTATACTTTCAGTATGTGCAATGGACCAAACGCCGGGGCTTGGGTGCCCGAGTTTACGATCATTGCGCCTAGCGGAGAAGTAGATGCTTTTGGGCCGGGCGACGGGGACGGATGTTCTATCACATGGACAGCTTCCGAAGCCGGCACTTATCTGATCGTTATCAACGAAGCTGGCGAGTGTGGCGGCGGCTCCAATACGAACACCGGCAATGGTTTCCCTGCTTTGACCTGTCAGGATGGCACTACTCAATGCGAAGAAGTAGAATGCACCGTCGGGGAGCTGCAAACTACAGGCGAAACCAGCGTATGCGGAGATACCGCAACCTTTGACCTGGCGGTGGATTCTACGGGCGTATCAATTCCTTCAGCCGGAGGGTTTGGCTGGGTATTCACCAACGACATGGGCGGTAGTGGTGCCTTAGACAACAGTTTTATACTCACTGGCGTTCCGTTCGAAGCTACCTACAATTCAGACCTCAATGGGGTACTTAGTGGTAATGATTTCCCGGTCTTTGAGGGAACATGGGTGGCTTACGCTGCTACTTATGAAGATGGCCAAGACCCTTTCAATTCTATATGTGCTCAGTCTATGGATTCGCTGGTCATCACTTTTGCTGCTGATAGCCCGGTAATTGATGAAATCACTACGGGCGACGGCACCGCAACTGTTACCGTTAGTGGCGGGGAGCCGCCCTACAGCTACGAATGGTCGGATGGCCAGACTACCGCTACCGCTACCGGCTTGGCAGCGGGAGAATACACGGTTACTGTCACGGATGCAAATGGCTGCACCGTTACCGGAGCGATAGATGTTATGGTTAGTACAGCCTCCCTAGAGGGGGTGAGCAGTTGCTACTTCGGGCCCAACCCGACTACTGGTACCATAGACTTGACGCTGCGCATGGAAACAGCTGCGGCCGTAGGCATTGAAATCGAAGACATCAGCGGAAAAAGACTGATGTATATGGAGGAAGATGCGGCCACAACCCTGCAGCGGACGCTGGACCTTTCATCCTATGCCAGCGGGGTCTATATACTCCGGATTATTACGGAAAAGGGGCAGTTGACTAAGCGACTGGTGCTTTCTAAGTAAAAACGGAAAATGTAGAAGCCAATATTCAAGGCCTCTACAAAAAATACGAAGGGCTATCCGTTTTGCAGCGGATAGCCCTTTCTTTTATGATCCTATCGTTATGCCCGTCTACCGCCGGCTGTAGTTCGGCGACTCCTTCGTGATCGTCACGTTGTGGGGGTGGCTCTCCAAAATGCCGGAGCTCGTGATTTTGGTGAAGCTCGCTTGCTGCATGGTGGGAATATCCTTCGCCCCGCAGTAGCCCATACCCGCACGCAGGCCGCCCAGGTACTGTACCATCACTTCGCCTACGGTTCCTTTGTAAGGGACCCGGCCTTCTATACCCTCCGGTACCAGTTTTTTGATATCGTCCTCCACATCCTGAAAGTAACGGTCTTTGGACCCGCGCTGCATAGCCGTCAGGGACCCCATACCGCGGTACACCTTGAACTTACGGCCTTCGTAGATGATCGTCTCGCCCGGTGCTTCTTCCACGCCGGCAAACAAGCCGCCCGCCATGATGGTGCTGGCCCCAGCCGCTAGTGCTTTGGCAATATCGCCGGTGTAGCGGATACCGCCGTCGCCTATGATGGGGACGCCTAAGTCAGCGACTGCCTGTGCCGCGTTGTAGATCGCCGTAAGCTGTGGCATGCCCACGCCCGCTACAACCCGCGTGGTGCAGATAGAGCCTGGGCCTACCCCCACTTTGATGCCGTCCGCTCCAGCTTTAGCCAGTGCTAGTGCCCCATCGCCGGTAGCGATGTTGCCGCCGATGACCTGCAAGTCGGGAAAGCTGGCCTTTACCTCGCGGATAGCGTTGAGTACGCCGGCGGAGTGCCCGTGCGCGGTGTCGACCACTACGGCGTCCACATCTACCCGTACCAAGGCTTCTACCCGTTCTAGCATATCGGCAGTTACGCCCACGGCGGCACCCACTACGAGACGGCCGAGGCTGTCTTTGCAAGAGTTGGGGTAGTTTTTGACCTTCATGATGTCCTTGTAGGTGATCAGGCCGGCCAGTTTATCTTTTTCATCCACCACCGGCAGTTTCTCGATCTTGTGGCGCTGCAGGATGTCCCGCGCCTGATCGAGGTTAGTGCCTACAGGGGCAGTGACAAGCTTTTCGCTGGTCATCAACTCGCTCACTGGTATATCCACCCGGGTCTCAAACCGCAAGTCGCGGTTGGTGAGGATGCCGACCAGCTTGTCCGCTTTGTCCACGATGGGGATGCCGCCGATCTTGAAACGCTTCATCAAGCCCAGGGCATCGCCTATGGTGGCGGTAGCGGGCAGGGTGACCGGATCGACGATCATGCCGCTTTCCGACCGTTTGACGCTGCGCACCTGCTCGGCCTGCTCTTCAATCGTCATGTTCTTGTGGATGATGCCGATCCCACCTTGCCGGGCTATACCGATGGCCAGCTTGTTTTCGGTGACGGTATCCATCGCCGCTGACACAATGGGCGCGTTGAGCCGTAAGCCTTTCGTAAGTTGGGTAGAAATATCGACTTCCCGCGGCAGGATTTCGGAGTAAGCGGGAACGAGTAGGACATCGTCGAAGGTGAGCCCTTCGCCGAGGAATTTTCGCTGTGCTGTTTTCTTTGTTTCCATGCGCAAAGGTAAAGAATTTGCACGCGAAATATAAAAGAGCGGCCGCACAAAAATCTAATTCTATGGAATATCCGCCCTTTACAACTTCACCTCGTGCAGTGCCTCTGGCAGGAAGGGGCTCGCATCACCGCCTCCTTTGATGATCTCGCGTACGATGGTGGAGCTGATGTGCGAGTAGGAAGGTTGGCTGATCAGGAAAATGGTCTCCACGCCGTCCCCGACAATCGTGTTGAGCTGGGAAATGGTCTTTTCGTAATCGAAGTCAGAGGCGTTACGCAGGCCGCGCAGCAAGTAACGGGCCCCGATTTGGTTGGCATAGTGGGCCGTAAGCCCTTCGAATTGCCCTACTTCCACCTTGGGCTCGTCTTTGAACACCTCCCGCAGCCAGTGCAGCCGCTCGTCCAGGCTGAATAAGTATTTTTTTTGGCTGTTGATCCCAATAGCGACGACGATGCGGTCAAATAAAGGCAGCGCCCGCTGCACAAGCTCTACGTGCCCCACCGTGATTGGGTCGAATGATCCTGGAAAGACGGCGATGTTGGCCATAACAAAGCTGGTTTTAGGAAAGCGAAGATAGGCAGGGTAGGGCAGGGGCCCAAATCATTTCTCTTCTTCTGCCGGCAGGATGCGGAAACTGTCCAGGAAATTGTCGCTTGACCGGTTGAGGCTGCGGCTTTTTACGGTCACGGTTTGAATGGCATAGTACCGCCGGCCCACTACCAGCCCCCAAGTTTTGATCACCGCCTGGCCGTCTAGGTAGTCGATCCGCCAAAAGTGGCCGGGGTAGTCCAGGTAGTCCCGCGGGCTATTGTACATCACTTTGCCGTTGACGGAAAGTGCGGCAGACTCCATGGTCGCGTCGAAAAAAGCGGCTAGCAGCTCCGTGCTATCCTGATGCAAACTGCCTTCCGGGTAATCGCAGTAGGAAATCATATACATCATATTCTCAGCCATGTCATCATCGGGCCTAGGCTGGTAAAAGTGGGTATGGTAGGCGAGCTTACCCACTGCGGTCTCTACGCTGTCTGTCTTGCTGCTCATAATGTCCGGGCTGAGTATCTCAAAACGGCCTTCGTTAGATTGGTAAGTGCGCCAAAGGTTAGGGGTAGGCTGGGCGGCTAGCCCGATGGTACTGTACAGGCCCGCGATGAGCAATAGTAGGCGCATAAGCTGTAGTTTTGTATTTCACCGAATAGACGCACACGCCGCCCGAAAAGTTGTTTGCTTAACGAAACATTACCGCTTTCCTTGGTGTTTTGGTCAAAATTGCTACCTTAGTTTTAAATCTAAACGAACTAACATGCCAAACTCGCATTTATCCAGCCTGTACGCGGGCAGCTTCGGCTTGATGACCGACCTCTACCAATTGACGATGGCGTATGGGTATTGGAAGAACGGCTGGGCAGAGCGGCGTGCAGCTTTCCACCTGTTTTTCCGCCGGGCCCCATTCGGGCAGGACTACGCCGTAGCGGCGGGGCTGGAGCTGGCGGCAGATTTTTTGCAGGGCTTCCGTTTTAGCGCTGAAGACGTACAGTATTTGGGCGGGCTGACGGGCTCCAATGGCCAACCGTTATTCAACGAAGCTTTTTTGAATTACCTGCAGCGCATGACGTTCCGCTGTGACGTACACGCCATGCCGGAGGGGAGTATCGCTTTTCCCCATCAGCCGCTGCTGCGGGTGGAAGGGCCGCTGTTGCAGTGCCAATTAATCGAGACGGTGCTGCTCACCCTGGTCAATTATTCCACGTTGATCGCTACCAAGTCCGCGCGTATCGTACGGGCGGCGCAGGGCGACAGCGTGCTGGAGTTTGGCATGCGGCGGGCGCAAGGGCTGGACGGGGCGATTACCGCTGCTCGGGCGGCTTACATTGGCGGCTGCCACGCGACGAGCAACGTAAAAGCGGGCCAGCTCTACCGCATTCCCGTCAAGGGCACACACGCCCACAGCTGGGTGATGTGTTTTGGCGACGAGTTGGAGGCGTTCCGGCGCTACGCCGACGCCCTGCCGAACAACTGTATTTTTCTAGTCGATACTTACGATTCCCTCACTGGCGTCGAACACGCCATACGGGTAGGGCGGCAACTGCGGGAAGCCGGCCACGAAATGGTGGGCATACGGCTAGACTCCGGTGACTTGGCCGGGCTCAGCCGGCAAGCCCGTCAGTTGCTGGATGATGCGGGCTTTCCGGATGCCGCTATTGTAGCTAGCAACGAGCTCGACGAGTACAGTATCCAATCGCTCAAAGACCGGGGGGCTGCTATCGGTGTGTGGGGGGTAGGCACCAATTTGGTCGCAGCGGCTGACCAACCCGCGCTGGGCGGCGTGTACAAGCTTTCCGCCGTACAGAACGAGCAAGGCGAATGGGAAGACCGCCTGAAGCTGTCGGAGGAAGCCATAAAGACCTCCAATCCCGGGCGGCAGCAAGTCTGGCGGCGCTACGACGGCGAGCGGCCGGTAGGGGATGCTATACAGGATGTTCGGGACGAAGCGCCTGGGCAGCAGGTCTGGGATTACCGCACGCAAGCCTATTGCGATTTGCCAGATGGGCAATGGTCGAACCTGATGCAAACGGTGTTCCGCGGTGGGGAACTGGTCTACGAATTTCCCGACTTGCAGGCCGTGCGGTCCTATAGTTTGGGCGAGCAGCAACGCTTTGCACATATCGACAGTAGCCGTTACCCCAACGGGCTTACCTCCCCCCTCTACGAACGAAAAATGCATCTGGTAGCTACAGTTGAGGAGTAGATTGCTTACATTGCGATCGAGCCAAGACGAACTGTTTATGCCTTATACTTACGAGTACCCGCGGCCGGCCCTCACCGTCGATTGCGTCATCTTTGGACTGGACGAAAGCCAAGAGCTGAAAGTGCTGCTGATACAGCGCGACCAAGAGCCCTTCGCCGGCAAGTGGGCTTTGCCAGGCGGCTTTGTAGAGATGGACGAGCCGCTAGAACAGGCCGCCCTCCGGGAATTGGAAGAAGAAACTGGTATGCGGGAAGTGTTCATCGAGCAGTTGTATACCTTTGGTGCTCCGGAGCGCGACCCCCGGGGCCGGGTGGTGAGTGTAGCGTACTACGCCCTGGTCAATTTGTCGGCCCATCCGGTGCAAGCCGCGAGCGATGCCCGCAAAGTCGCTTGGTACGGGCTGAACGAGTTGCCCCGGCTAGGGTTTGACCACCGGCAGATTTTACAGGCTGCCGTAGACCGCCTGCGCGCCAAGGTCCGTTACCAGCCCATTGGTTTTGAGCTGCTGCCCGAGCAGTTCACGCTCTCCCAACTGCAGCGGCTATACGAAACCATATTGGGCGTAGAGGAGCTCAACAAACGCAATTTCCGCACCCGTATCCTGAAGATGGGCGTATTGGAGGAGGTCGGCAAACAGGAAGGCGTTGCGCACCGGCCCGCTAAGCTTTACCGTTTCAACAAAGAAAAATACGAGCAGCTGGCGCGCGAGAAGTACGACGATTTGCTGCGGCGGGGGCTCGATTTCGACATCTAAGCACTTTCTAAAACAAATACCTATGATTAGCATTATAATGGGGTCCGACTCCGATTTGCCGGTCATGCGTCAGGCTGCCGATGTGCTCAAAGCACTAGACATCCCTTTCGAATTGACCATTGTTTCTGCACACCGTACGCCGGACCGTATGTTCGAGTTTGCGAAGACAGCCCACGAGCGGGGCATCAATGCCATCATCGCGGGCGCGGGCGGGGCGGCTCACTTGCCGGGCATGGTCGCCTCCCTTTCGCCGCTGCCGGTCATTGGCGTGCCGATCAAGTCTTCCAATTCTATAGACGGTTGGGACTCGGTGTTGTCTATCTTGCAAATGCCCAATGGGGTGCCGGTAGCCACGGTAGCCCTCAATGCGGCCAAGAATGCCGGTATACTCGCCGCTCAGATTTTGGGGGCGCAAGATGAAACCGTCCGCTCCCGGATCGCCGCTTACAAACAACAATTGGCAGAAGGTGTGGCGGAGAAGTACCGCAAACTGGAAAAAGTCGGCTACGAAGACTATAAAAAGTAGAAAAACAACCTCTATGTCAAAAGCCCACTTTAAAGTAGGCGGGGTGCCAGAGCATTTTAATTACCCCTGGTACCACGCTGCTGAGCACGATTTATCGCTAGCGCGAACCGACGTCTCTTTCTCTTGGCGGTCCTTCCCCGGCGGTACGGGGGCCATGTGCGAAGCTTTGCGCAAAGGCGAAGTCGATGTGGCCATCATGCTGACGGAAGGGGCCGTGGCGGACATCGTCAAAGGCAACCCTAGCCGTATCATCGGCACTTACGTCAACAGCCCTTTGGTATGGGGCGTGCATGTAAGCGCCAAGAGCCCATTCCAAAGTGTAGAAGAACTGGAAGATCAGAAAATTGCCATCAGCCGGTATCAATCCGGTTCCCACCTCATGGCGTTTGTGCACGCGCAGCAGCAAGGCTGGGATACCCGCGAGCTCGACTTTGAGCTGGTCGGCGGGCTGGAAGGCGCACGAGAAGCGCTGGGGGAAGACCGGGCGCAGGTATTCCTTTGGGAAAAATTCACCACCAAGCCGATTGTAGACCACGGGGAGTTCCGGCGCGTGGGCGAGTGCTTGACCCCCTGGCCGTGTTTTGTGGTCGTGGCGCGGGAAGAAGTCTGCGAAACCCGGCAAGCCGAGCTGCTGGAATTGCTGTACGGCATCCGGCAGCTGATGGATACCATGGAGGCGTCGCAGAAGATCGACTACATCAGCCAGCGGTTCGAGCAGCAGCGTGCCGATGTGGAAGAATGGTTTAGCCAAACCGAATGGTACTGCGCCCCTACCATATCGGCCGCGGAATTGGACAAGGTGCAAGACACCCTGCAAGCCTTATCGATACTCGATACCCGTAAGCCTGCCCGCGATTTGTGCGCCCCTTTTTGCGTTTTTGCCGAACAAGGGCTTTCTGGCAGTATGTACAGTTGGCGGGTACACAGCGTTTACAAAGCCCTGGAGCAGCAAGGCAAGTCAGAAGGGCCCTTGGAACTGAAAGACCTCCTGGCTCTTGGCCATCTCGACCAATACCACTACCTAGGGGCGGATGCCTGCTACGAATTAGCCGATACCCTCTCGCTAAATGAGGAGCATCATGTCTACGATATCGGCAGCGGGGTAGGGGGGACGGCCCGGGTGCTTGCCGATTGCAGTGGCTGCCAAGTCACAGGCGTCGAATTGCAGCCGGAGCTTTGCCGCCTGTCCACAGAGCTGACCCGCCGGGTAGGCTTGGCGGATCGGGTGGATTTTAGGGCCGGGGATTTCCTGGATTACGATTGGGACGAAGTTTTTGATGATTTTGTGTCCTTGCTTGTGTTTTTGCATTTGCCGGACCGCAAACCGGTATTGGACCATTGTTTCCGCGCTTTGAAGCCGGGCGGCCAGTTCTTTATAGAGGACTTTGTGGCCTTAAACCCCTTTTCGGCAGCCGAGGATAGGCTGTTGCGGGATCAAGTCAGTGCTGTGCACGTCAGCTCGGCGGCGCAATACCAAAAAGACTTGGAAGCAGCGGGCTTTACCGGTATAAAGCTGCAGGACATGTCGGAAGCTTGGCGGGCGTGGACACAGCAGCGGCACGATGCTTTTCAGACGGAAGCACCCAAACACCGCGCTTTATTCGGGGACCAGCTCTACGAAAAGCGCCTGTCGTTTTACAAAGTGATCGCGGGCTTGTTCGCAGGCGGTAACCTAGGCGGGGTGCGTATAACAGGCCGAAAACCGGCGTAAAAGGTATCTTCTTATGACACTGACGCAACTAGAATACATCATAGCAGTCGATAATCACCGCAGCTTTGCAAAAGCCGCCCGGGCCTGCCATGTCACCCAGCCTACTCTGAGCATGCAAGTCAAAAAGCTGGTGGAAGACATGGGCGTACTGGTGTTTGACCGCTCCAAAAAGCCCATTCTCACTACGGATATCGGGCGGCGTATTGTCACGCAAGCCCGCACCATTCTGCGGGAGTCCAGCCGTATTTACGAGTTGATAAAGGACGAACAGGATACGGTCAAAGGAGAGCTTCGGGTGGGGGTTATACCTACTTTAGGGCCTTACCTGCTGCCGCAGTTTTTGCCCGACTTCATGGTAAAGTACCCGGATGTGCAGCTCAATATCCAAGAGTTGTTGTCCGAGGAGATCATCGAGAAGCTCAAAGCGGACCAATTGGACATCGGGCTGCTCGTGACCCCGCTCAATATAGACGGTTTCACGGAGCTGCCGCTGTTTTACGAGACATTCGTGGTCTACATGTCCACCTCCCACCCGCTGTCTGACCGGCACAAAATTGACTTCGACGACCTCAACATGGAAGACATGTGGTTGTTGCAGGAAGGCCACTGCTTCCGTTCCCAAGCGGTCAACATCTGCGGGGAGGGCCAGCAGGAAACGCAGCGGGGCTTACGCTTCGAGAGCGGCAGCTTGGAGACCTTAAGGCGTATTGTGGAGAAGCAGTATGGCTACACCTTGCTGCCGGAGTTGGCTACGATGGAGCTGAGTGAAGAATTGTACAACCGCCATGTGCGTACCTTCCGCAATCCGCAGCCGGTGCGGGAGGTGAGCATCGTACTGCGCCGCAGCTTCATGAAGCGCCGCTTGGTCGACATTTTGCAAAAGTCCATACTGGAAGCCGTTCCCGACATACTGAAGAATAGCGAACGCGGCAAGGTCGTTGAATGGCGGGGCTGAAGCGCTGCGGTTAGAGCCCCTCCACCAATTCCGATACCCGAATAATCAATTCACTTTCACAACCAAGCCGTCGATCTGGTGCGTCCGCCGTACGCTTTCCAAATACTGCTGGGCGGAAGTTTTGGTAGGGAAAATAGCGATGATGATTTTATTGTACCCTCCCTTGCGCCAGATGTACAGGTTATTCAGCCCTTTGTCTTGGAACTGCTGGACTTGCCGCTGGGCGTTGTCGGTATTTTTGTAGGAAGCGAGTTGGACGGCATACCCTTTGGTGCCGCTGGGCAGCAGCAGGCCGCTATTATTGCGCGTGTTGCTGCTCCCGCTTCTGCTACGTAGGGACGAGTTGGTCTCGCCGGCGGGCGTGTACCCTTTGCGGGTAGTCCGCGGCCGTGTATAGCTGTTTTGGCTATAAGATTGCGGTTGCTGCCGGTAGAGGTTTTCGCTGTAGCCGTTTTTGGCAGTCAGCTCTTCCGAGCGGCTGGAGTCGTTGCTGCGGCGGCTGTAGTTGCTGTAGGCATCGGGCTGGTTTTGCGAGTACGTGTTGTTCTGGTAGGCCGAATTGCTCCGGTTGCGGGTAGGCGCAGAACGGTAGCTGGACCGGGAAGCCGCCCCCGGGTAGGCCTCGCTGCGGGAAGGCTGGCGGTAGGTGTTGTTGCTGTAAGATTGCGGTTGGCGTTCCTGCTGGTACTGCCGGGGCAATTGGCCGCGGCGGGGGTTGTCCTCGGAGCGGCCCACGACTTCTATCCGGACCTTAGCCCGGCCGTCACGCAGCAGGCCGATATCCATAGCGGCAGCTTTTGACAAATCTACGATCACCCCTTCGTCGTAGGGCCCTCTGTCATTGACACGGACGACTACAGACTGCCCGTTATCCAGCCGGGTGACCCGCAGCAGGGTGCCTTTGGGGTACGTTTTGTGGGCGGCCGTGTAGGCCTCGGGCCTGTATATCTCGCCCATAGCAGTGGTGCGGCCGGCAAGATAGTCGGCATAATAAACCGCGTTGCCGGTTTGCACTTGCGTATTGCCGTTTCTTGTATTGTTGTTTTGGCTGTAGTAGCTTTGGCCAAAGAGCGGGTGGAAATAACACAAGCAGATCAGTGCTGCCGATAGAGTATATATTTTACGCATAGTCGTAATAGTTGGTAATCCGTGTAATAACACAAAATATCGGCAATAAATTGTTATTGTGCAAGACTGTTTTGGTGCCGGGCTATTATTTTTTGGCGCAGTACAGGGCCACGTCATACTGATGGTCTGTTCGTGGGCTCTATTCCACCGAAAATCTTTAATTTTCGGCCCCATGGGAACCATCACCGCTTAATAATACTTTCATGGCATATCGCAAACCACAACTCTTTTTCCTCGTCCTGCTGCGCTTGTTTATCGGCTGGCATTTTTTGTACGAGGGGCTCATCAAGCTGTTCAATCCGGCCTGGACGGCGCAAGGCTACCTACAAAGTGCGGAAGGCCCCCTGGCACCCGTGTTTCAGTGGCTGGGCAGCGATGGCTTGTTGCCGTTGTCGAACAGCCTGACCATTGGTGCTTTGCTATTCATCGGCCTCAGCCTAGTCTTGGGCATACTGGAGCGGGCCGGCTGTTGGGTAGGCATGGGGCTGCTCGCCTTTTTCTACCTTGCTCACCCGGCCTGGCCTGGGCTGCCGAATGCTGGCCCGGTGGAGGGCAACTATTTTATCATCGACAAAAACCTGGTGGAGCTGGCGGCCTTGGGCGTACTAGCCAATTTCCCCACGAGCCATCTTCTGGGCTTGGCTGCCTTTTGGCGAAAGCCCGGTCTTCAGAAAGCAAAACATCAATAGAATGGAAAAGCAAGAAAACAGCCGCCGGAAAGCCCTGAAAGGACTGCTTGGCCTGCCTGTACTGGGTGGGGTGCTCTGGGGGGCTTGGTCCGAAGTACAGCGGCGCAAGCAAGACAAGCAAGCGTTGCTCGACGCCTTGAACATAGACCCCCGCCGCCCCGCCGCGGATGCCGACCTTTCTGGCGATCCTATCCGGGTGGGGATTATCGGTTTTGGCGGCCGGGGGCAGCATCTGGCGCGGGTGCTTGGCTACGCTACCCCTGCTTGGGTGCAGGCTACGAAGGAGCAACGGCCGGAAGCTTTGCGCGCCTACCAAGAGCAGGAAAACCTCAATGTAAAACTCACTGGCGTGTGTGATGTCTTTGACGTGCTCGCAGAGGAAGCCGTAGCGGCATTTCCTGGCTGCAAGCGCTACCGCCACCACGAGGCGATGATCGAAAGCCCGGACATTGACGCGGTCGTGATTGCTACCCCAGACCACTGGCACGCCCCTATGGCCATCAAAGCCTTGCAGGCGGGCAAGCATGTGTACCTCGAAAAGCCCATGACCCACCATATCGCGGAGACCTATGCTTTGCGCGATGCCGCCCGGCAATCGGAGGCCGTCTTGCAAGTAGGCCATCAGCACCGGCAGACGCAGAGCTTTATCACGGCGCAGGATATCATCAAAAAACAGGTGCTTGGCCATGTATCGCTGGTGCAAGCCAATACCAACCGCAACAGCGACAACGGCGCCTGGCAGTACCCCATCCACCCCAAGGCCAGCCCGCAGACCATAGACTGGGCGCAGTTTCTGGGCCCGGCGCCCCAAATTCCGTTCAACAAAGAACATTTCTTCCGCTGGCGCAAATGGTGGGCTTACGGCTCCGGCTTGTCTGGCGATTTGATGACCCACGATTTCGACCGGGTGAACTGTGTGCTTAGCATGGGGATACCCAAGTACGTTACCGCATCCGGCGGGATTTACACCCACCGCGATGGCCGCGACGTGCCCGACGTGCTGCAGGTCAGCATGGAGTACCC
>JAAAOU010000086.1 GCA_009908745.1 Bacteroidota bacterium
CGCACGTCCGTGAAGACCTCGTATTCCTGGGAGTTGTCAATATCGGGGATGAACAAGGCGTCGTCTTCCTGTATGAAGTTGCCGAAATTGTCATACCACAGGTAGCTGGGGCTTTCGGTCTCCGGGCTGAAGGCAAAGAAATAGACATCCTGCCCTTCGCAGACGGTGTCGGCAGGGGCAGCCACCAGAGTAGGTGAAGCAATCGGCCGGTCTAGGTTGAGTATATCGATACTGTCGGCTTTGTTGAAGCCGTTGCCGTCCGTTATCGTAAGGAAATAGCGGCCGGCGTTTAGCCCGCCTATGCTGTCGGTGCTGCCGCCCGTGCTCCACTGGTAGCTGTAGGGGGGCGTGCCGCCGGTGACGTTGGCTTTGGCAAAGCCGTTGTTGTCCGCCGCGCAGAGCACGTCGTCTTTGGTGAAGTTGGCTTCGATGCGGATGGTGGTGATAGTGTCTGGAAAGGCAAAGCTGCCGTATGCTTTGTTGGTTTCAAAGGGGTAGGTAGTAGTACAGGGCAGGGAGACATCCGTGCTGGCATCATACACCCGGAAGGTGATCTCTTCGCCAGCCCCGTTGGAATAGACAAACAAGCTGACGAAATAGCGGTCGAGGGCTGCCACATATACCGGGCTAGCCACACCGCGTATGAAGTTGGTTGTCCCCTGAAAAGCCGCCACGAGGTCGTCGGGGTCTGCCGACTCTTCCCCTTCTATGTCGATGACGGCAGTGATGAGCATGCTGTTTTCGTAATTGGCGGGGGTGACTTGCCAGGTGGAGGGATTGTCCCGATCGGCAATGTCTTGGGCGTTTGCCACTTGTGCAATGCAGCACAAGCAACAGATGGCTATTAGAAAGTTGATTGTGTTAGTCATGGTCCTCTTGTTCTGTGGGTAAAGGAAGTAAGTGAATACATCCAGGTCGTATCCAGAAAATGACTTACCTGCTACTCTTTGGTAAAAGATCGGTAAGCCATTCTTGGATAGCCGCTTATGGCCGGGCAAATTGTTTGATTACGGGTATAGTTACCCTTGCCCCGTTTTTATGCTCCAAGGAGAGCAGGTAAACCCCATCGGATGCCTCTACTTCCAGTGGTATATGCTGAAGGCCAGGCTCCAGGTCGTATTCGTACTGCTGTATCAATTGCCCCTGCATATTGTGGAGCTGTAATTGGTAAGGGCCCGTTTCCGGCACCTCTACAGTTGCACGAAGCGTAGCACCGAACGGGTTGGGCAAAGCTTCGAGTCTTAGCTTTCCACTTTCTAGTTCTAGGATGTTGGTGGCGGCGTCCACGTATAGGTCGTAGTTCTTCATAGCGGAGCAGCCTGATGAATCCGCCAGCTCTAAAGAGGTGGTATATAAGCCCGGTAATTCATACTGCTGCCGGGGAGCTGGCTCTTGGCTGGTATTGCCGTTGCCAAAGTCCCAGAAGTAGAAGTTACTTTCCTCCTGCACTGCTGGCGTAAATTGCACTACGGTGTCGGTTGTTATACCCTGATTTGGGGTGATCGAGAAGGCTGGATCGGGCTGGTAAACTTCAACCCTTACATCGGTAACTTCGGACAAGCAGCCGTAGTAGTTCGTTTTGGCGTAAGCCACTGTGTCTTGCTCTACATTTTCTAAAAGCAGCATATCACCAGACTGTAGTTCTTCCCCAGCTGCATCATACCAGATTATGCCAGAAGCGTCATTTGGTGGTATAGCGTAAAGCACAACGTCGCTACCCCGGCAGGCAAGGCTGTCCACCGAGCTATCTATCTCCGGTGGCGGTATATCCAACGCCTGATTTTCCACGGTCACGGTATCCATCAACTGAATACCAGACTGACCGGTGATGGTCAGGAAGTACTTGCCTGCGGAGAGCTGCTCCAGCCGATTGCTAGTTGCCCCGTTACTCCAATTGTAGGTATAGGGCATCACCAAACCGCTGACAAATGTAACTTCTATCGCCCCCGTGCTGTCTACGGCGCAGTTCGTATGCGTGATCTCATAGGCAGCACTCATGGGCTGGCTTTCGAAGCGGTAGGGCTCAGCAAAGGTGCCAATCAGTCCATTCGGCTCATAGCCCAGGGTTTCCGTGTGCAGGTAAACTTGGTCTTCGCTTGCATCGTAGAGCAGGAATTGTACTTCCTCTCCTGCTGTATTACCGTAGACGACCAAGCCCACGCGGTATTCGCCCAATTCTTCTACCAGGCATGAAGAAGCTACCCCGCGGCAGCTGCCATCCACAAAAGCGGCGACTTTGTCCTCGGGATCAGTGGAAAGCCCCCCGCCAAAGTCAAGCGTACCGACGACTACCATGCTGCTCTGGTAGTAACTCGGGTCTACACTCCAGCTAGCGGGGTTGGAGGGATCAAAGGAAGCCTCTGGCATCCGGGAGTCTGGAGTGCTTAATGACGAAACGTTTTGACTAAAGCCTGGGTACTGTAATTCACTTTCTACCTCAACTTCAATCAAGTAAGCATGGTTCGGGAGCAATTCCGGCATTCCCAGCCATGATCCATTCCCCATATCGGCCTCTTCATCATATATAGCGATAGTAGGCAAGGGATCTGGGTCAGTTCGCAAGCGTCTGGTTTTGATTTGTATGCCACTGCCTGCAGGTATCAATTCGAGGGCATTATCGAGCGATTGACGCGATTGCAACGGAAAACCGATCCGATTAAAGCCTTCATCCAATTGGATCGCGCCATACTCCGCATCGCAACCGGTAATACGGATGCTGTCATTTGGCCCGCTGAGCGACAAGATGTACCCTTTTTCCGGACTAAGCTGATTTAGGCTATCCCCATTGGTCGCTATACTGATCCAAGTATCCAACGAATCACTATACTGCGCGTAGGCAGATAACGTCTTAATATAGTCACCTTCCTGCAGGTATTTCAGCTCCCGCATCATATTATCGACACTGAGATTTTCTTCCTCGCTATTGATAGAGAACCAGGTGAAAGGCCCTCCGTCCTCAGAGCCATTGACCGGAATATAACGGGCGCGGTCACACGATTTATCAACAATCAATATCTCGGGATTCCTGAAGGAACCGGCGATGCTGTCGTCCCCAAAAAAGAGCGTATCTACGGGGTAAGCATTGTATTCTATACCCGCTGAGGCATCCCATACTCGGAATGATAGGGGCTTATCCTCGTCTTCGGTATTGCCGTATATGACTATAGGGGCAGAGGGGTCAAGGTCTCCACTGACCTGAATAGAAGCCACTCCCCGGATTTCATTGCCGATCCAGGCGCTGATAAGGTCCATGGGGTCTTCGGATGTATCATTATTGGACATATCATTACCGTTTTGGTCATTGCTGAAACGGTAATTAGCGAAGACGCTCATAGAGCCAGCATACTCAGACGGGTTGACTTGGCCTAGCCAGCTGGGCGGCTGAGCGAGGACGGTAGCTTCCACCGTGACCTCGTCGACCACTGTACCATTGGAGCTAAAGGTGATGGTTCCTGTATAGGCTTGATCGCTTACTGTTAGCTGACTGGCGTCTACTTCAATTTCAAGATCAAAACCTTCCTGAACGGGAATTTGCCCCATATCAGGTTGGACGGTGAGCCATGGCTTATCCGTTGCAGCTTCGAAAGAGATAGCCCCTCCCTGAGCCGTAGATTGTAAGAGCTTATTGCTCAAGGTCATTGCTTGGCCCTCGTAAAGTGTGATCTCTTGAGTCGTTTGTGCTGCGTAGTAGTCTCTTGCAATGACTTCAAAGCCCCAAGTCCAAGCGACCATATCATCCCCTTGAGCATCTTGATACGCTATGCGGTTTTCACCGTTATCACGCTCTGCAGAAGGGAATATGTTGCCATCTGTATCAGTTAGCTGCTGAGCGATGAGGGTGAGTTCCTTGTCATCATAGGCCATCAATGTTTGGTCAACAGGCGTAAAAATAAGCTTGTTTTCAAAGCACCCGAAACTTCCGGGTACCGATACGCCCTCTATTTGCTGGACTGTATTCCCGTCGGCCGTTGTCACTGCATTACCACTCCCATCTAGAACATCCGCTAAACTGTAATCTTCCAGCAGATCAAAATTATCCATATCTATTTTCTGGCAATCCAGCTCGCTATTGACTTCCAAGCTGATTTCATCTCCTTGCACCCAAACCTGATCTGCAGGTTCAAAGTCAGGTATTACCCCATCTGCCGATCGATTGATGCTGCCCTTGATAATATTAGAGTACACCTCCCCTTTAGTGCCGCAGACTGCCTTGGCGCGGATTTCGTAATCGCCATCTAGGTATTCTTCCTGATCCGTGATATCCCATACAATGGGCAGGCGCGGCTGTGCTCCCAGTATGATACTATTCGCGTTGAACGTCTGTAAATAATTAGTATCCAATTTGACATCTGGCTCGAGTTCTGCGGTTGGGATGGTTTTCCACCCTTCGCCCCCTTGCAGCCGTCTGTACTCTAGTTGGATTTCTTGCAGGTTAGGATTGTCGGCCTCGTAATCCACCAGCTCGATCACCAAGTTTTCCCGATCACCCGAATCGGTGGGGTCCTGTCGGTTAATCACCCAGTTATTGCCCGGCTCGGCTATAGTAACGTCACTACAGGGGTGCTGGAAAAAGGCACTAATGGTCACCGTATCCCGCTCTCCGGTCAGGAAAAGGTCACCGTCGGTGCAGCTCGGGCGCATGACGACGTAAATGTCATCGAATTGATAACGTCCCGGAGAACGGTATAGCTCCAAAGGCAAGATAACTGGCGAATTGGGGTTGATGTAAGTAAGCGTTACTCCAGACTCGTTGCCGCCACCGATCAACTGTCCGCCCAAGCGTAGCAGTGCCGCATTTTCGTTGCTCTCCGCTTCGTGATAGACGAACAGGTCGCGCTGCTCCCCAAATGGATTGAGGTTGGTGAGCTGTACGTAAAAAGTAGCCGGGCTGTTTGGGTCCAACTCCCGTTTTTCCTGAAAGTCGAAGGCCGATTGAGTCTCCAGATCGTAAAGCGAAATATCAAACCGGTCGCGCTGAATAGCCCCCTGCTCAGGCGGGCAACTGCTGCGGCCGCCGATGAGCTGGAAGTAGGGGGTATGCCCGGTAGACCAAGGCTTAATGGCGGTGACGCTGAATTGGTCGCCGGGGTCGTCGTCACTGAGGACGTAGCCGTAGGAATAATCCTCGGTGGTTTCCGTCACGGCTGTTTTACTGATATCCAGACTGTATTCAAATTGAATGCCTGCTTTAAATTTTGTCGCGGAAAGCAAGGATTCATTTTCGATTAATAATCCAAAGCTGCCTGATATATCTAAATAAAATAGCTCCGTCAGTTGGTCTGATATATTCTTAGAGGATGATTGTGTTTTCTCAACATTAACGCCGGCTGAAAAGGTTGTATTCTCTATCTCCGGCAAAAACCCTGTAGCCGCCGTTTCTCCCTGCTCAATCAATGCTTCGATTTCACCTTCTGATCGGGTTAAATCTCTCCAGAGGCGGACCTTACGTACTGCCGTCTCATATTTTTCTTGCAAGTCACTTGAAAACTCGATGGATTGCAGATCATCCAGCGATAGACTTTCATCTCCAGCCGCTATCGTCACATCACTTGACTGACAGAATTCGTCACGTGCCTTTTCCGCTTCATCAATGCCATTATTGACCCTTGAGATTGCAATTGCTGCATTGCCACCAGGACCTACAGAGGGGAAAGCGGTGTCTGGCACATCATCAACCCCGTAAAAGTCCTTGATTTCTTCAGCCAATGAGGATGGTCTTATCAACACGCCACTTTCTCGCTCTGTAGGGTACTCTTCTACGCAAAACTCGTAGTAGGGTACCGTTTTCACTTGATGATAGCGCAGAACCTCCTGCCAATTAGACATTTCGGCCTCCAGTCTAAGTATGGAAGCTTCAGGTTCCTCTCCACTGAAGGTCTTGTCCCCTTCATCCACGGCTTGGATATCAGCCTTTAACTGTTGAATAATCTGCTTGATTTGGCCGACGGTATATCGCCAATCCGTTTTGATGCCCTCCAGTCCAAAATCAATTTGCTGACGCTTTTGCAATGCGCAGGTATTGTCCTCGTCAAACTCAAGAATGTCCACGATTCCGTACTGTGTGGCCATACCAACGCCTCCGATTACATCGGCATCTGGCCCCACAAAATCGCTGGTTGAGGAAGTTTCAATACGTTGGGTAGTCTCAAATTCAATTGTCGAAGCATCTACATCGGTACTTCCTCCACCAAGAATAACAGAGGCACTAGCAAAAGCCCCTATGCCCACAATAGTAAACTCTGTATCCAACAGCGCTCCTGCTCCTCCGGACTGGTCGGTTGTTTCAGAGAAGGTTCTAGAAACACGCTGTCCCTCCTCAATGTAACTGTAGCTGCCATCGCCCGGTGGGTCCCGGAGGATAAAGACCGGCATTTTCAGTTGGCCTTCTTCAT
>JAAAOU010000516.1 GCA_009908745.1 Bacteroidota bacterium
AGACCCTTTGCCACAGGCACTGACCCTGACTGCTATTGTGATCAGTATTGGCGTACAGTTATTTGTGATAGTACTGCTGAAGAAAGTGTATGAGAAAGTAGGCACGGAAGACCTAGACGAGTTAAACACAACCGATAAAATATAGTGATCAACACCAATACTGCATTACTGCTTTCACCGCTGTGGGTACTCCTCACGGCGTTCATATTTTGCGTCCTGTTTTGGAAACAGCATACCAAGATACAAGCTGCTATTGCGGTAACTTCCATTTCCTTGTATCTGGCCTCCGCGGTGGGGCTTTTTGTTACCGTATACCAGAGCGGCATTCAGGTGGTGCAGATTGGCAATTGGCCAGCGCCGTTTGGGATTACGCTGGTGGCTGACCTGTTGTCCGCAACTATGGTGCTGATTTCGGCGGTCATTTCCTTTGCGATCATACTGTATTCGTTACAGGATATTTCGGAAGAACGCAAAAGGAAGGGCTTCTATCCGGTCCTGCTCGTCATGGTGTTTGGCATTTGCGGTTCTTTTTTGACGGGTGATATTTTCAACCTTTACGTTTGGTTTGAGGTGATGCTTGTCGCCTCCTTCGTGCTTATCGTGCTGGGTAACCGCAAAGGGCAACTCGAGGGGGCAGTGAAATACGTGACCCTGAGTTTTATCTCTTCCGGCTTCCTGCTCACCGGCACCGCGATTTTATACAAGTTGACAGGCACGCTCAACATGGCCGACCTTTCGGTAGCGATAGCGCAGCATCCCAACCAAGAGCTGATTACAGTGGCTGCTGTGTTTTTCCTAGTCGGTTTTGGCATCAAGGCAGCGGTTTTTCCGTTTTTCTCCTGGCTGCCGGCTTCTTACCCTACGCCGCCTATTTCGGTAGTCGGGCTGATGGCGGGTTTGCTGACCAAGGTGGGGGTCTATGCCCTCATCCGTTATTTTACCTTGCTTTTCACTTACGATTTGTCTACCACGCATTCCGTACTGCTGATACTGGCGGGGCTTACCATGTTTTTTGGGGTGCTTGGAGCAGTGGCACAACGCGATTTCAAACGGATACTCTCTTTCCACATCGTCAGTCAGATAGGCTATATGGTCATGGGGCTGGCTTTGTTTACGCCTTTGGCAATAGCGGGTTCGGTTTTCTACATCATCCACCATATACTGGTCAAAACGAATTTGTTCCTGATCAGCGGCATCGTAAAAGTGACCAATGGCTACTACGCGCTCAGCAAACTGGGTGGCGTGTACGACCGCTTCCCGTTTGTCACCGCTTTGTTTGTCATTTCTGCCTTTTCGCTGGCGGGTATCCCTCCGCTTTCTGGCTTTTGGGGCAAGTTCATTCTGGTTAAGGCGGGTTTGGAAGCCAACCAGTATCTCATCGTAGCCGTTTCGTTGGTGGTAGGCTTGCTGACTTTGTTTTCCATGAGCAAAATCTGGGTGGCCGTATTTTGGTCCGCTCAGCCCCAAGAAACGCAGGAGGCGGTCACGCCCACCCGCAAGAGCTTGTTCAAATCACACTACATGCTTCTTGTTTCGTCGGCTTTCTTGGCACTTTGCACCCTTTTTCTGAGCTTCTACCCAGAGGCGCTGATCGCATTGTCAAAAAAGACAGCCGAGCAATTGTTGGACCCGCAGGTGTATATCCGTGCGGTATTGGGTAAGAACTATTAAATTCAATATGGTTATACTTTTGAACATACTGATAGCGGCGTTGATGACCTGGTTCACGCAGGAGGTTTACTCCGATATATCGAACTCTGGCTTCATCACTATATTGCTATTCATTGCCTGGAACACGGTACTTTGGCTGCTTACCTTCTTTTACAACAAGAAGGTGTACTATCGAATCCCGATAATTGGCTCCCTGATTCTTTTTTACCTAAAAGAACTTTTCGTGGCTTCTATTCGTGTTGCCTACGAGGTGCTGACCCCCGCCGACCATATGGTGCCGGCAGTGGTAGCGGTGCCATTGGATGCAGAAACAGACTTTGAAATCACTTTACTCGCCAACTTTATCACCCTGACGCCCGGCACCCTGAGCATTGATGTTTCCAAAGACAGGAAAACGCTGTATGTACACGAGGTGTACGTAGAGGGGGGAGATACCGACAAGGTGAGAAACCAGATAAAGAACGGGTTTGAGAAAAAAATCCTTAAGATAACCAGAAGCCGCCCAAGAAGATGAGTTTATTTACGATAGCAGCCTACGTATCCATCGGTATCATCAGCATCAGTACCTTGTTGACCTTGATTCGCTTTGTCAAAGGGCCCAGTTTGCCGGACCGGGTGATTTCCTTGGATGTATTCTCGGCGAATTTGCTGGCCGTGCTAGCTATTTATTCGGTCTTGGCAGAACAAAAAGCATACCTGAACGTGGCATTGATCATGTCGCTTATAGCTTTCGTGGGCACTATGACTTTTGCCTATTATTTGGTCTACAAACGGAACAAACCCCAAGATGATGATTAGAGATATCCTCAGTGCGCTTTTCATACTGGCCGGCTCCCTGTTCATGCTGATCTCTTCCATCGGCATGATCAGGTTCCCTGATTTTTACATCCGCAACTCTGCAAGTACAAAGGCAGTGGTTTTGGGCGTCTTACTCATTTTGCTGGGCGTAGGCATGCACTACAACGATACCCTGGTCTTTATTGAAATCTTTGCTATCCTGCTCTTTATCTTCCTGATTGCCCCGCTGGCGGCCCATATTGTCTCCCGTGCAGCGGTGATCACCGATGTTGAATTCTGGGACAAGACCGACCTCCGGGAACTGGAGCAGTACAAAAAGGAGAATGAACAAGAAACGGACTTGGAGGGAAAAGAGTAAGAGCAACAACCTGCTGCCGTATCAATCTGATTCTTCGACAAAACCTGTAATCTACGGTCAAGCCAAAAAGAAAATCAGCAATCTCTTATTTGCTTTCCTTTTCGACTTGACCACAGGATTTGACGGAGAACGATCTATACCTCCGCTTTTGTCAAAAAAGTCTGTTACTTCAAAGCGGCGTAGTGCTGGTAGAAATACGGTATGGTTTCGATGCCTTTGTAGAAATTGAAAAGGCCGTAGTGCTCATTGGGCGAATGGATAGCGTCACTATTGAGGCCAAAGCCCATCAGCACGCTTTTGGCATTCAGCACGTCTTCAAACAAAGCAACGATTGGAATACTGCCGCCCTCGCGCGTTGGGATAGGTACTTGGCCAAAGGTCTCCTCCATCGCTTTGGAAGCTGCCAGATATTCCGGGGTATCCGTGGGTGTCATCGCCGGTTCGCCACCGTGGTGCGGGATAACCTTTACCTGTACCGAAGGCGGGGCCATGCTTTCGAAGTGTTGGCGGAACAACTCGGTGATTTTATCCGAATTTTGGTTAGGTACCAGACGCATGGAGATTTTAGCGTAGGCTTTGGACGGAAGCACGGTCTTTGCCCCTTCGCCGATATAGCCTCCCCAAATACCGTTTACGTCGAGGGAGGGCCGGATGGAGACCCGCTCGAGTGTAGTATACCCGGCTTCGCCTTGCACATCGCCGATAGCCAAGTCTTGTTTGTACTTGTCTAGATTGAAAGGCGCCTCGTTCATTTTTTTCCGCTCGGCTTCACTCAGCTCTACCACATCCTCGTAAAAGCCCGGTATGGTAATGCGCTTGTTGTCATCCTGCAGCGAGCTGATCATGTCGCAAAGTACGTTGATCGGGTTGGCTACCCCGCCACCGTAGACACCGGAGTGCAAGTCGCGGTTGGGGCCGGTCACTTCTACTTCCAAGTAGCTCAGCCCGCGTAGCCCCACCGTGATGGAAGGCGTCTCGTTGGCGATAATGGAAGTATCGGAAATCAGAATGGTGTCGCAGGCCAGTTTCTCTTTATTCTCGCGGCAGAATATGCCGAGATTGGCAGAACCGACCTCCTCTTCGCCTTCGATCATGAACTTGACGTTGCAGGGCAGGCTGTCGTTTTGCACCATGGCTTCGAAGGCTTTGACGTGCATGTAGAGCTGCCCTTTGTCGTCGCATGCACCGCGGGCAAAGATGGCACCATCGGGATGTACCGGTGTTTCTTTGATCACCGGCTCAAAGGGCGGGGAATCCCACAAATCCATGGGGTCAGGGGGCTGCACATCGTAGTGGCCGTAGACCAAGACCGTGGGTTTTGCAGGGTCGATTATCTTTTCGGCGTATACGATGGGGAAACCGTCGGTGGGGCAAACTTCCACGGTATCAGCCCCGGCTTTTTTGAGTGCCTCGGCCACGAATTCTGCCGTTTTGAATACGTTGTCTTTGTACTGTGGGTCAGCACTGACGGAAGGGAGGCGCAACAGCTCGAACAGTTCCTCTAAGAAGCGTTCGCGGTGCTGCTGAATAAAATCTTGTACTGCTTGCATGGTTCTATTTTTGGACGGAGCTAAGGTAAGGGATTGTTCGGATTTGACCTACTGGGATAGGTTTAGCCTCTGCCTGCCAACAGCTCGTGGGTGGTACCAAATGATGGACGGCAGGATACAGCAGCCGGCCTGCGGGTAGTGGCCATTCTAGCAATCAGATTGTTGGTGCTACCGCAAAAATGCTTGCTATTCAGCCACTTCTGCCGTCGGTGCAGAGTGAACATGCCCTTCAAAGCTCACGTTCCAACACCAAACAAACTGATTCAAAACCACTATATGCTCAACAACAAAGCCTTTAGAAAACTAGCAGAAAAACAAAATGATTACTGCGTATCCATATACGTGCCTGCCCATGATAGCAAAACGGGTACGGAAAGCCGTTCTTTCCTCAAACGCATGCTGAAGGATATTTCTGACGAACTCGTAGAAAAAGGCATGTCAGACAAGGAGGCTAAACGTTTTCTCTTTAACGCCTACGAGCTCTTGCAGGAAGTAGCGCTCTGGAAGCACCTCAAAGACAGCTTTGCCCTGTTCATCACTGAAGACCAATTTGAGTCTTACAAACTCCCCTACGAAGCGGGTCCGTTCTTTTATGTAGGCAACCGCTTTTACCTGCGCCCGCTACTGCCTGCCGTCAATGGTACTGAGCGCTTTTACCTGTTGAAACTGAGCGAAGATCAGGCGGCTTTGTTCGAGGGCAACCGTAATGAGCTACATCCCATAGGTGCTGATGTAGTATTGCCCGACAACCTGAAAGCAGCTCTCGAGCGGGAAAACAGTGAACGAAATGTTCAGCGCAACCGCGGGGATTCTGCCTACGAGTCGCCGATTTATGAAAACGAAGAGATGGGGGCCGGCCACAATCTCAAGCAGTATAAGCGATACGCTTACCAAGTCGACCTTGGCGTCAAAAAAGCGATAGCAGACGAACGGACGCCATTGGTGCTCGCTACCACCGACCAAATAGCCCCGGTTTATAAAGACACAAGCGATTACTTGGAGATAACCCCCGTGCACATCAGCGGCAAGCCCGAGGACAAAAGCGAGACTCAGTTACACGAAAAAGCCGTGGAAATCATCAATAACTACCACCACGGCAGACAAGAGCAACGCACCAAAGCCTTCGATGAATACAACAAAGACGGTAAGGCTTCTGCCTCTATTTTTGAAGTAGTCGCCAAAGCCTACGAGGGTAAAGTGAGTACCCTTTTCGTCGCCCAAGACCAACATAGCTGGGGCAGCTACCAAGATAAAAATGAAACGGTGGAGCTGCACAAAGAACGCCAAGCGGACAGCGTAGACCTGCTCGACTTGGCGGCTACGCAGACCCATCTGCACAGTGGCAAGGTCTATTTCTTACCCAAAGACAAGATGCCTCAAGACCGTACGAACGTATGTGCTATTTTTGAGTAATGCTTCACCCTAGCAGGCTCTGCCGTTTGCTGATGGTAAAGCCTGCTGCCCCCAACTCGCAAGATTGCCGTTCCTTAAAAATGCCTACTTTAGCAGTAAAGAAATGACCACACAGCTGCTATGAACACTACACCCAACAGGTTAGGTATCATCTATGGAACGGCAATTGTATTTTTCCTAATCGGCATAGGATTGTCCTTTCCACTATGGCTCAATAGCCGACTCTTTCCCATGGTGCCGGTATTTGAGGGCATGCCGTTGCTTTCTGCCCCATTGGATGCCGTGCTGTTAAGCCTATTTTCACTTGGCATAATTGCCAGCTTGTTTTCCAACAGCCTCATAATACGTGTGACCACTGCCGTACTGCTACTATTCTTGCTACTACAGGATCAGATGCGTTGGCAGCCTTGGGTGTACACTTATGCTCTTGTTCTATTGCTCTCGCTGGCTTTTCTACCCGAGCTACGGAAAAAGTCGCCTGATAGCAACCGCTGGTTTTTGCGCAGTTTTCAAATCCTGATGATCGGCATATACTTTTGGAGCGGCCTCAACAAACTCAACCCTGGATTTACAGAGATCACCTACCGCCTGATGATGAGCAATTTGTTTGGTTTTTCGGAGGGCAGCATACTGTACGAAGCGAATTGGCTGGGTTATTTGATTCCTTTAGTGGAAATTGGGGTAGCGCTAGGGCTGTACTTCCCTGCCAGCCGTAAACCTGCCGTGGTGGGTGCAATTTTTACCCATGTGGTGATTATGGCCTACCTTTTCACTATGGGGAATAACATGATCGTTTTGCCTTGGAATATTGCTATGAGCCTGTTTGTGGTAGCTGCATTCTGGGGCCAGGAAGACAAGATAGTATTCCATAGTACGATAGGAAAAAGCCGCAAGAAAAAAACGCAAAAGCAAATCGCTCCTTGGCCAGTTTTTGCCGTTGTGCTGCTTGCTTGGCTAGCTCCTTCGCTCCGGTTTGCCGGCAAGTGGGATAACTACTTATCATTTAACCTTTATTCTGACAATATCAAATACTTGTACATCGGTGTACGCGGGGCGGCATTGGACGAGCTTGACGAAAAGCTAGAACCTTATTACTTAGATAATAGCATTCTCGACGAAGGAGAAACCATAGACGTCTTCACCTGGTCGCTAGAAGAACTCAACGTACCTGTGTACCCTGAACGCCGCGTTTATCAATCTTTGGCAAAGCATTTTTGCAAGACTGAGCCGCAGGATTTCATGTTCATTGAATACACCCTTCCGTTCTCCGCTGGCGAGTACGAGGTATTCAGCTGCCAAGCTTGGTCAAAGTAGGTTTAATCCAATACTTTAAACTCCGTACGCCGGTTTTCTTGGTGCTCCCATTCTTCGCAGGGCACGCCGTCTTCACAATCGTTTACCAGACGGGTTTCCCCAAAGCCTTGGGCTTCCAAGCGGTCCCGCTCAACCCCCTGCCCGATGAGGTAGCGCATGATTTTGTCCGCCCTTTTTTGCGACAAGCGCATGTTGCTCGTATACCCCCCTTCCGAATCCGTATGCGAGTATATAGCCACATGCAAGTCTTGGTTGCGCAGCAGCAAGTCCCGCAATTTGATCAGCTCCGGAATAGAGTTCGGCTGCACACTAGAGCGCCCCACATCGTAGTAGACATTGAGCCGGTAGATCAGTTCAGAAGTGTCGCTCGCGCTATGGTCAGACCGCTCAAAACCAGTGAAGATATCTTGTTCTGAAGGGGCATCAGAAATCGGCAAAGCATCTGCTGCCTCTTTCTCGGGTTCTAGAAATACATTGGTAAAGCGCCGGGGCCGCTCGGCATTTAAGCACATCGTATCTTCCAAGGTTTGCTCTTGGTAGCCGTCGAGTGCCGCCTGTAGCGTATAACAACAGGGCGTAGAAGTTTCGAACTGGAATTGCCCCTTTGCATTGGTGTAATCCGATTGTGGCGTTGCACAACTGTCGCTAAAAAGCTGCAGCTGTACGCCGGGCAGCGGCTGCCCCGTGACTTGGTCGAAAGCCACTCCCGCCAAGTTGAAAAAAGACTGAGCTTCCAGAGCAATGGCAACGACTAGGGTGTCCGCTTGTTTATCCATTTCCTGCGGGCAGACTTCAATGGTTTTAGGCTTATACCCTGGGGACTTAGCAGTTACGTAAGTGCACGTTTGTAATTGCAATATTGCCTGCCCATTCGCATTTGTAGCTACCGTATCATATCGTTCTTTCAACAATAACGTAGCTTCCAAGGGCTGGCCTCCATCCAGTGCCAGCACTTCCAGTTGTACAGGCCGGCCCGTCTTTTCAAAGTAGTACAAATCATCTGCCCCTTTGCCGCCTTCCCGGTTGGAGGTGAAGTACCCCATAGTGCCAGTAGAGTCGACGATAATGGCGAAGTCGTCTGCCTTTGTGTTGAAAGGAGCGCCCAAATTTTCTGGCCGCCCCCAAAGCCCGGCCTCATCTTCGCATACCCGGTAAAGGTCTTGCCCGCCCAGGCCCACCAGCCCATCCGAAGAGAAGTACAAACTGCCATCCAAAGCAATGTAAGGGAATACTTCATCGCCTTCGGTATTGATGGTCTTGCCCAAATTGAGCGGTTCTGACCAGTTGCCGTTGACCCGAACGCTGACGTAGATATCTTTCCCGCCTTGCCCCCCCGGCATGTCGGAGGAAAAGTACAAGCGTTGGCCGTCCTTGCTTATAGAGGGGTGTGCTACTGAGTAGTCGTCGCTGCTAAAAGGCAAGGGCTTCAGTGCACTCCAATTGCCCTGCGGCAGCAAGCGGGCGGCGGTGATTTCGAGCCGCAGCCGGCCTTCCTGCCGCTCCGTCTGACGGGTACGGGTAAAAAAGATTTCGTTTTGGCTAGAATTAAAGGCTGCTACGCCCTCGTGAAAAGGCTGGTCCAGGCTTCCAGAAAAGGATGATGCAGCACCAAAGACGATACTGTCCCCTTCCAGTTTGGGGGCAAAGAACAATCCAGCATAAGCGCGGTCCGCGCCTTCGGGGCGGTTAGTACTGGTATAAACCAGGCCGTTGCGGAAAAAAGCCGGGGCCAAATCCTGACCGGACGTATTGATATTTAAGTTGCGGAGCGATACGCCGGGATTATCTTCGCCCAGCCGTTGAATAGTAGCGCAAGCATTGGCAAGATCGGGCTTTCGGCTGTCGTAGGGCCGCATGCTCAGGTACTCTTGAAACCAGCGCTCGGCTGCTTCACAATCGCCGGTCCTCAACAGGCAAAAGCCATACTGAAGGCGGTGCTCCGGCTGGCTTTCTTCTAGCCCCATTACCAAGGCATACCATTGAGCGGCAGTGTGGTAGTCGCCGATGCGCCTGTAGGCTTCCGCCAAACGGATTTTCGCTTGCGGGATATCGGCTTGGTCTAATACTTTGTGGTACAATCGAATACTAGCGCTCAACTGGCCGCGCTCGTACAGGGTATTTGCCCTTTTCATCCGGTTTTGCTGAGCGTGGGTGGGCAAAACGTAAAAAATGGCGGCCAGCAACAGCAGACTTACGCGATAGGAAAACGCCGAGCGGCCTAGCTCGGGTTGCCGTTTTTGTGTTCTCATAGTGGGCTATTTAAAGATAAACTGGGTTAGCTGACAGGCAGCAGCCCCACTTTACAATCGGTTCACGCTATAGTGTACGGTAAAAGCTCGGCTTTGTTGCGCTATATATACAAGTCCAGAATCACCAAGGTGCCAAATACCAGACTGGCAATGCCGTTGGTTGTAAAAAAGGCAATGTTGACCCGGCTCAAATCATGCGGCTTGACCAAAGTGTGCTGAAATACCAACAGCGCAATGAAAATAGCTGCTGCCAGCCAATGCAACCAGCCAAAAACGGGGTATAAGCTATAGAGTTGGTACCCTGCCGCCATGATGAGCAAAGCGCATACTAAGTGTAGCATGGTGGACAACCGTAGTGCTTTGCGGCGCCCCAATTGCACGGGCACAGAATGCAAAGAGAGCGAACGGTCAAATTCGTCATCCTGCAGCGCATAAATAATATCAAAACCGGAGACCCACAGCAGTACAGCACCGGAATACAGCAAAGGCAGAAGCGCAAACTGCCCGGTGACAGCGATGTAAGCCCCAATTGGTGCTAGCGCCAACCCTAGGCCCAGCACAAAATGGCACAGGAAGGTAAAGCGTTTGGTGTAGCTATACCCCAATATGACCAGCAGCGCCAAAGGAGAAAGGAGGAAACAGAGGGTATTGATAAACCAAGTCGTCAAGATGAAAAGCACGCTATTGGCGATCACGAAGCGTAAGGCAGCAGCCGGACTGACCACGCCCGCCGGGATTTCCCGTTTTGCGGTGCGGGCATTTCGCTGGTCAATATCCCGGTCCAAATAACGGTTGAACGCCATAGCGGCGCTGCGGGCAAAAATCATACACAGCAGGACCAGCCCCAGCAGCCTCCAACTGAGGGGGGATGCGGTAGCAAGCGTCCCTAAGAAGAACCCTAACAACGCGAATGGCAGGGCAAAGACGGTATGGCTGAATTTGACTAGGGACAGATATCGCTTCATGCTATCTTGGCTTTTGCGTACAAAGTTAAAAAAGCCACCCTGCAAATAGATGCAAGATGGCTCCGTGTCTTCGTGCGTTGAAAACTGCCGGTAACTTAGTTCGGCTGCTGTACGTTGATCTTAGGTGCGCCAGCATCCGAGCTGCCTGCGCCCGGCTCTACTTGCCCCTTGAGGAACAAGAAGGTCTGAGGCGGGTTGGTATTGGCTGTTATCGTCACCTTTTGGTTGCGCTTTCCTTTCTTATTCTTAGAGTTGAACTCTACCGTCACTTCGCCAGATTCACCCGGCGCGATCGGCTCGCGTGGCCACTTTGGTACAGTGCAACCACAGCTGCCTTTAGCGTTGCTCAGGATCAGCGGCTCGTCGCCGTCGTTCGTGAAGGTAAAAGTGTGAGACACCTTTTCGCCTGCTGTGATCGTACCAAAGTCAAACTCCGTTTCTTCGAATGCCATCACGGTAGTCGGGCCGGTTGGCGCCGCAGGCTGTTTCTGTACCTGCTGCGGCTCGTTGGCCATAGCAGGGTTACTAGCCGACTGTGGCGTATTTGGCTGTTCCAAGTCATTACGGGCTTCTTCTTGGGCAGAACTTTCTGAGCTGGTATTGCAGCTTGCTAGGAAACCTACTGCCAGCAATGCCAAGAATGCAACTCTGATTTGCTTTAACATTTCTTTCTCGTTTTGGATTAAAATAATACTTTAGCTTCTTCTCTATCCGAAAGACACCACTCTGATGTCCGCCGGTCGCTTACAAAGGTAGAAAATACGGAAATATTGGCCGTTAATCCGCTTTGAAGTTTTGTTAATGAGCTGTTAATCCCCCCCTCGACCAAAGTTGTACAAACTCAGAAAATATGCACCTACGCATTCTTGTGATGTGGCCCATTTTGTTCACCCTCACCTATCTGCCTTCATCCGCCCAGCAAAAACCATACGCCCAACTCACCATCGCCGAGGGTTTATCACAGGGGATGATCTATGACATACTACAAGACAAAGAGGGGTTTATCTGGATTGCGACCAAAGACGGGCTCAACCGGTTCGACGGTTACCAATTTAAGGCTTACAGCCATAGCCCTTCCGACCCCTACTCCATTTCCGATGATATTGTCACCTGCCTCATGGAGGATCATTTGGAACGGTTGTGGGTAGGCACGATGATGGGCGGTATCAATATTTTTGACCGCCGCACAGAACGCTTTTACCAGCTTAGGCCGGAATCGCCCCACACAAAGGAGATCAATAGGATTGTCCAGCAAAATGACTCTGTTTTCTGGGTAGCGACCAGCGAAGGCCTCGACCGGGTGATCCTTCCAACCGGTAACAGCACAAGGCCAGAAGCCGCTCCTACCGGGCTGCACCCAAAAGCACGGTTTACCAACTACACGGTAGAAGGCACAGGCAGCGAAGTAAAAAAAATGCTGCTCTTGGATGACAACAACTTGTTGGCCTCCTGCGAGCTAGGTATCTACGCCATAGACCCTTCCCACCCGGATACGCTTCGCCCCTTCCACCCCTCGCTGGGCATCCCCGCACTGCGGAAACCCAACTCTTATTTCCAATTGAGCCGGCACCCCGGAGGCACCTTAGTCGTTGCTTCCAACCAGGACGTCTACCTCCACAACGGAGATACCTTAAGCCATATTCCATTACCCGCCGGCACAAGCGGAGGTTGGGGGACCTTGCACGTGGACGACAAGGGCGCTATTTGGTTAGGTAATGCGAATACACTATTCAAAATCAAGCCCGAGGCGCCCGATGGGCAGCGGGTGGAGCCTGTTGTCCAATTCGATGGAAAGTGGCTGCAAACAACCCTGTTTACGGACCGGGACGGCCTGGTTTGGATCGGCACTAACGGGTACGGCGTACGAGTTTTTAACCCAAGGGTCAACAATTTCAGCCATCAACTCGAAAACCGGAGTACCCGCCAATTGTACGTAGACCGGCAGGATCGGCTATGGGTGTGGCAAGGTGGCCAAATGCGAGCCTTAGACCCGCAAACGGGAAGTCTGTATTTCCCCGCTGGATTCCCTGCTTTGGCCCGGCGCAGCAATTATGTGCTCAACAGCGCGGATGGCAGCTACTGGTTCCGGCTCAATATTATCGAGCTGGGGCGAAAGCTTATCCGCTACCACCCGGGCACTGGAGAAGTAGCGACTTTCCCTTACGACTGCGATACTCGGCCCTTCTTACCTATGGCTATCGATGCTTCGGGCCGAGTGTGGATGCCTTGCCATAACAGTCAGCTTGCCCTGTTTAAACCCGGCCAAGCCTCATTAGAGTATGTCGACCTCAGCAAGGTATTTCCAGAAAGGCGTACGGATTTGAAAATCTATGCATTACACTACCTGCCGGAGGAAGATGCGTTTTGGGCCGGTACGCAGTACGGGTTGGTCTATATGAAGCTTAGGGAGGACGGCAGCTTGGAAAGCCGATACTACAGGAGAGAGGAAAAAGCCGAACACAATCCATTGTCCGACCGCATACTTTGCTTGGAAGGCGCCGAAGACGGCAAGCTGTGGGTAGGCACCCGGGGAGGCGGCTTCAGCTTATTTGACCCTGCTACGGGCCGTTTCACCAATTACACGACTAAGGATGGGCTGCCCAATCAGGTCGTCTACAGCATACAGAAAGACAAGGCCGGCCGGCTGTGGATAAGCACCAACCGGGGGCTGTCCTGCTATTCCCCCCACGAAGACCGTTTCAGAAATTTTACTGCCCGGGACGGCCTGCAAGCCGACGAATTCAATAGCATGTCGTACACGGAAGCCCCGGACGGGCGCCTTTTGTTTGGAGGGGTCAACGGGATCAACAGCTTTTACCCCGAGGAGGTGCAAGAGCGTATGGCTGCTCCCAATGTGATGATTACAGGCCTTGAGGTCAACAGCGAGCCCTTAGATTTTAAGGAAGATACCGCCATAATCCAAACCCCGGTGCCGCAAGTCAGCGAGATAAAACTCCCCCACAGCCAAAATGTGCTTACGCTGCGTTTCGCTGCTCTACAGTATGCCAACCCTAGCAAGCACCGCTACCGTTACCAGATGGTAGGCGTTGACGATCAGGTCAAAATAATGGAAGGCACCCGGGAAGTCACTTACGCAAACCTGCAGCCTGGCCAGTACACGTTCCAGGTTTGGGGCAGCAGCCAGGGCGGCCGGTGGAGCGAGCAGCCGGCTACCTTGCGGATACGCATTTCCCCGCCTTGGTGGCGAACTACATGGGCTTACATCGCTTACGCCATTTTGCTGGGGGGCGCACTGTACTTTGCCTACCGGTTCCAAGTCAGAAGGGCGACCCTGCGCAACCAACTAGCTTACGAACAACGGGAAGCTGAGCGGCTGTCAGAGCTCGACCGGCTGAAATCAAACTTCTTCTCCAATATCACCCATGAATTCCGTACCCCACTGACCTTAATCCACGAACCCGCCCGGCAATTACTCAACAAGCTCAGCAAAGAGGAAGAACGCAATATGGCTTACCTCATTTCCAAGAACGCCCGCCAACTGCTACAGCTTGTCAACCAACTCCTGGATATTAGCAAAATTGAGGCAGGCGCCATGCCGGTACGCTACGAAACTGGCAACCTATGCACGCTGGTGCAGGATACCGGCGGACGTTTCCGGGAGCATGCCCGGCAGAAAGGCATAAAACTGGAGATGGACTGCCAAGGCGAAAAATCGGATTACGACAGCCATTTTGACAAAGACAAACTGGAAAAAATCATAGCCAATCTACTTTCCAACGCGGTGAAATTCACGCCAGAAAATGGGTCCATCTACCTACACTGCAGCCGAAAAGACGGGCACTTCATCATCGTAGTGAAAGATACTGGCATGGGTATTCCGGAAAGCGAGCAAGCGCATGTTTTCGAGCGCTTTTACCAAGCGAAGTCAGCAGACCAGAAGGCTACTGGTACTGGCATTGGGCTGGCCCTGAGCAAAGAGTTGACCTCAATATTGGGCGGCAGCCTGCAGCTCGACAGCCAGGTAGGCCGGGGGTCTGCTTTCCGTTTGCAAATACCCGCCCCCTCGCTAGAGCACGCCACGCCGGCTCCCGCCTCTGCACAGTATACGGAGCGGCAGCAGCACGCTTTCGGGGAAGAAGCAGCCCGAAATACCCCTGCAGAGGCAGACCGCGAGCTGAAAGTGCTCATTGTGGAAGACCAGCCTGACCTCCGGCGTTTTATATGCGCTGTACTTGGCGAGCATTTCCAGTTGATGGAAGCAGAAAATGGGCGTGAGGGGCTCGAGGTTGCTGTGCAAGAACTGCCCGACTTGGTCGTTTCCGATGTTATGATGCCGATCATGGATGGCTTTGAGCTTACCCAACGCCTGAAACAAGACGAGCGGACCTCCCACATCCCCATCGTTCTGCTTACCGCAAAATCAGCCTTGAAAAGCCGTTTGGAGGGCTTCGGCCGCGGTGCAGATGCATACCTCGAAAAACCCTTCTACAGCGAAGAACTACTGCTTCGTATTCAACAACTCATCAATCTACGGAAGCTCTTACAAAAGAAATACAGCCAATCTCAGCATACGGGAAACAAGTCTGACCTGCCAGATATGGAAACGCAGTTTCTGGAAAAATTGGAAAGCTGCCTGGAAGAGCATCTGTCAAACCCCAAACTGAATGCCGAAGAACTCGCGCGTATGAACCACCTCAGCCGCTCACAGCTCCACCGAAAGCTGAAAGCGATCACGAGCCAGTCTACAACAGCTTTTATCAGAAATTACCGGCTGGAACGTGGGCGGGCAATGCTCATGAAGGGCCACAACGTCAGTGAAGTGAGTTTGAAAGTAGGCTTTAATTCGCCCCAGTACTTTTCTACCCGTTTCAAGGAACAATTCGGATTTTCACCAAGTAATTTGCAAGATACACCGGAATAAACAGCATGATGCAACATATGTGTACACATTTGCAACATAGTCAAACGTCAATTATGCATTTTTGCCCGATATTGCAGTCGTTAATAACATGAAATTGCACAGAGCAGAGGTTCCCCAAATTACACCTACCGTTCGATAAACACAACACAAACAACGAAACAAGGGGAATCGAAATGACTATCGATTCAAATTCGGAGGCTTCCAGCGGGAAGCCTCTTTTTTTATCGTTGCAAAGCCTTGATAAAAGCTTCGGCACTCTTGGCGTTGACGCATTGAGCTGCGGTCAGCCCCCCTTTGCGGGCTGCCTGCAGGCCAAAGTGGATATCGTGTATGCCCGCTTTGCTGTGGGCGTCGGGGTTGATGCTGAGCAGAATGCCTTTCTCCAGGGCGTAAGGTATCCACGTCCAGTCCAAATCCAGCCGGTAAGGGTTGGCGTTGATTTCTACCGCTACCCCATTGGCGGCGCAGGCATCGAGTACCTTTTTATGGTCTATGGGATACCCTTCCCGGGAAAGCAGCAGCCTGCCGGTGGGGTGCCCCAGCATACTCGTGTAGGGGTTCTCGATAGCTGTGATGAGCCGTTGGGTCGCTTTAGCTTCGTCCATACGCAAGTTGCTGTGCACGGAAGCGATGATAAAGTCAAATGCTTTCAGCACCTCTTCGGCGTAGTCGAGCGAGCCGTCATTCAGAATGTCGCTCTCTATCCCTTTGAAAATACGGAATGGCGCCAGTTCTTGGTTGAGGGCGTCCACTTCTTCCATTTGTTGGCGGACGCGTTCGGGCTGCAGGCCGTTGGCGTAGAAGGCAGACTTGGAGTGGTCCGTCAAGCCTAAATAGCTAAACCCTTGGTTTTTAGCATATTCCGCCATATCGCGCAAAGTATGCGCCCCATCGCTGTAGGTCGTGTGCGCGTGCACGACCCCCTGAATGTCCTGCTCCTCGATGAGCTGGGGCAGCTTGCCGGCTTTCGCCAAATCTAGGCTCCAACCTTCTTCCCGCAGCTCGGGCGGTATGACCGGCAAAGACAGCTGCTCGAAAACAGCTGCTTCGGTAGCCTTACCTTCCCAATCAGCGGTCGAAAAATGCGCCTGCACCGCCGCCGAGAAGTCGTCCGCCGCGGTCAACTTGAAGAGCGTGCTGCCAAACTGGGCTTTAGGGCAGGAATAAATACGCACCGGCACGTCTTCCTCCACGGTGCGGGCGGTGTAGCTGCCGTTCGATGGTGCTAGCTTTTGCAGTACGTCCGCCGTTTCCAATACCTTTGCCGCGTCTTCCTGGCCAATCAACAATTCGATTTCGTCTAGCACAACGGCTTTGCGGCGGATAGCCCCGCATAAGCTAACCGGCACCTCATCCGGCAGAGCTGCACGTACGGATTCAGCCAATTTGCCGGCAATCGGCTCCAAGGCCGCGTAGTGAAAGCGGTCTTTTGACTTTTGGTAGTACTCCAGCTTTTTACGCAATTCCTCCTGCGTCTTCTTGCCAAAGCCTTTGAGTTCGACCAGCCGGTTCTCGTTTACGGCGTACAGCAGCTCCCCTACCGACTCCACGCCCAGCCCTTCCCAGACCGCCATGATCTTTTTGGGGCCAAAGCCTTTGATGTTGAGCATTTCCTCCACGCCGGCGGGCGTTTTAGCACGGTACTTCTCCAGCGTGTTCATCTTGCCGGTCTCCAGCAACTCTTGAATCTTGCCTTGTATGGCTTTGCCTACGCCTTTGATCTGGCCCATCTCCTCGGCACTCATTTCTGAAAGGGGCTGCTCTAGTGAACGCAGTGTCCGGTAGGCATTGGAGTACGAGCGGATTTTGAAAGGGTTCTCCCCGTGCAGCTCCATGATTTGCCCCAGCTTGCGGAAGTGCTGCGCGATTTCTTTGTTGGTCATCTGCTTAGAATTCTACTTCCAACTGAATCTCTTCCTCTCCGCGCTTAACCACTACGGTGGTTTTGTCGCCAGATTCATACTTGGCCAATTCATCCATGTAGGCGTAAATATCCTTGATCTTGATGCCGCCCATCTTGACGACGATATCCCCTTCCTGAATGCCGGCTTTGGCAGCGGTACGGCCATCCATCACACCGTCGATTTTCAGCCCTTGCCCTTGGAAGACATAATCCGGCATCACCCCTAAGGTGACTTTGTAGTCGGCGGCGCGGCGGCTCTCCTCTTCGTCTTTGGTTTTGGTAAAAGCCAGCTTGCCCTCGCCGTCCAGCTCTTCGATCAAAGCCAGGATATACTCTGTAGTCAGCAGCAGACCTTGGTAGTTCACCAACTCCGCATCGTCTTCCGGCTTGTGGTAGTCGTCGTGCTGGCCGGTGAAGAAGTGCAGAACGGGGATATCTTTCAGGTAAAAAGAAGTATGGTCGCTAGGGCCGATACCCGACTCGGAGGTAACCGCTTCGATACCGCCAATCGACAAATCACCGAGTACTGCTTCCCAGGCCGGGGAAGTGCCTGCAGCGTTGACCGACAATACTTTTTCTTCGTTGAGCCGGCCCACCATATCCATATTCAGCATATAGTTGACTTTGCCGAGGTTGACGGTCGGGTTGTTTACAAAGTATTTGGAGCCGAATAGCCCCATTTCTTCACCGGAGAAGGCGATGAAGAGGTAGTTGTTGTTGGCAGCCCGGCCGGCTTTCAGTTGCTCAGCCAACTGCAACATAAGGGCGACCCCGCTTGCGTTGTCGTCTGCGCCGTTGTGCACGGCCGGGTCGCCGGTGTGGCGGGAGCCCATGATGCCGTGCCCGAGGTGGTCGTAGTGGGCACCGACAACCACGGTGTGTTCCGCATCATTATCCAAATAGCCGATGACGTTCCGCGCCGTACGCGTTTCGGTTTCCTTAGCGTGCGGGTGGGCTTTGTACTGTACTTCAAAATCCTGGTACCACTTGCCGCCGTAGGCTTTCGGGCTCAAGCCAATCTCTTCGTAGCGGTGGGCGATGTACTCTGCCGCCATTCGCTCGCCCTTCTTGCCGGTTTCCCGCCCCTCTAGGAGATCGGAGGCCAAGTAGACAACATCCACTTGCAATTGGAGCATAGGGTCTGCCTGTTGGGCATTTGCCGTAAGGTTGCCGAAGAAGAGCAGCAACAGGAAAAAGTAATTCTTGGAGGTCATGTCTGTTTATATTTTGTGGTGCAAAGCTATTCAAATCAAGGAAAATAACGATGCTGAATCCAGCTTGGTTGGCACAATTGCAGCTTATGACAAAAATGTGGAGATGAAAGCGGGGGCAAAATCAGAGGCTACTTTATTGAAAATCCTTACCTTCCCCGCAAATCAACCGATAAAACCATGATCAATGTAGGCATCATCGGCAGCGGGGCTATGGGCAGCGGGATCGCCCAGGTCGCCGCGACCGCCGGCCATACCGTTTTTCTATATGACAATAACCCTGTGGCGCTGGAACGTTCGCAGGCCAAGCTGCGCAAAATCATGAACCGCCTGGTGGAAAAAGAGCGCCTGACGGCGGAAGAAGCCGAGGCGATTCAAGGGCGTATCCAATACGTCGACAGTTTGTACGATTTCAAATCTTCCGGCCTCATCATCGAGGCCATCGTCGAGGACCTGGAAGTCAAGCGCAATGTATTTGAACAGCTGGAGCTGATCGTACCAGAGGACTGTATTTTGGCGACCAATACCTCTTCGCTTTCTATCGCTGCAATTGCTGCAGTGTGCAAGGACCCTAGCCGGGTGATCGGCATTCATTTTTTCAACCCGGCCCCCTTGATGAAGCTGGTGGAAATCATCCCCGCCGTGCAAACGAGTGGGGCTGTGCTCAAACACTCGCAGGAGCTGGTCCAAAGCTGGGGCAAAACAACGGTAGTAGCCAAGGACACCCCCGGCTTCATCGTCAACCGCGTCGCCCGCCCGTTCTACGGGGAAGCGCTGCGCCTGCTGGAAGAGGGCTTTGCCGACGTGGCTACCATCGACTGGGCGATGACCGAGATTGGCGGTTTCCGCATGGGCCCGTTCACGCTGATGGACTATATCGGCAACGATGTCAATTATAAGGTCACTGCAACTGTTTTCGGAGCCTTCTTTTACGACCCCCGCTACAAGCCGGCTTTCACGCAAAAACGTTTGGCTGAAGCGGGTTACCTAGGCCGCAAATCCGGACGGGGTTACTACGACTACCGGGAGGGTGCACAACACCCCGACCCCAACAAGGACAAGAAACTGGGCGAGCAGATCGTATGGCGTATCGTCGTCATGCTCATCAACGAAGCGGCGGACGCCCTTTACCTCAACATCGCCTCCCGCGAGGACATCGACCTAGCGATGACCAAAGGGGTCAATTATCCAAAGGGCTTGCTTAAATGGGCAGATGAAAAGGGCATCCACCACTGTGTAGAGACGATGGACCGCCTGCAGCATGAATACCTCGAAGACCGCTACCGCTGTAGCCCCTTGCTGCGGCGCATGGCCCGGGATGGGGAGCGGTTTTACGGGTAGAAAAATAATGCCTGCCCCGCTTGCAATTCTCGGTTTTATCCCCGTATATTTGCATCGCTTTAAAATGAGCCCTGCCCAAGTGGCGGAATTGGTAGACGCGCTACCTTGAGGGGGTAGTATCCGCAAGGATGTGCAGGTTCGACTCCTGTCTTGGGCACTGGAAGAAAGCTCGGTCGTTTGGCGGCTGGGCTTTTTTTTGTGCTTAGGCATTATCGCCCGGATTAGAAAATGTCCAACGAAAAGCGTAAATTTAACATGAATAATTGAGCGGCAGTATGTATATAAAGTGCATAGAGATCAAAAATATCCGGAGTATCAACCGCCTGGAACTGAATTTCCCCAAGCCGGCGGGCTGGCATGTGTTGATTGGGGATAATGGTGCGGGCAAATCTTCTATACTGAGAGCTGTATCTTTAGCAATTATTGGCCCGAATGAAGCGACTGCTTTAAGGCAAAACCTTGCCACCTATGTGCGTAAGGGCCACAAAAAAAGCCAAATCCGGCTTCAACTCGAGCCGGGCAGAGCAGACGGATACAAAGGAAACTCAAGACCCCGAAAAATCCCCTTCTGGGCAGGTGTTGAAATATTGAACCTGGGCGAAAATGGGAGGAGCAGCGGCAAGATGAAATCGCTGGAAGGCGAAAAAGACTATGAATATGCCCAACGGTCAATATGGTCAGATGGTAGTAGAGGATGGTTCTCTACCGCTTTTGGGCCCTTTAGGCGTTTTACCGGAGGAGACAAAGATTGGGATAAAATCTATTATTCAAACCCTAAAGCTGGAGCGCACTTATCTATATTTGGAGAGGACGTAGCACTCACGGAAAGCCTGGAATGGCTGCGAGAACTAAAATATCAGGACCTTGAAGGGGATAAGGTATCAAAAAGCATCCTTCGTAATTTAAAACGCTTTATCAATGAAGGGCAACTCCTGCCTCACGGAACCACCGTAAGTGAGGTTTCTTCCGCGGGGGTTAAGCTACTAGATGGCAATAGCCAACTGATAGATATAGTCGAAATGAGTGATGGTTTTCGGTCCATATTAAGCCTGACTTTTGAGCTGCTTCGTCAAATGATCATAGTGTATGGACAGCAAGCTGTATTCCAAAATGTCCAGCAGGGGGACATGCGCATCATATTGCCGGGAGCTGTCCTTATTGATGAAATCGACGCCCACCTGCACCCTACTTGGCAAGCCCGTATCGGTCAGTGGTTCACCCATTATTTCCCAAACCTGCAATTCATTGTAACTACCCATAGCCCGATTATTTGCAGGGCGGCAGAGAAAGGATCCATCTGGAGGCTTGCCGCACCGGGCAGTGCCTATGAACATTACGAAGTGAAAGGCACAGAACGCCAGCGCCTAATTTATGGTAATATTCTAGAAGCTTACGGCACCGAGCTTTTTGGTAGAAATACTACAAGTTCCGAAAAAACAACAGACCTGCTGGAAGAGCTTGCTGGTTTGAATAAAAAGTCCATCCTCGGCAAGCTTTCCGAAGAAGAGCATGAAAGAAGAGAAGAATTGCTCTCCATTTTGCCTACTAAGCAAAATGCATGATGATTCAGTTGCCTAATGAAACATTAACCGATGATACATTGCGGGCGCTAAGCTCCTACCAGTCAGAGATCGACAATCAGCCTGACTATGAAAGACAGGTAGCTGAAGCTAAAAGAATTTGGCCTCATAGAAAACAAAACCAGCCTTTTAGGGAGGTCAAAGCAAAGCTTGCAAAGATGTGCTCGGGTGCCAAACGCTGTTGCTACTGTGAAGACTCCATGGCTGACGAAATTGAGCATATCTGGCCTAAAGACTTTTTTCCAGAGCGGACATTCGTATGGGAGAACTATCTATTCGCCTGCGGGCCCTGCAACGGCCCTAAAAGCAATCGTTTCGCGATATTCACCAACCAGACTTCTTCTTTCGTAATTATTGACAACAAGCAGTTTTCTAAAGCACCCCCACCACCCGGTGACTCCGTCCTAATTGACCCACGCCTCGAAGACCCAATGGATTATTTGTGGCTTGATATCATAGATTCATTTGCCTTTACCCCTATTAGCGATGACCCAACCGACGCGGCCTATCACCGAGGGGAATATACTATAGACGTACTAAAACTGAACAGCCGCGATGATTTGGTTGCCGCAAGAAGAAACGCCTACGGCAACTTCAGAGCAAGACTAAGAGAATATGCTAACCAAAAAGCAAATGGTACAGCCCCTGCCGGACTGAACCAGTTAAAGAACAATATACACTCAGAACATCATCCTACAGTATGGCGCGAGATGGTCAGGCAACAAAAAAGCATCCCTGAACTAAAGGCAATATTTGAACAGATACCAGAGGCTAAGGGCTGGTAAAAAACCATCTAATGCCGGCGCCCCTTCCAAGTCCCCCCATACCTATACGCCGGCTGCCGGCGGTGCTCCTCGCAGCAGCTTTTACAAACGAACACCCAAGGCTGCCCTTTCCCCAGCTGTACGCGGTAAAGGACGGTATGCTCTTCCGAGCAAGTCGCGCAAATCTTTGTATTCATAATAATGGGTTGATGATGAACGGGAAATGGCACAGGCCCGGCAAAGGTTCACAAAAAACGCAGTACGGCCAAGCTCATATCATCGTACTGCGTAGCCCGGTTGAGGGCCATCAACTGGTCGAGGCGGTTGTGCATATCTGGGCTGAAAACCGCCAAACGAAGCTCCGTGCGATAGCCTTCCCGGTTATCCGTAAAGCCATCGGTGGCTAGGGCAAAGGCCATACCCGGGCTCAACCGTCCAAATTCCTGAATCTTACCGGGAAGCAGAGCTAAGCTGGGTTCAAAGGAAGAAGCCGGGGTCAACAGCTGTGCCTCCTCCACATCGCTGAGCAACAGCAACTCGCTATCGCCGCTGCCGAAGTACAATAGCTCATTCCGGGCCTTGTCGTAAGCCAACAGCACCAAAGTGGCACGCATCCCTTGGCAAGCCCCCTCGGTTTCGTAGAGCTGCTGGAACCCTTCCTGTAGCGCCGGCCCCAGCATTTGCCGCCAAGGCAGCCACTCGTCTTGCTGCTCGAAGGGGCGCAGCACGGTCTGGCAGAGTAAAGCCGAGGCCTCCGCATCGCAGGGCCGGCCGCCTACCCCATCGGAGACGGCGAGCACCAGCAGCTTATCGCTGTCGTATACCCGAAGATGGTCGCCGTTGTGGGAGCGGCCGGGAGCCGCTTGGCTGTAGGTGTAGAGTTGACTGGTCATAACCAATGCATAATAAACCGTTTGCCCAAGTTTTTATAAAAAACTTACTTATTTGATTTGCAAGTTTCAATGACTTGCCACTATCTTTGGCTCAAATTTAATAACACCATAAGATATGTATCAGGTAGTAAAGCAAAATTGGTGGTGGCACATACCCTTCGTCCGAGAGTGAAAGGCACCGCTATGCTTATACTACCTAATCAATCTACAAAGCGGCTTGTCGTTCACTCGGCAAGCCGCTTTGTTTTTTCTAAACAACAACATCCATGACCACCGCACAACAACGAAAGGTAAAGCTTCGCACCCGCGTACGCCGTTACTTGGCGGACACCATCACGCCGGTGACGCTCTACCTCAAAGCCCGCGACCACTTTACGGAACCGGTATTGCTGGAGAACAATGACTTTCGCAACAAAGAAGACTGCTATTCCTTCATGGGGCTAGGGGCTATCGGCAGCTTTCAGGTGCAAAACGGCCGGATTAGCGTGGCGCTGCCCGGGCAGGAGACGCAACAACAGCAGGTCGAAGGCGTGCATTCCGTACCCGAAGCGCTGCGGGGCTTTTTGCAGCGAATCGAGGTCGACTACGAAGTGCCCTACGACGGTTTCAATGGCCTGATTGGCTATACCGGTTTTGACGCCGTGCAGTACTTCGACACCCTGGAGTTTGACGCTGGCAAGCGCAAGCACGAACTGCCCGACATGCGGTACAACCTTTACCAAATCGTCATTGGCATTAACCACTTTAAAGACGAGCTTGTCGTCCTTGAGAATTTGCCGGAAGGCTACGCATCCCGCCTGGACGAAGTGGAGCAATTGCTGTACAGCCAGCAGTTTACCACCCATCAGTTCCGCATGGAGGGCGAAGAGCAAAGCAACCTTACCGACGAGGCATTCATGGAACTGGTGCGCCTGGGCAAAAAGCACTGCCAACTGGGTGATGTGTTCCAAATTGTATTTTCCCGGCAGTTCTCACGCCGTTTCAGCGGGGATGACTTCAACGTGTACCGGGTGCTGCGGTCCATCAACCCTTCGCCTTATCTTTTCTACGCCGACTTTGGCAACTACCGCATTTTTGGCTCCAGCCCGGAAACCCAAATGGCGATAAAAGACCATAAAGCGGTGGTCAACCCCATAGCCGGCACTTACCGCCGCAGCGGCGATTTGCAGGAAGATACGCAGAAGGCGCTGGAACTCTCGGAAGACCCCAAGGAGAATGCCGAGCACATCATGTTGGTCGACTTGGCGCGCAATGACCTGGGCCGGCACGCTACGGACGTGAAAGTGGAAAAGCTGAAGGATATTCAGTATTTCAGCCACGTCATCCACTTGGTGTCTAAGGTGACGGGCATGCTGGAACCGAGCACCAACCCCGTGCAAATCTTTGGCGACACTTTCCCCGCCGGCACGCTCTCGGGAGCGCCCAAGTACAAAGCCCTAGAACTCATCAACCGGTACGAGAACCAGAACCGGGCAACCTACGGCGGTGCACTGGGTTACATACATTTCAATGGCGAGATGAACAAAGCCATCGTCATCCGGTCTTTCCTCAGTCAGGACCACACCTTATACTATCAGGCTGGGGCGGGTATCGTCAACGACAGCGTACCCGAAAAAGAATTGCAAGAAGTCAATAACAAGCTCGGCGCGCTGACCAAAGCATTGGGCGAAGCCGAAAAACTCTAAGATCATGAACATTCTCGTTCTCGACAATTACGACTCCTTTACCTACAATTTGGTGCAGTACATTCAGGAGCTGCTGGAGCAAAAAATAGACGTCTACCGCAACGACGCCATCGGCCTGGAAGCCGTGGGGGCCTACGATGCCATTATCCTTTCCCCTGGGCCAGGATTACCAAACGAAGCGGGTATTATGCCGGGGCTCATCCAACGATACGCTGGTCAAAAGCCAATCTTGGGCGTCTGCTTGGGCCATCAGGCGATTGGTGAGGCTTATGGGGCAGATTTGCTCAACTTGGAGGATGTGTACCACGGTATAGAAACAGCGATTAGCCGGACGGCAGTGGAAGAACCGTTATTTGAAGGGCTGCCCGATCACTTCCAAGCCGGCCGCTACCACAGCTGGGTGGTGCAAAAAGACAGTTTGCCGGAAGAGCTGCTGGTCACCGCCGTAGACGACCGAGGCGAAATCATGGCCATGCGCCACCGCGATTACAATCTTAGAGGGGTACAGTTCCACCCGGAGTCCATCATGACCCCGGAAGGCAAGCAAATATTGCAGAATTTCTTCCGGTACTGTGTTGCCCCCACTCCTAAACCGGTCAATAGTTAGACTATGAAAGATATACTGGAACACCTTTTCAGCCACAAGCGCCTAAGCCGGGAGCAAGCCCGGGACATTCTCATCGATATTTCCCACGGTAAGTATGCCCCAGTGCAGGTCGCCAGCTTTGCCACCGTGTACCGTATGCGCCCCATCACCATACCCGAGCTGCAGGGCTTCCGGGACGCGCTGTTGCAATTGTGCGTCCCCTTCGATCTAGATGGGCAGAAAACAATCGATATCGTAGGTACCGGCGGAGATGGCAAAAATACGTTCAACATCAGTACCCTCTCGGCGGTAGTCGTAGCCGGTGCGGGTTATAAGGTTACCAAGCACGGCAGCTACGGCGTCTCTTCCTCCGTAGGTTCCTCCAATGTACTGCAAGCCTTGGGTTACACCTTCACCAATGACACCGACCGGCTACGGCGTCAGCTGGACAAGGCCAATATCTGTTTTCTGCATGCGCCGCTGTTCCACCCCGCCATGAAGGAAGTCGTCCCGGTGCGCAAGCAGCTGGGGATAAAGACCTTTTTCAACATGCTAGGCCCGCTCGTCAACCCGGTACAGCCCACCCATCAGCTATTTGGCACTTACAGCCAGCCCTTGTCGCGTATGTACCAGTATATTATGCAGGAAACGGGCAGGCAATACGCTATTGTCTACGCTATGGATGGGTACGACGAGGTCTCCCTGACCGGCCCCTTCCGGTTGCGTACCAACGAGCAAGACCGCATCGTGCACCCGGAAGATATGAAGATGAAAAAACGGCAAGCGGCAGAACTGCACGGCGGGGATACCCCCGAGGAAGCGGCTGCCATTTTCAAAAATGTGCTGAATGACGAAGCTACCCCCGCCCAAAAAGCAGTAGTAGCGGCCAATGCCGGTTTGGCGATACAGTGCCTGCGGCCGGATCAACCTTTGCAAGACTGCATGGCGGAGGCTAGAGAAAGTATCGAGAGTGGCCGGGCAAAAGAGGCGCTAAATCAAGCAATAGGCTGACCAAACTGCCCAATGTGACCCTTATCACTCCCATTAACATCTAAATTCCTCTATATTTGGCGGCATATTCACCGTGCTCCCGCATGAACCCCGGAGCTTCACACATTGTCTACCATTTATGCTGTCAAAAAAATCGAAATACGCCATCAATGCGCTGCTCTACGTTTCCCGCCACCGGAACGAAGAACGGCCCATTCTGGCTTCCGAAATTGCCGAAAACGAAAACATCCCCCATAAATTCTTGGAGGCGATCTTGCTTGACCTGAAGAACGCGGGCTTCCTGCGCAGCAAGCGGGGCCGCAAAGGCGGTTACTTCCTCAACAAGGCACCGGAGGAGATCAGCCTAGCCAAAGTCATGCGGCTGTTTGACGGGCCAATTGCCCTGCTGCCCTGCGTGTCGCTCAACTACTACGAGCGCTGCGAGGAATGCAAAGACGAGCGGACTTGCGGCATACGGGCGGTGTTTCTGATGATCCGCGACCAAACCCTGGACATCTTGGAAAGCAACAGCATGGCAGCCATAATGGAACGGGAATCACAGCTCAGGGATGAGCTGGAGGATTGACAAAACTCACTGTGGTGGGGGTATTATTCTTTATCTTTGCCCAAAACAAAAAATACGCATGAAACGCATTATGTTATTTGCCCTCATCGGGCTATTCGCCGGTTTGCTTACGCCGGCTACCGCTCAGGATATCAAAGACAAGCTGGCCGCCGAAGCCTGTGACTGTATTGGTGAAAAAGACACGGACGGCATGAGCACGGAAGACTTGCAGATGCAGCTCAGCATGTGCCTCATGGAAGCGGTCGGCAACAACCAAGCCGCATTCCAGGAAGAATATGGCACGCTCAACCCTTCCGATCAGGAGGCCATGCGACAGCTAGGTCAGGATATCGGGATGCGGATGGTCACCAAGTGCCCGCAGTATATGATGAAGCTGGCTAACCAACAGGCTCCTCCTACATCTGCTGCCCCTGAGCAAAAGAATGTACTCAGCGGCACGATAAAAGCCGTCGGTGGTGATGAAGTAGGTATCGTGACGGTCGTGGAAGACAAT
>JAAAOU010000458.1 GCA_009908745.1 Bacteroidota bacterium
TCGACCGCATGGGCATAGACACCGAAGAGAAATACCCCAACGGCCGGTTTCGTATCCCCCGGCAGCCTTCTATTGCCTTGGGGGCAACCGACTTGTCCAACCTAGAAATGACGGGGGCGTACACGACTTTTGCTAACAACGGCATCTACAACCGCCCCACCTACCTGTTGCGTATTGAGGACAAAAACGGCCGCCTGATCTACGAGGAGTTCCCCGAAGAGAAGCAGGCCATCAACCCCAACGCCAACTACGTCATGGTGGAAATGCTCAAGCACTCTGCCGGTGTCTGGGGGCTAAAAAGCCAAGTCGGCGGCAAAACAGGCACCACTAACGACTATGTCGACGGATGGTACATGGGCATCACCCCTGAATTGGTGGTCGGCACCTGGGCTGGCGGGGAAGACCGCTGGATCCGGTTCCGCTCGATCCACTACGGGCAGGGGGCGGTCATGGCCAAGCCTTTTTTCAAATCCTTTATCAAGCGGCTGGAAGAAAGCGACAAAGTCGACTACGACCCTTCCGCTACGTTCTACCGCCCGCCCGGCGACCTCGGCATCGAGATGGACTGCTCGGAGTACGACCGCGCCTCGCTGCCGATGGACGAAGACAACGAGTACGAAGACGAAGGGTTCTCGGAGGATATGTTTGGGGATGAGGAAGGCTTTGGAGAAGAAGAACAACAAGACGATATCCAACAATAGGCTACTGCCTGAGCATTCAAGGGCAAGCCGACAAAACCTGAGATTGGCATGAACCATACCATCGCCTGTTTGCTATGCGTGGGCGTACTCTGCGCCGTACAGTGGGGCTGCGTACCGCCCAGTGACGAGATTATCACGGACATCCGGCTAGAGGTGGACAACCCGACCTTCCAGAAGATTGCGACCTTTCAGGACCAGCAATTGGTGGACAGCCTCTACCCTTACTTCCGCCACCGCGACCCGAGTTACCGTTTTTTGGCGGCGCGGGCGTTCGCCTCTATCCGCACGCCGCGCGCTACGGACAGCCTCGCCACGCTCCTGGCCGATCCTATTGACCGGGTGCGGGCGGCCGCGGCCTACGCCATCGGGCAAAGCGGGGATGAAGGGGCAGAGCAATTCCTGCTGCGGGCTTTTGCCCGGCAAGACACCGCCGGCCAATTCTTGGCGGCCAACCGGGCTATCTTGGAAGCCGTGGGGAAAATCGGCTCCGAGGAAAACCTGAAGGCCATCGCCACAGTCTCTACTTACCAACCTACCGATACGGCCTTGCTGCAGGGCCAGGCCTACGGCATCTATCAGTACGCCCTGCGGGACATCACCCGCCCCGAGGGCACAGCGCGCATGCTGGAGCTTGCCACCAATCAGCAGTACCCGGCTGAAGTCCGCATGATTGCCGCCAATTACCTGATGCGGGCTAAAGAACTAGACCTGGACGAGACAGCCGCTGAAAAGATGGCGGAGGCCTTGCAACAGGAGAGCGACCCGCGTACCCGTATGGCGCTGGTTGTCGCTTTAGGCAAAATAGACGAGGATACGGCCTTGCAGCAACTGCGTTCCGCCTACAGTACCGAAACCGACTACCGGGTGCGGGCCAACACGCTGCGGGCATTCGCCAATTTCCCCTACGATAGTGTATGGCAGATCGCCCAGAAAGCCCTATACGCCGAACAGCTGCAGGAAGCCAAGCGGGCCGCCCAGTATTTCTTGGAAAACGGCTCGCCCAAAGACACCCGAAGCTACCGGATATGGGCCAAAGACTCCCTGGCCTGGCCCGTGCAACTGACGCTGTACCAGGCCGCCAACCGCCATGTGCCTGCCTACGCCGTCAACCAGCGGGACGCCATCAACTTTGAACTGCGCCAGCGCCTGAAAGCGGCCCAATCTCCGTACGAAAAAGCGGCGGTGCTCCAGGCACTGGCCGAATTTGGCTGGAATTACAAGTACATCTACCAGCAAGGGTTTGCTTCGGAGTCCCCCATCGTCCGCACGGCCACGCTGGAGGCACTGGCGGCTATCAGTGACCAAAAGGGCTTCCGTACATTCTTTGGTGCGGGCTACCGCAGCGTACGCCGGGAACTCTTGGGCATTTATATAGAAACGATGCAAACGGGTGACCCCGGCATGATTGCCGTGGCCGCCAAAGCGCTGCGCAACGAGCGGCTGAACTTTTCCGATTACGTGACCGACGTGACCCCACTGCAAGACGCCCTGGCCCAACTGGAACTGCCCAAAGAGATTGAAACGTACAACGAGCTCAACCACACCATTGCTTTTCTGCGGGATGAAAGCGTGCCCGAGCCTAAAACGCCCGCCTACAATCACCCCATCGACTGGGCGATGCTCAAAGAGCTGGGGCAAAACCGCCGGGCTACCATCACCACCAACCAAGGGGCCATTCAGTTGCAGTTGCTGCCGGAGTATGCCCCTGGCACCGTTGCCAATTTTATCGCACTGGCCCGGCAGGGTTTTTACAACGACAAGACAATCCACCGGGTAGTGCCCAATTTTGTGATGCAGGGCGGCTGCCCTCGGGGCGATGGGTACGGCAGCCTGGACTACAGTATTCGCTCTGAGCTGGCCCACCTGCACTATGATCAAGCGGGCTATGTGGGTATGGCCTCCTCGGGCCAGCATACCGAATGCACCCAATTCTTCATCACCCACTCCCCGACGCCTCATCTCGACGGAGAATATACTATATTTGCGCGCGTTACTGGCGGCATGGACATCGTGTACGCCAGCCGGATAGGCGACCGGATTGAAAAAGTCAGCCTGAAAAAATAGTAAACCGCAAATATGAAGACCACACCCCTAACCGAAAAGCACATTGCCCTGGGTGCTAAAATGACCGAATTTGCAGGCTACAACATGCCTATTTCCTACGCCCCCATCAAAGAAGAGCACCAACGTGTTCGCGAGAAGCTCGGTGTATTTGATGTCTCCCACATGGGCGAGTTCATCGTCCGGGGCAAAGAAGCGCTGGACTTGATCCAAAAAATAACCACCAACGATGCTTCCAAACTTGCTATTGGCGACGCGCAGTACACCTGTATGCCCAACGACAAAGGCGGCATAGTAGACGACTGTATCCTCTACCGGCTGCCGGAGGATCAGTGCGCGGAAGGCGAGCAAGCGTTCATGATGGTCGTCAACGCAGCGAACATCGACAAAGACTGGGCTTGGGTGAATCAGCACAACACCTTCGACACCAAACTCATCAACATCTCCGACCACACCGCCCTGCTGGCCGTGCAAGGCCCACTCGCTATCAAGGCCATGCAAACGCTGACGGATGTGGACCTCGCGGGCATGAAATTCTACACCTTTACCAAAGGCACCTTCGCCGGTATCGAGAATGTGCTCATTTCCGCTACGGGCTACACCGGTTCAGGCGGCTTCGAGCTGTATGTGGATAACAAACGCGCGCCCGAGCTTTGGGACGCGGTGTTGCAAGCCGGCGAAGCTTACGGTATTGCCCCGATTGGGTTGGGTGCCCGTGACACCCTGCGCCTGGAGATGGGGCTTTGCCTCTACGGCAACGATATTGACGATACCACCTCCCCCATTGAAGCGCGGCTGGGCTGGATTACCAAACTGCAAAAAGGCGACTTCATCAGTCGTGATATTTTTGCCCGCCAAAAGGAAGAGGGTGTCAGCCGGCGGCTAGTCGGCCTCGTGATGCCGGATAGCCGCCGCGTCCCCCGCCAAGGCTACGACATTACCGATGAGCATGGCGAAACCATCGGCCACATCACTTCTGGCACGATGTCCCCATCCTTGGGCTACCCTGTAGGTCTGGGCTACGTCAAAAAGGGGTTTACCAAGGCGGGTACCCACGTGATGGTGTCCGTAGGCAAAAAGCAATTACCCGCCCAAGTGACGAAACCGCCATTCTATAAGCCGCCCAACGTCTAATTTAATTGGTCTGCTTAAACAAAAGGTCTTGTTTTGTCTTTTAGTAGGCTGAAGATCATTATTGTTCATACCGATTCTGCAACCGGCGCCCGTTTAGGCCGTTTGCATTGGGTTCACTGAGTGAAATTTTACCTAAATGACACTGGAAGAAGGCAAAGACAAGTTTATACAGTCTTGGGGGGCACTGGGGTCGAGCTGGGGCATCAACCGTACCATGGCTCAAATACATGCTTTGTTGCTCGTTTCCCCCGAGGCACTGTCTGCCGAAGAGATCATGGAGGAGCTCAAAATTTCCCGGGGCAACGCCAATATGAATATCCGCGCGCTGATCGACTGGCGGCTGGTATTCAAGGAACTCAAAGCAGGAGAACGCAAGGAGTACTTCGTAGCCGAAAAAGACATGTGGGAGGTGGTCAAAAACATCATCATTCAACGCAAGAAGCGGGAGCTGGAGCCCATGATTCGGGTGCTGGACGAAATATCCAGCGTAGAGGAAGTTGACCAAGAATCCCGCGAGTTTGCCGAGATCATCCGCGAGATTAAACTCTTTTCCAACAAGGCCGATTCCACCCTCGACACGCTGGTGAAATCGGACTCGAACTGGTTTGTCGGTACATTCATGAAGATGATCCGTTGACCATTACTTATTCTTCAGCCGCATTTCCAAATACTTGTTGGTAAAGCCGAGTTTGCTGTAGAGGTGGCGCGCCGGGTTATCTGGCTCCACGTGCAGCGCAATATCGCCCTCGGCTGTTTCAATGGCTTTTTGCATCAGCTGCTTGCCGATGCCCTTACCACGCTGACTGCCGTCTACCGCGATATAAACCAGTATATTCTCCGGGATATAGCCTTCCATGCCGGTACGGTTGATCACGACACTGCCCACGATCTGCCCATCGATTGCTCCTACAACGATGAAGCCGCCGGGTGAAGCGGTTTCCTGCTGCGCGTAGCGAATCGCCTTCATGATGTCTGCTCTCTCGTCGCCGTATTCATCTAGATGGTGGTAGAGGAAGTCGGCAATCCGGTCTTTTTCGCTAGCGTCCGCCGGGCCAGAAGGGGTGTGTACTTTAATATCCATGTAGTAATAATTTTTAGTTAAGTTCCTTTTGTTAACGAGATGGATGCAGTATAGGTTGTACACTGGATGTGTACGAGGAGAGTAGTTTATTTCAACGCGTACCTCAGTGGGCCGCTCCCTTCCCAGCGGTTGCCACGCGCCCGGCCTTTGATTTTGAACCGGTCTTCTGGCAGGCCGGATGCGCGCAAGCTATACCAAACCTGCCGCTGTAATTGCTCTAAGGCAGACCGGCTGTATTGCCCCGCAACCCCCACTTGCAGCTGCCGGCCAGGCAACTGCTGCATCAACCGGCCGATTTGCCAAAGCGGTGGATTGACCTGTACATAATCGCCGTTGGGCTGCTGGACAACGCGCTCCGGCAACCCGCCATTAGGGCCAATATGTATTGCTTCCAGCAACTGATTGATCTGCGCCTCTGCTTCTTCAAAAGACGCGGCTTCTGGCTTATTCCGGGGCGCAATACTCGCCAACACCTCCCCCGTTTCACAGTCCACGGGGAGAATAGGGGAAAGCTGGTCGACTAGTACGTTGCCATTATAGAAGTTGCCGCCGTCAACGTGGGCGACTTTCAAAAACAGATGCGTAAAGGGCTGTTGCACCTGGAAAGTAAGCTGGAATTTTTCCCATTCGGTAACCGCTACGACAGGGCTTTGCGCCAGTAACACGGCTTTATCGCAATTGTGCATACCCCCCCAAAGCTGCAGCAGGACCGGCGTATCGAAAAGCTCCGGTTGGCCCGTGGTACGGCTGATGCTTTCGTATGCCGTCGAACGGCTAGCGTAGTAACTGAGAACATAGCACTGCCCCGGTGCCAACAGGCCGGGCAATCGCTGCCCTACGCCTTCTGCCGTGCCGTTGTCCCGGGCTACCATACCTAGGTAAGTCCGGCCATCGTAGGGGGCTTGGCTTACGCCAAAAAAACCGCCGGGGTGGGTATCAGGTGGGGATTCCCTAGGGCCGTCGCAGTAGTACCAGCCCCGGGGTGGTTGAGAATGGGCGGGCTCGTCTTCAAAGGAGGGGTTGTTCCATAGGATGGCTTGTTGCGCTACCGTACAAAGTGGCAGCCCCAAAAGCAGCGCAAAAGAGAGGAGTAGACGCATAAAGCTCTTTTTGTCGTTACATCGCACATTTACCGATGCCGACAAATATAGCAATCCAGATTAGGCCTTTGATAAGAAAGAAGAGGAATCCGGCTACACCGACCCGCTTCAGCCACAATTTTACCCGCTTGCCTTCCATACTATGTCGCGTTTTTGCTTGAAGAACAAAGCCGGGTGAATTTGGTTTTGCCACCTGCTTACATACCCAAGCGGCCAGCTGCCCACAGTAGCTTCTGCACGCTCTTGAAGAACTTGCCGCGCAGTTCCGTCAGTTTCAGCTGTGCCTCTATGAGCTTTTGCTCGCGGGAGTTGAGCAAGAAGATGGAGCTTTCGCCAATATCGAATTTTTGGTACTCGGCGTTCAGCAACCGCTGATAATTGTCGACTTGGCCTTCGTACAGCTCTATTTGTTCCAGCAGGTTATCCTGCTCGTTGTAGTAGTTGTTGACCTTGTTGGCGACTTCGAGGCGTTTGCGCCGCAGGTGGTACTCCGCGTCCTGAATTTTGATGCGGGTCAGCTGCATCTTCCCACGCTCTTTGCGCAGGAACAGGGGAAAATCAAAGCGCAAGCCCCATTTATAGTTCTGTGTCACCAAGGCGTTGATGCCGCTGTCGTCCGGCTGTCCGGGGATGAGGTTGGTGCCGTCGCCCAATAAATTATACTCCACGTCCAGACGTGGTTTAAACTGCTCTAGGGCAAGGCGGCGGTCGATATCGAGCTGTTGCAGTTTCACCTCGTAGGCCCGGATATCCGGGTGGGTCTGCCGGGCGGTCTGTGCCAACTGCTGACGCCCCTCTGTTACGGGAGTATTGGCCAATTCCGCCAGTACACGCGGCCGCAGTTCATCCGTGATTTCCAGAGGTTCGCCATCTTCGGTCCAAAGGAAATTAGACAGTTGGAGCGTGGCGTTCCGGTACGCAATCTGAGCGTTGTTGAGGTCAAATTCGCGGTTTTGCACCTGAATCATGGTTTCCAGGGTGTCAATAGCGGGTAACTCACCGACGCGAAAGCTCTCCACGATGCCGTCAAAGCGCTGTTCGGTGATTTCCAAAGCGCGTTCGAAGACCAGCAATTGGCTATACGCCACACTCCAGTCCCAGTAAGCCACAGCGGCGTCCAGCAGCAGGTCGTTGACCATTTTTTGCCGTTCGATCTCGTTGGCCTGCGCCATCAATTTAGCTTGCGACAAGGCAGCCCGGCGGTCATCGATGATGAGCCCGCGCCCCAACGGCACTTTAAAGCCTAAAATCGCTTGCCCCGCATCAGGCACCGTGCGTTCTGCGTTTTGGAATTGCGCATCCAAGTCTGCAACGGCAAAAGCAGCCTTTAACTCCACCCCGTACCAAGTCGGCACTTTCACGCCCCCTTCCCCGAAGGCAAAGTACGATTTGTCGTCAAAAGACTTCGCATCGTAATCACCGTACAGCTTAGGGTCAAAGCCACCCCTGGCTAAACGCTCCAGCGCTTCGGCCTGTACATTGAGCAGGCGCCCCTGCCGCGCGATGGGGTGGTATTCAGCGACCCAGGCCAAGAAGGATTCCTGGGGCAGCACTTTGGCACTATCCATAGGTTGGGCTAAACCAGCCCAGTTGCAGCAACACACTACTGCCAATACGAATGCTAACTTTAACTTCATCGTGTTACTTGATACTTTTCGCCGGGGCTTTGAATTTTATCCCTTCCCCTTCTTTGTCGACTTTCAGCTCCTGCCCCTCGTAGTATTCCGGCGGGAAACCATTGAGCTGTCGCCAGATTTCGTACCATACCGGCACGTCTTTCAACAGGGCAATACCCTGCGCGCCGGAACCTACCCGCAGTGCATCCGGCCAGGGTTCGGAGTCAGGGTCAGAACCTACTAATATACGGTATTCCCCTTTATTGCTGATCATATTGTCAATAGCGACGATACGCCCTTTGTAGGTACCAAAAGACTGCCCGGGCCAGCCCGAAAAGATGAAAGCCGGCCAACCGTCGAAAATGAAGCGCACTTCCTGCCCTGTCTTGATGAGGGGCAAGTCCATAGGCTTGACAAACAACTCAACCGCCAGCTCGTAGTCCGACGGCATAATAGTCACGATACCGTCGCCTTCTTTCACGGTTTCTCCAAGACCGGGCTTGATGGCTTTGGTGATATAACAGTCCTGCGGGGCAACGATATAGTAAAACGATGACCGCCGGCTGTAGTTGTCCGCTTTGATGCGGAGTTTGTTCGCACTAGCATCTGCATCTAGGAGGGCAGAGCGGGTGCTGAACTTGTCGGACTCTGCCTTCGCAATTTTCTGCGTATATTCGTAGAGCACCGTATTAAGGTCAATCTTGGCGATTTCCAACTCATTCTCGGCTTCTCGTACTTTGTTGCTGGCGGATATCAACTTAGCGCTCGTCTCCTGCAGCTTGTTTTGCTTATCCTCCACTTGTGTACGTGAGTAAATGCCCCCCTCAAAAAGCTGTTGCGACCGCTGATACTGCCGCTCGGCGATGGAATCTTGCACGGCAGCCTGAATGAAGTCTGCCTCGGCAGAAGCCAGCTTCAGTTCTTTCTGCCGGATTTTGTTGGCCAGTTGCTGCTGTTTGAATTCCAGCTCGGACCGCATCGCCTGTATCAGCCCTTGCAATGCGTCAATCTTGCCTTCATAGGCCTGCATAGCCCCTTCTTTGGCAGCTACCTGCTGACGGGTCCGTGGGACGATATCCGGGTCGAAGTAATCCGATTTGATTTCCGAGAGGTAGACAATCGTATCCCCTTTCTGTACCTTTTCGCCTTCCTGCACGTACCACTTCTCGATCCGGCCAGGTATGGTAGACTGTATGGTCTGCGGCCGCTGACCGGGCTGTAGGGTGGTTACTTCTCCTTCGGACTGTATGTTCTGTGTCCAAGGTAAGAATAGGAAGATCAGCACCACCAAGAGGGTGTACAGCAACCACCTTATGAACATGCGGTTGGCATTGGACAACACGGTTTGCTTAAAAGAATTGAACCGGCTGAACTCTACCTCCTGATTGACTGTATTTTTAGAAATATTCAACATAACCGTCGAATTTTACAATTTTAATGATTGGTTTTGACCGCCGGCTTTTCATGATGGCCGTTAGCCGTATTGCTTTCTTCCGCCAAGCCCGCGCTGAAGTCTCTAGTCCAGGTAAATATGTTATTGAAATGCGGCCCAGCCAGCACCTCTTCAAAGGAGCCTTGCTGCACAATACGCCCTTCCTTCATAACGAGTACTCGGTCACAACGAGAAGCCAGTATGGGGTCATCCGTTACCGTCACCATCGTCCAATTGTGCTCTTCTGCGGTCAGGAAATCGGAGATCATCTCGCGGTCGCGTTGCTCGATACCGTAGAAGAAACCCTCCACCGCTAGCATCCGCGGTTTAGAGATGATACAGCGGGCCAGTATGATGCGGGTGCGGATGCTCTGCGGCACGTTGCTGCCTTCCGGCAAAAGCATGGTGTCGAATCCGTCGTGCAGCTTGTCTACATAAGCGCTCAGGCCAATGCGGTTGGAAATGTCTATCACTTGCTTCAGGTCCACATCCTGGCAGCTGAACGTAATGTTCTCCAGTATCGTCCCTCGGAAGATATCCTCCTGTGCCGAGTAATCGCCGATCTGCTGCCGCAGGCTGTGGATATTCAAGTTGCGCACCGGGAAACCGTTGTAGGCGATACTGCCTTTGAAATCGGTATACAAGCCAGCCAGTATCTGCAGCAAGGTCGACTTGCCGGAGCCGTTGTACCCCGCGATGCAGATACGCTCGTTGGGGTTGATTCTCAAGTTCAGGTTGTCGAGTGTGTTTTTGTCAGAATCATGGAACCTAAACGCCAGTTTCTCCAGCGAAATTTCAATCCCTTTGCCGGTATCAATCTGCTCAAACATGCGGCCGTCTTCTTCTTCTATGGGCAGGTCTGTGACGGCACCCAGTTTTTCCAAGCCTGTGAGCACGTCATAGATGGTCTCCATGCTCAGGATAAGTTTTTCCACGGAGTTCATTACCAAGATGACCACGATTTCCGCAGCTACGAACTGACCAATGTTAATCTGATTATTGATGACCAGGTAAGCCCCTAGGAACAGCAACCCTGCCGTAATCAGCGTCTTGAACACCACGATATGGCCGTACTGGAAGACGAGGATTTTAAAGTGCTTCTTGCGCGCTTCCAAGTAGTCGCAAACCAGGCCGTCTGTTTTGTTGAGCGAAAAGCTATTGCCGCCTGACAATTTGAAGGTGTTCATTGCGCGGGCGATTTCCTCCAGCCAGTAAGCCACTTCATACTTGTACTTCGACTCTTTGAGGCTTGTCTTCAACCCACCAGGGCCGGTGATACGGAAAATAGCAACCAGTATAACAATGAGTGCGGCCCCAAAAAACACAAAGAAGGGGTGGTAAAAAGAGATCAGCAACAGCCCGAAGAGAATCTGTAATACCGCCGTGGAGAAATCCATCAATATTTTCGGCACCCCCTTTTGCACGGAAAGCGTATCAAAAAAGCGGTTGACCAACTCCGGCGGATAAAAACGCACCACCTCGTCCAGCTTAATACGCGGGATGCGGTAGGCGAAGTCAAATGCCGACCGGGCGAAGATACGGCGCTGAATGGTCTCTGTCACCGTCAGCTGCATGATCTTCAATATACCGGACAGGGCCGTGGCAAAAGTCACGATAGCCACCAGTATAACCAGCGAAGCGGACAGTGCGCCGCCCGCGATCAGCCCAATAATGGCCTGTACGCCCAACGGCAAGCTCAATGTGATCAAGCCTGCGAAGATCGCGTAAGTGTAGATATAGTAAATATCCTTCTTGTCTAATTCCAATAAGCGGAAAAACCGCTGTAGTGGCTTTATAGAGCCATATTTAGCCATGGTGTACTGATTTTAACCGTTTTCTCGACTGTGCGGAAAAATATGCAGGCGGCTTTGCCGTAGCCCGCCCTAATGTACGTAAATGAATAGCGGCCCGCGCCGCTTCACCCCGGCTACGATTCCGCCTTGGTGTGATGGTTTCATCGTCTCTACTTAAATAATGCAGGAAAATCAGGAATGTTGCAAGCCATTCGGTGATGGAATCTTGCCGTTGCCCTGCATTTTCGGCAATTCGGCCACATGATCCGGCTTTATGAGCCGCCAAGCGAAGTACAACAGCAATTGCTCCACCTGCCGCAGGACGTCCCCGCTCGCCTTGACTTCCGTGAGGCGCGGCAGGTGCTCTGCAAAGTAGATGTGGTTGTTGGCCATCTCCAGCATATTGCTTGCCATCGCCCTAGGGTAAGGGAAATCAGCGTTGTTTTCCAAGATGATCTCTGCCACTTTTTTACACAGCGCTTTGTAGGAAAGGAAAAAACCATCTTGGTTCTGATCATCTACAGCTTTATTGTGGTAAGCTTTGGTCCCTTCCGCCACTACAATGCGGTGCAGCACGTCCTCGTCGATGAAGGCGATATTCGTATTGCGCTTAGCCGTATCCACGATACAGCTGATCACCCCTTCTAGCCGCTGCACCGGGTCTTCCATGTCCATCGTCTTCAACTCAATGCGGAAGCGCATCCACTCCCAATACCAATTGACCAAGTAGATAAGCAGCAGGTGCTTGTTCTCAAAATAGCGGTAGATCGAAGCTTCAGCCGAATGAATGCGTTTCGCCAATTTCTTGAAATTGAACCGCTCTAGCCCCAATTCGTCAATCATCAATATGCTGTGCTGCAATATCTTACGCCCCAAATCCGTGCGTTGTGGATTGGCTTTATACAGCTTTTCATTGATCTTTAGTTCTACAGACAACATCGTTTTGGAATTATACTCACCCATTTGTTCTAATTCAATAGTTCATTCAAATTGCGCGATTGGTACATTTGTTGCAAGGACTCCTGCAGTTTTTTGCGCGCAAAGTAAATCCGGCTTTTTACCGTGCCCAGGGGGATATCCAGCTCCTGCGCTATTTCGTCGTATTTAAACCCTTGATAGTGCATCATGAAGGGCACCTTAAGCCAGTCCTCTAGACGGTCCACTATGCTGCTTAGCTCTTTCATCGTCACGGCAGACTCCCCGCCGTTGTACACGCTGCGGTTGCTGGAATTGATGAAATAATTGTTCGGCGTATGATCGTACAACGTCTGACGGCGCTTCTTCTGCCGATAATTGTTGATGAAAGTATTGCGCATGATGGTCATTAACCATGCCCGTAAATTGGTGTGGGGTTTGTACATGCTGCGGTATTTGAACGCTTTGTAGGCCGTATCCTGCAGCAAATCTTGGGCTTCCTCCTCGTTCTTTGTCAAATGGCAGGCAAAAGAGAACAGCATCGCCTCGAACTGACGGAAGGACTCGGTAAACTCTATTTGCGACATAAGCTTTCAGTTTTATAAGTTTAGCTCTTTTGTTTGATAGCTTTACTATCTAGTTGCAAATATAACACCAATCGTTGAACTCGGTTGAAAACGAGCCCTCTTTTTTAGAAAAAATCTAAATAAACCGGCTAGCCTTTACCACACACGGGCTACAGCGGTGTAGCACCCACCAAAAAACTAAACGGTTTCTTGGTCTAGAACCACTACCGCAAAGCGATTGCAGCTTTCAGCCGCGATAGGCATACTTAATTTAGCGCGCTTAGAGAAGTGTAGGCAAGGGCGTGATACAAGCCGCAAAATCAGCGGCAGCACGCTCAATCCACCTTTAGCAGCTTAGTTGTCCACTCTTGGGAAGGCGTGCGCAGACGCAGCAGATATACCCCACTAGAGGTCAACTGCGCTTGTGCAAGAGGCCATTCGTGAGCGCCCGCCCCCAAGTGCAGCTCGGCCTCGTGAAGCGATTGCCCGCTAAGGTCATACAAGCTGATTTGTACCGGTTGGGCCGCTGGCAAATGGAAATACAAACGGGTTTGGTCCTGAAGCGGATTGGGCGAGAGGTAGGGGGATGGCATCTGCTGCACCGATGCCGCCGCCGCACGGAAATCGAGGGATAGCCGTAGCTGCTCGCCGGAGGTGCTGTAGGCTTCCGCTTGCAACCCCTGCTCTGACAGACGTAATAACGCAGCAATGCTAGTAGCTTGCTTTGCGCGAAGGACTAAGCTGAACAACCGGGCTTCGCCTTTTGCATACGAGCCGTTCCAGCTGAAAGGCAAACGCCCCTCAGCCACCATCGCAGCGTTGTAGTTGGCATCCCCACAGTAGCCTTCCTGCACGCCTAGAAGCGAGGCCCGTTCAGGGTCTACTTCGAGGGTGCCTTGAAAGCCCATCACCGCTGACAAATCATCGGCGTAGACCGGCACAGTGACGGTAGCCCCCCTGTCTAGGGGGCGGTCTACTGCACGAAGGGTGAAGGCAGGAGCTGCACGGCCTTCTACTTCTTGCGCCGGCTGGCCCAAATCCAAGACCGCGCTAAGGTCGATGTCTCCTACTTTGATCGCGATAAAGTCTTGCAGTACTGCCGACTCTAGCGACTCGTACGTCAGCGAAGTAAGCCAAGGCGTCCCCCAAGGATTCAGCGGATTGGTAAACGCGTGGTTGCGGGGCACGAAACGCCAGCTTTCGGAGTGCGGGAAGGCCGGCAGAATACCAAGGAGTACGCGCCGCAACTGTATCACGTCCAAGGTGCTGATGCTGCCCGAGTTGTTGATATCCGCAGCGATGCGCTTGTAGGGAGAGTCAAGCGGCTCTATGCCTAAAATGTGCTTATTGAGCAGTGCCACGTCATAAGTGCTGATGCCGTTGAGGTCATCACCATCGCGGCGGGCCCTCAGCGTATAGCTGTAATTGGCTGGCAAATCTTCCAATGCATACCGGCCGGTAGAGTCGGTGGTATAAACCTGTGGCTCGAGGCTTGAACTGGACAGCGTCATTTCTACGTCCGCCACAGCAGCCGAATCTTCCCGTATCACCTGCCCGCTTACGGAAGGCAAACTGTCGTTACAGCCCACGATGTTGTCGTCCACAATCACGAAGGTCTCACAGAAGTCAAAGTTAGGCCCACCTGTGCTGCCGTCGGGTTGCTCCTGATAAGGGTTGTCGGCGGCGTCCCAAGCGTAGATTTCGACCAGCAGTGCCCCAAGGTCGTCACAAGTCACCACCAAGGAGGTTTGATTGACATCCGGCTCCTCCCCAACCCGGTTAATAGAATACGTGACCGGCATAGAGCAATCAATATACTCGCTGGCCACAAAATCTTCGGCAAAGACCACATGTGCACCTTTATCGAAGTCACCGTCCCCATCTGCGTCAGTCTGTGGCAGCACCGGCATTAACGCTAAGGAAAGACCATTAATACAGGTAGGCGTGGGCGCTTTGCAATCCACCACCTCAAAAGGCAGGGTGGCAGAAGCGATGTTCCCACAACCATCTTCCACCACTATCTCAAATTCATGTTCTCCTATGGGATAGTCCCCACTAAGCTTATACTTGGGGTAAGAACCAAATATATCGGTGATCACGGAGTCAATGGTGCCATCCGTGTACTCGTCGTAAAAGACGCGAATGTCCAAGTCGTCCGGCGTGCAATTGTCCGAGATGACAAAAAGGAAATCAGCAGGCGCACGGCAGGTTTCGTTGTTGTTGCTGCATATCGGCGGTGGGATCAAAAAGTCGATCTGCGGCGGCACGGTATCATACACAATCAGGTGCTGGGTATACTGCCAAAACCCCCGGGAATCTTCCGTGCGCCAGTACCCCTCCGGATTGCTCTGCCCATCACATACGGTCCCTTTGGCACCAAAAGCAGGCTGTGCGTTGAAGGGCTCCCCATCCCGGTCAATGTATGCTTGCTCGGGGAGGCGCGACACCCAAACGTCCTCATCGCCCGGCAGCTCGTCGCAGTCTTCGTCCCGGTCTACCTGCACTGGATCAGACGCCCCGTCGTATTCACACCAATTGATGACGCGGTACGTACGGAACACCTTATAGCATTCTTCTCCCGAAGCGGACAGCAGGTTGTCCGAGACGCTCACAGCGAGCAGGTCACAGCCTAATTCAAAGGTTTCGACGGTATCCGGATTGGGGATGCCGCAGTTCACTTCCGCATCTTTCGGGAATTTGATCTTGTAATCGTTGTGAGCCTCTATGTTGATGACTTGCTGGCAGGCCTCTTCCGAAATATTGCCGGAAGCGTCCACCGCCCGGAAGCGCCGGATCAGGGTGCCGACTGTGCATTCATCAAGGTTGTTGACCGGCGGCAGTTCTTCCCACTCCACGCCCGGGCAATTGTCCGATACGAATGGGGTGCCGAACAGGCCAGGCAAGGCTTGCAAACTATCAGGGTGGAACGCTGCCGGCAGGCTGCCACAGCTCATCGTAATGTTGGACGGCGGCGCACAACTAGGTTTGGCTTTATCTTCTACCGACAGTTGTGTGGTGCACGTATTGGTGTTCCCGGCCGTATCCACCACCAGCAATTCCACTGCTACTGTACGGTTGACCGCGCAGCAACTGAACTCCACATAGGGCGACCAAGGCGTGAAAAAGGGAGCCACACCCTCGCAGTTCTCATCCACGGTGACCCGGCGCCGCACACTAAAGCTATCAATCTGGCAGTTGTCCCAGCTCCCCTCGTTGATCTGGGCCGGCAAAACCCGAAGGTTGCCGCTCAGGCCAATGGACGCGGTAATGGTATCGTTACAAGAGGCTACCGGATCCACGGTGTCAACGATGCAGAATTCACATTCGTGCACGGCAATATTGCCACAGTCATCGGTCACGATATACCGGAAGCGGTGGCACCCGGTAGGGATACCCGCCACGCTTTTATCCGGGTTTTCCGCCGCTACGCGCTCCAGTACTACCGTTTGAGGCACCGTATCAATGGGTTCGCCAAACGCGTTGAATACTACGCTGTCCCGGTCGGTGACGATTTCTACATCCACTTTTACATTAGAGCAAGCGTCACTCACCGCTGGCATAGGTACCAACAAAGCCCCCGTGCATTCAAAAGAAGCCGCTGGGTAAATGGGCGGATCAGGAAAGCCGTCGCCATCGATGTCCACGACGGGGCAGTCAACAGTAGGCGGGGTGAAATCCCCAAGCTTGATAATCTGTGCATAAGTGGTCGTATTCGTCGGGTCGCACCAGTCAACCAAGGTCCAAGTGCGCACGAATTGCTGAGAGGCCACGCAAATGGTAATAGGAGCACTGTCCTCGTAGGTGGCCCCGATGTTGCAGTAATCGTCCCGCAGGTCACGTGCACCCTGTGCAGTCAGCAGGTAAGGATAGCCCGTAAAGGAAGGCGAAGGGGCGCCGAATTCATCCAGCGGGAAATCCACGTCACACTCGATGGGTACGGTGAAAGGGGGCAAAGACACATCGTCTATAGTCGGCCGGCGGAAGGAGATGCGCTGAATACAGTTCGAAACGTTACCCGCCGCGTCTTCCGCCCGGAAAAACCGAAGCAGGCGCTGTGCCCCACAGTCCCCCTGTGTCTCTGTAATTTCGTTGTAGGCCAATGTGACCTCCCCGCAATTATCACCGGTCGTGGGCGCGCCCGTCCACTGCAGGCTGTCGCTGCCTTGCACCCAGTCCAGATCATCGCAGAACAGCGGGTAGGTGAGCGGAATCGTGTCCGCCTGCCCCACGCTGAGGCTGCCGCTGCCGTCGCTTAGCACAAAGTAGCGGTAGCCGCCGGTAGCCAAGGGTTCATCTGTAGTAGTCAGGAGTTGATAAGTCTGCCCTGCCAACAAAGGCAAAGAAAGGCGAAGAAAAGGATCATCGCCGCCCCCCAATGGATTGCCGGACTGCGGAAAGTCGGCCTGCCCTATGATGTTGGCACAGGGGGTCAACGGGTTGAAAACGCCTTGGAACAGTGCCATATCCCCCGCCCCAGCGGAAAAGTCAGCGTCCAAGATAAAAGTGTAAATGTCATCAGCCGATACTTCAAATTCAATCACTTCGTAGTAGCGCTGCCCCGGCGCGTTGAAGTTTTCTATCAAACAGGAGTACAAGGCCGTATTGATCTGCGGGTCGTTGGCCTCAATGTCCCCATCCACCGTTTGTACAGCAGTAAACACCGTAGCCAAGTCAGTATCTTCCGGGCATTCCAAGGAAGGTGCCGTCAAATCCCGGGCCCGCACTACGCCCCAGCAAGGGAATAAGCCCTGTGTCTCCACGTTCTCAAAAGCAGCCTCAAAGTTGGTCAGCCATAGCTTCCCGGTATCGGCGGCATTGCTGTTTGCCGTAAGGTAGACGACCAAGGACTGACCGGCACTTACCGTCGCATTGAAACTGCCAGCAGCATCCAGCACATCTGTAGTTTGCCCGTTTTCATCCAAGAGAAAGGCCGCTGCCACGTAGCCATCGCCGATGTTGGCAGCCCCCCAGTCGAAATTGATCGCCACAGTTTGGGTAAAGGTGTAGACCGCTGCCGCCACCCCGGGAGCCGGCCCAGCCATCAGCACTAGGCTATCCGTGTCAATAGCAAGCTGCCCGCTGCCGCTGTTGCTGACGGACCATTCAGCAGGGGCGAAGGATTGTTCGAAGCCAGTAGTAAGCGCCGGCGTGGTGGGCGTGAGCTCGTAGTCAAACACCCCTGCCCCATCAACCACCGGGCCATTTTGAGGGATGCCGTCTAGCACCGTAATATCGAAATACTCTGGGGGGGTGCAACCTATCGCCCCCTCGAGCAGCATATCCGGCCGGAGCAATCGCTGGCACTGCTCATCCAAGCTTATATTCAGGCTGTCGTTGCAAGCGTAGTTGGTGCCCGGAGTAGCACCTTGATCGACGCTGACCAAAAAGTCTTCCATCCGGGTATTGCCCGAGGCGTCTGTGGCCGTTACTGTGATCGTGTAGGTGCCGGGCTGAGCGACTACTATATAGTTGGATTCGCCTAGCTGGCGCAAAAATAGCTGGTTAGCAGCGCCCATGCTCAAGCTGACGGAATGCACGGGGGCGGGGTCGCATTCATCGCTGACCGTTACAGAGAAGAAAAAGGTGGCTGCGCCGTCAACCTCGCAATCGCCGAGGGTGGCCTGCAAGCCCGCAGCCGGGAAAACAATGACTGGGGCGGTTTGGTCATTATCGCAATCCACCTGAATCTGCTCTACCTGCGTGCCTGTGCTAGCTCGATGCGCTATAAAACCGGAAAGCATCAGCAACACAGATACAAAGCTATACATGATACCACTCTTCAACATAGGCCGCTTGTACGTTAGGCGGGCGAACCCGCTTTTCATCGATAACAGCGGCGCACCTAACTGCTTGTTGTGTGAGCAGTGCGGCACGCTGCCAGTTGTTCTTGTCATTTACAATACTAACGCCGTTCGCCTCACTTTGCTTTGACGGTACGGCGACGATTCTTCGTTTAGATCATGATCTTGTCTTTACATGGGGTGCAGGAAGCGCCTTTCAACAAGAAACGCTGCTACTTTCTAGACTCCTTGAAGCCGCGTTTCGGCCACTCGTTACACCCGCAAGTAAAAATTAAGCCATAGTCTCGCGATGCTTGGGAGAATAGACCCGCGGTAATCCTTCAACAGTCAGTGCACTAAACTGTAGGTGCGTCAATATATTACAAATATTGCGAACCCGCACATTTAGGCCACTCGCGAGCGTAGAGGTAGATGTTCGATGGGACAATACAACAAGGCAAACGCTAAGGGGGGGCATGCCTGCCCTGCGAATATATGAAATAAACTTTAATCTCGCCCGCTATGGCTGTTAAAGTCCACCCAAAAATATACGGGGACACCGAAACCGATGTCCCCGCATGCGCTTTATCGGAAGCAATCATCGTGCTTATTGCGCAATCATCATCTTCTTGGTAGCAGCTCTATCGCCCATCTGCAAGCGATAGTACAGCACGCTGCTGCTAAGCTGCGCATTGCCAAGCTCTGAGCTGCGAACGGTAAACTCGTTGTACCCTTTCGCAAAGTCGCCTTCGTATACGCGCAGCAAACGGCCGCTGAGGTCATAGATGCTCAACTGTGCCATGCCGGCTTCAGGCAACTCAAAACCGATGACCGTCTGGTCTTGGAATGGGTTTGGCCGGTTCTGATACAGCACAAACGGCGGTTGGGTAGCGAGCAACTCGCCAAAGCTCAAGCGTACGTTCTTAAGCGTACCGTCCGTACCGTATGCCTCAGCCAGGGTATAGCGGGAACTCAACCGCAGCAGATCGCTCAACTGTTGTGCCCCGGCCCCCGGCTGTACTTCGAATACCAAACGGAACATTTCATCGCGCTCTCGGCTTTGGCCACCCCATGCTTGCTCGTACCAACTTGCCGTTATCACCCCGTCCGCGGCGTCGTACAAGCCGAGCGTATGCTCGTCAGCCCGGCCGTAAACGACATCCTGAAGACGCAAGGCGGCAGCGTCAAACTCCATAGTAAACTGGTAGCCGTTGACCCGGTCGTCGGCACTCATGTAAAACGGCACTTCGATCGTGGTGCCAGCCCGCAAGTCCTGATTGTCCGTCTGCAGGTAGAAGGTCTCCGCCAAGCTCCGGTTTTCAATGGCCGTACCCGCACTCAAGGCAGTGGTCTGCGCCGAGTTGTTCACATCCCCTACCTTGATGGCGACAAAGTCGTTCGACATATTGTTCGTCGACAGGTTATTGACCGTTATCGCTTCCGGGAATGGGGTGAACCAAGGGTTATTCGGCACGGGGAAGTAGAAATCTTCCTCCACAAAACGCCAGCTGGTGTTATTGGCAAACTCATTGGTGACCCCCAAGATCAATTGCTGTATCTGAATCATGTCCAGTGTCGTGATCGAACCGGTATTGTTGACGTCCGCAGCAATCATCTTGTACGGGCTGGTCAACGGTGACATACCCAAAAGATGCTGCTGAATAAGGATCAAGTCAAAGGTGGACACGCCGTTGCGATGGTCGTCATCGCGCATCGGTGATACCGTGTAGTCGTTGCCCATTGGCAGATCTTCGAACTGGTAAGTGCCATCCGTAGAGGTCATCATCATCGTGCTCATCTGGCCGCTCAGAGACACTTCCACTGCTTCTACCGCATCGTTGTTCTCCCGTGAAATCAAACCTGCCATCATTGGGTTTTGGACAGGCTGGCTACACAGGCCGTTATTATCCGTGATGTAGAGGAAAGTTTCACAGAAACTCCAGTTCGGCCCCCCTACCGTGCCATCGGGTTGTACGGCTTCGGGGTTGAACGCACTATCCCAGAAATAGACTTCCACCTCTACCAGCCCTACATCATCGCAGGTGAAATAGAGGTCCGTTTGGTTGATGTCCGGCGTTTCGCCTGGCAGGTTGATGGAGAAAGCGATCGTGTCATCACTGCAATCGCTGACGCTCGAGTGGAAGTCGCTGGCCCATATACCCGCACCTGCCACGTCAACCGTACCGTCTCCATCTATATCGGTATTCGGCGGCAGCTCTTGCAAGTTGAAACTCACGCCGTTCAGGCAGGTAAAGCTAGGGGGCTGACAATCCACCACATCAAACGGCAGTACCGCACTGTTGGTGTTGTTGCCGCAACCATCCTGCACGGTCACCACAAATTGATGGCTACCGATCGGGTACTCGCCGGTAATGGTGTAATTCGGGTAAGTGCCCATCAGCAGTGAAGTCACATCGAAATCAATAGAACCGTCCGCATTAGCGTCAAGCTCAACCGTGATGGTCAAGTCTTGCGGGTCGCAGTTTTCCACTATGGTGAATGGATACTGCACATCGGCATTGCAAGAGACCTCATCCAAGCTGCAGAACTGATCAGGCTGCGTGAAGTTGATCTGCGGTGCCGTACCGTCCATCACTTTGATGAACTGCGTGTACTGCCAGTACCCTACCGATGGGGTCGTGCGCCAGTAGCCCATTGGGTTCGTATTGCCGTCGCAACTCGTGCCTTTGGTGCCGAAAGCCGGGTTCATATTGTTCGGGTCGTTGTCTCGGTCGATGAAAGTAGTGCTCGGGGTGCGTACCACCCATACGTCTTCATCACCAGGCTCGCCGTCGCAGTCTTCGTTGCGGCCAACGATTATAGGATCGCTTTGGCCGTCGTATTCGCAATCATTCAACACCTTATATACCCGCTGTATAATATAACACTCGTCGGCATCGCCACTGACAGGCGTGAGCGTATCCGACTCCACGCTGATCAGCAGGTCATCACAACCGAAGCCTTCGACGAATACTGGGTCTACATCCGGCACTCCACAGTCGGATACCACATCGGCCGGGAATTTGATAAGGTAGTTGTTTTCGTCGCTGATGGTGATCGTCTGATCGCAAGTATTGGTTGAGGTGTTACCCTGTGCGTCTACGGCTTGGAAGCGGCGCAAGATAGTCCCGCCGCCGCAATTGTCCAGGTTGACGATAGGCGCCAATTCCTGCACATAAGCATTGCTGCAGTTGTCATCCACCGTAGCGGTACCAAACAGGTTTTGCAGCTGCAAAGTGTCTGTAGCGTCAAAACCGGCTGGAATATCCGCACAGCTCAACGACTGGTCGTTAGGCGCAAAGCAGTAAGGGTTGAGCTTGTCCTCTACGAGCACTTCCATCCAACAGATATTTTCGTTGCCGTTGATGTCGATGACCTTCAGCTCAACGGTGACCATCTGATTAACATCGCAGCAGTTGAAAACCACCGAAGCGCCCCATTCGCCAAAGTAGTCGGCAGTATCAGCGCAGGTAAACGGACTCACCTCGTACAAACGGCGGACGAGAAGCGTGTCAATGCCACAGTTGTCGTTGCTGCCTTCATCAACATCCACCGCCTGCAGTATGCCTATCCCCTGGCCTCCCAAAGAGACATTCAGGTCGTCGTCGCAAATGGCCGTAGGCTCAATTTGGTCTTCTACGCAGAATGGCACTTCCGCCACACTGCTGTTACCACAACCGTCCGTTGCAGTATAGCGGATGATGTGGCAGCCGATCGGGATGCCGGAAACGAAAGGAGACTCGCCCGGGTCTATTGTCGCCACTAGGGTTTGTACGGTATCGAAGCCGATGACCTGGCCAAACTGATTGGTAATTGGCACGATTTCATCGGTCAATATCTCTGTAGCCACCTCCCAACTTGAGCAATTGTCGGTCACCTGTGTAGGTGCCGGCACATTGAACGAAGCGGCGCAATTCAACGAGGAGGTCGAGAAGACCATGGTATCCGTAGGCACCGTAATCACAGGCCCGGTCGTATCACCGATCTTGATGACTTGCTCAAACGTCAGCACGTTGTTGCCCGCCGGTGCGCACCAGTCGATTATCGTCCAGTTACGCACAAACTTGTCGGTGCCTTCGCAAACTTCGATGAAAGGCGTATCCTCATAAGTAGCGCCCAGGTTGCAAGTGGTCTGATCCAGCACATAAGTACCGTAGAAGCCTTCGATAGTCGGGTAGCCGGTTACCGATGGCAGCGGGTAGCCATCCTGATCGGTCGGGAAGGAAGCGTCACAAGCCAATTCCGGAGCAGCCGGTGGCGGCAGTACGTCGCCTAGGTCCGGGTTCTCAATGGTAATTTCCTGCGTGCACTGCGTGGTGTTACCCGCAGGGTCTGTGACCGTAAATACCCGGTCGATGCGCTGCCCTTCACAGTCGCCTAAGCCCGTTACTTCCGTATCAGAGAACGTGTAGGTAGAGAACTCGGCGCAGTTATCCAGAATGACCGGCTCGCCCGTTAAAGCGAGGCTGGCCGGATTGTTAAGCACAGAATCAATATCTTGGCAAATGAAAGTCTCGGACTGCGTCGGGCAAATCACGCCCGGTGAGGTAATGTCATTGACAAACACAGTCCCATCGCAAAGCTGGCCGCAGTACGGGTCAATCACCACGGCAAACAACAGTTGGCCAATCTGATCGCCAGTCACGGTATTGCCCAAGTTCACACCGCCCGGGCCAAAGAGTTCTACCTCCAGATTGTCCATACAGTCATCGGTGCCCTCGAGGATCATGTCGGGCGTAACCGTCACTTCACAACCCGTCCCGAAGTTCAGGTTGACCTGGTCGTTGCAAGCGTAGCCGCCGATGTCCTCAATTTCCAAGGTAACCGTCGCCTCATCCTGCGGGCAGACGCCCATACCGCCTACGATGTAGGTGTAGGTGTAAACGCCGTCGGGCAGGCCTGCTACGTCTACGGCCGTGGGGTCGGTGAGGTTGACGCCGGTATTGTTATTATCAACCCATACGCCGCCTTGGCTGGGGTTGCCGCCGAGTGCGCCGAACAAGTCCACTTCCGCAACGTCTGGCTCACAGCTCAGGCAAAGCTTGATGTCGCCATCAAACCCAGCTGTCAAGCCCGTGCAGTTGTTCAGTAAAATCATAGCGGGGTCGTGATCGTCTTCGTCCGTCACCGCCATCGTGCTGCCCGGAGCGCCCATGCCGTTACCCATAGTAGCGTTGTCCGCCGGGCTGTCGGGCGCGCCGCCTGCATCGTTGGTATTGTCGCTGTCGTAAGGCGAGTCAATATCTGTAGGTGGCGTGTTGCCGAGGATTTGATCATCGTCTGCAAAGCTGATCTCTGCAAAGTTCGTAATTGCCGAACCTGTGTAAGCCGGATCGATTTCAAAGGTAATGTCCAACGTCGCCGTAGCACCAGCGGCAAGCGGCCCGGCTATCGTCCGGCGCGCATTGCTGCCCGTTTGTGTCCAAGCACCATCCTGCAGGTTGAAACCGGTAGGGACGTAATCCGTCACTTCTATATTGTAGGCCTCAAAGTCACCTTGGTTGATCACCGTTATGGTGAAAGTGACTGCATCGCCAGGCGCATACGGGCCAGGTGTACTCACCACTTTCGTCAAAGCCAGGTCGAAGGCCGGGTCAGACTCCTGAGATACGGAAATGATGGCGTTGTCGTAGTCGTCTTCCGTACCGCCGTTGCTGCCATTGCCCGGAGTAGAGTCCGTATCGCTGAGCCCTTGCGTGTTGATGGCATCCAGCACCTCTGCGAAATTGACGATGGAAGCTCCTTGGAAAGTGGGGTCCACTACAAAATCAATGGTTACGCTGACCGTCTGCCCAGCTGGGATGCTGGCGATGGGGTCATCCAAAGTAGCGATGCTCCCATTTTGAGTCCAATCATCACTGATCAGCATCAAGCCGTTCGGCACGAAGTCTTGCAGCTCCACCTGCTGGGCTTCCACGCTGCCTTGGTTGGTTACCGTCAATTGGAAACTTACCGGCGCGCCCGGCGTAAACGGTCCGGCGGTAGCCACGCTCTTGGAGAGTGCCAAATCGAATACCTCTTGGCTGACGCTGATGGTCGCACTGTCAAAATCATCTTCCAGAGCCCCCATCAAGCCGTTGTCCGGTGTGGAATCTTCATCAGAAAGGCCACTGCCGTTGGAGGCAGCCATGATCTCCGCGTTGTTCGTAATCGTGCTGCTCCCCACGTAGTCCGGTTCGATAACCAAGTCGATGGATACGGTGGCCGAAGCATTCGGGGCCAGGCTGGCGATAGGCGCGTCCAGTGTCGCGGTAGTGCCCAATGGCGACCAATCGAGGTCAGCCAGTTGCATACCAGCCGGTATGTAGTCCTGGATTTGAATGCCGGTTGCCGTCACATCGCCTTCGTTGGTCACAGTAATATCAAAGGTCACCAAGTCGCCGGGCTGGTAAGGGCCGGCATTCGTAACGTTCTTGTGCAACGCCAAGTCAAATACATCATCCTCCTCGGCCGGTGCCACATTGATCGTCGCCTCGTCGAAATCGTCTTCATCAGGGGCAGCAGAACCATTGGCCGGCGTAGAGTCATCGTCGGGCAAGCCCAGCGTATTGGAAGCCGCCCCGACCTCGCCGGAGTTTTTAATGTCACCGCCTGCAAAAGCCGTCGATACTTCGAAGGTAATGTCACGGCTAGCGGATGCGCCCGGTGCCAAACTAGCAATCGGGTCATCCAAGATAGCCGATGTACCGTTCGCTGTCCAGTCGGCATCCATCAAGTTCAACCCTAGTGGGATATAGTCCCGCAACTCGATATCCTCAGCGGTCACGCTGCCTTCGTTAGTCACCGTCAGCGTGTAGGTGACCAAACTGCCAGGCTCGAACGGCCCGGGCGTAAGGCTGGTATTGACCGTTTTGCTCAACGCCAGGTCGAAGTTCTGTGCAGTGACTATCGTGATGGTGGCGCCGTCGTAATCGTCTTCCATGGAGCCCGCACTGCCGTTCGCCGGCGTGGAGTCGTCGTCAGGCAGGCCGAAGCCGTTGGCCGCTGCGCTTATCTCCGCATAATTCATAATGTGGTTAGCCGTGTAAGAGGGGCTGATGTCAAAAGTGATATTGACAGAAGCCGTCTGCCCCGGCTGCAGGTCGCTGATCGCATCAGTGTAAACTGCTGCAAACCCGTTTTCGACCCAGTCGCTGTCGTCGTTGAGGGACAAACCGAGCGGGATATAATCGCGCAACTCAATGTCTTGGGCTGCTACATCCCCTTGGTTGGTCACCGTAATCAAATAGGTCACGGTGCCGCCCGGCGAGAAGGGCCCCGGTGTCAAGCTGGTATTGACTTGCTTGCTTAGGGCCAAGTCGAAGCTCTGCTGCAGCACCGAAACGGTGGCACCATCGTAGTCGTCCTCGTTTGCCCCTAGGCTGCCGTTGCCCGGCGTAGAATCTTGGTCGCTTAAACCAATGGTATTGAAGGCGCTGCCCACTTCTGCAAAGTTGGTCAAGCTCGTGCCGGCAAAACTTTGGCTGACGATAAAGTCCACTTCCACCGTAGCCGTGGCGCCAGGCGCGAGGCTCGGTATCGGACTGTGCAGCTCGGCCACATTGCCTACTGCCATCCAGTCGTTGTCGTTGATTTGCAGGCCAGCCGGGAAATACTCCCGAATCTGTATGTTCTGCGCGGTCACGCTACCTTGGTTCGTCACGCTGATGGTGAAGCTGACCGGGCTGCCGACCATGAATGGGCCGGGCGTGGCACTGCTGTTCAACGATTTGGCCAACGCAAGGTCAAATGACTGCTGCTGAATGTAAATAGTGGCTTTGTCGAAGTCGTCCTCGTTGGGGCCGGCATTGCCGTTACCCGGTGTAGAATCTTCATCGGCCAAGCCCAGCACATTATCAGCGCCGCACACTTCCGCCTCGTTCACCAAGGCACCGCTGCTAAGCGTGGAGCTGACAGCGAAAGTGATGCTTACCGTAGTGGAGTTGCCCGGTTCCAGGCTGGCAATCGGGGTATTCAAACTAGCCACGCCGCTGCCGCCTGTCCAGTTCGCGTCTATCGGGATAAGGCCGGCGGGCACATAGTCCTGCACCATTATATCCTGGGCGGTAACCTCGCCCTCATTCGTGACGGTGATGTCAAAAGTAACCGTAGAGCCAGGGCTGTAGGTCGTACCGCCGCTGACAGTTTTCTCCAGCGCCAAGTCAAAAGACTGCGAGCAGGTAGTCGTGATGTTAATGGCATCATCGTCATCCTCGTCGTGGCTGCCGTTGGCCGGCACAGAATCATCATCCTGCTGCACATTGGAAGACCCGCCGATTTCCGCACAGTTTGTAATCGTTGAACCGCAAGGGATTTGCTTGATCGTAAAGGTAATGGGTACCACCACCGATGCGCCCGGCGCCAAGGAGGCGATAGGGTCAGAAAGCTTGAGGATATTGCCGGAAACGGTTTCCCAGTCGGAGTCAGATAGTAGCAACTGCTGCGTAGGGTAGTAATCGAAGACCTCAATATCGGTAGCCGTGATGGAGCCTTGGTTGTAAACCGTCAGTTCGTAGGTTACTTGCTGCCCGGCTTCGTAGGGCCCGGCGGTCAATACGGTTTTGGCAAGCGCCAAGTCGAGGTCTTGCTGTATGTTGACCAATTCGTTATCGTAATCGTCTTCGGCGGTATTGCCATTAGCCGGCGTAGAGTCATCGTCCGGCAATTGCGGATCATTGCCCGCCCGCACGATTTCCGCCTGGTTGTTGATGGTGCTGCCGGCATAGTCGGTGTCAACCGTAAACGTAATGTCCACGGTCTCCGAGCTGCCCGCTGGAATATTTTCGATCGGCTGCGCCAAGATGACAATATCGTCGGAAAGGTCAGCAACCACCCAGTCGTCATCATTCAGGGTGAGGCCGGCCGGGATCAAATCCCCGATTTGCACCTCCAAGGCGTCTTCAAGCCCTTCATTGGTAACCTCCAGCTCAAAGGTGATCTCATCGCCCGGCGCGAACGGGCCAGGGGTCAGGTCGGTATTCAC
>JAAAOU010000105.1 GCA_009908745.1 Bacteroidota bacterium
GGGGCAGCTGATACCCTGCACATCACCCCTGTAGATGTGATGGATGATCAAGCGGTACAAGACTATTGTGCAAAGTTGGAAGACGAAAGCCTGCAAGCTGCCATTTTCCTGGTCGGCGGCTTCGCTATGGGCAAAATGGAGGATACAAACGAAGCGGATCTGGACAAGATGTTCAGCCTGAACTTCAAAACGGCTTTTTATTCCGTGAAGCAAGCCATGCCCAAGATGGCGGAGGGCGGCCGCATCGTATTGATTTCCGCCCGCCCGGCACTGGAGCCGGAAGCGGGTGCGGCACTGTTAGCCTATAGTATTTCCAAAGGTATGGTACGCCAGCTGGCGCAAATTGTGAATGTAGAAGGCAAAGAGCGGAATGTGCAGGCTGTTACCATCTACCCCAGCATCATCGATACACCTATGAACCGCGAGGCGATGTCCGATGCCAATTTCGACCACTGGGTCAAGCCAGCAGAAATCGCCGATGCTATGCTTCACGCCTGCTCTGCCGAAGCGAGCAAGCAGATGGCCCCGGAATTCAAGATGTATGGCCGGGTGTAAAGAGCGTTTTTTCCACCAACTCGCAAACGATATGCCCCATCAGCATATGGCATTCCTGAATCCTTGGCGTGTCATTGCTGGGGGCGTTCAGTAAAATATCGCAGTGCTCCCGCATTTTCCCGCCACTTTGGCCGGTCATGCCGATCACAGTCATGCCGCATTCCCGGGCGGCTTCTATCGCCCGCAGCACATTGGGCGAGTTGCCGGAGGTAGAAAGCGCAAACAAAATATCCCCTTCGCGGCCGACCGCCTCCACCATGCGGGCAAAAACATAATCGTAGCCGTAGTCGTTGCTCACCGCGGTGGTGAAAGAAGAATTGACGTGCAGGGCCTCCGCAAACAAGGGGGGGCGGTCGAAGTAAAACCGGCCGGAGAGTTCCGCCGCCAAATGCTGGGCATCGGCAGCGCTGCCCCCGTTTCCGCAAAACAGCACCTTGCCTTTTTGCCGAAAGGCGTTCACACAGGCTTCCGTAGCTGCGCCTACCGCATCGAGCAGCGGCTCACTTGCTAGCAGCGCTTGTTTGGCCGTGATGCTTTCCTGTATAGCTTGCTGTATGCGTGGTAATTCTGGCTTCATGATGGTGTCTCAATTTTGTCGTACAATTCGCGGATACCCTGTACCAGGTTGTCCCAAGAGTAGCGGGCGCGACCAGCTTTTACCGCTTGTTCCATTGCTACCCGCCGGCTGTTTTCGTAAAAATCTATGATAGCATCAGCGATGGCACCGGCTTCCACATCTACCACATACCCTTCCTTGCCGTGGGCTACGATTTCCGGCAGGCCGCCCACCCGCGTGACGAGCATGGGTTTTTGGAAGTGGAAAGCCAACTGCGAGATGCCGCTCTGGGTTGCTGTTTTGTAAGGCTGAGCCACCATGTCCGCCGCCGCGAAGTAGTAACGGACTTCCTCTTTGGGGATGTAGCTGCTGCGGAAGATGACTTGGCCCTCCAAGCCGTTTGCTGCCACGATCTTGCGGTAACGGCTTTCTTCTTCGTAGAATTCGCCGGCCACGATCAACTTGACACCCAGTCTTCTGACCTTTGCATGAGCCATGGCATGCAGTAGTAAGTCCAGCCCTTTGTAGGCCCGCACGAAGCCGAAAAATAATATATACCGCTGATTTTGCGGCAGGCTCAGTTGCTGAAGGGATTGTTTCCGCTCTGCCAGCGGCCCGTAGTTGTCGTAAATAGGGTGGGGGATATACTTAACGGGTTTGGTGCTGGTAAACCGCCGGATATCTTTGCCGACAGCCCGTGACATCACGATAAAAGCCTGCACCGCACCAATGAAGTAGCGCGTCAGCAGCCGGTCGCCGGGCCGCCGCTCGTGGGGGATGACATTATCCGTTATCGCTAAGGTGCGGGTGTGGCCATTGCGCCGCGCCAGCCGTAGTATGGTACCCATGCTAGGGCCCATGAACGGCAGCCAGTAGCGGGCAATGATCAAATCTGGCTGGGCTTTGCGAAGCGCCTGGCCAACCTTCCACCAGTTAAATGGGTTGATGGAGTGAATGGCAGACCGGATGTTTAACCCTTCCGGGGCCGGGCCGTCCGCGTACTGGGTTTTACCCGGAAAGAGCAGGCTAGGATACTGGTAGCTGAACGAGTAAATGGTTACTTGGTAGCCTTGTTGCTGCAACTCAAGTGCCAAGCGTTCGGTAGAGGAAGCAATCCCGCCCCGCAACGGGTGAGCAGGCGATAAGAGGACGAGCTTCTGCACGTTTTGGGTGCAATATACAATATCACAATCAAAGCCAATGAAAATTTGGAAACAAGCCTTCAGCCTTGAGGGGCTGCAGCAAATCTCTCAGCAGACTATGGTCGACCACCTGGGTATCGAGTTCTCGGCCTACGGCGACGATTACCTGGAAGCGACTATGCCCGTAGACCACCGTACGGTACAACCGGCACGCTTGCTGCACGGTGGGGCTTCGGTAGCGCTGGCCGAAACCATCGGCAGTGTCGCTTCGTATATGTGCATAGAAAACATCGAGACGCACATGGCCGTCGGCGTAGAGATCAATGCCAACCACCTGCGGCCGGCTACCAGCGGCAAAGTCACCGGCCGGGTCTCCCCCCTGCGGCTCGGCCGCAAGCTGCACGTCTGGAATATTGAAATCAAAGATGAGCAAAAAAGACTAATATGTGTCAGCCGACTAACAATTGCGGTGGTGCCACAGCGGCAGTAGCCTGTAAAGTGCGCATTTCTTCTATATTTGTGCCGCTCCTCAAAAAGCCTTCACCAATAAAATTCAATTACTGAAAGTATGAAAAGATTTTTTCCCCTGCTGTTGATGCTACTCGCCTGGGCAAGTACGCACGCTCAATTGAACATGGAACTTACGGACCGGCTGGAATACGATGACGACCTCAACGATATTTGGGGTTGGACCGACCCGGAAACCGGCACAGAGTACGCCCTAGTCGGGTTGCGCGAAGGTGTGTCTATCGTTTCGCTGGCCGACCGGCAGAATGTAGTGGAGGTAGCCCGCATCCCCGGCCAGGCGTCCACCTGGAGAGACCTCAAAACCTGGGGCAGCTTTGCTTATGTGACCACCGACCAAGGCGGTACCACCGAGGGCGTTACCGTCATCGACCTTTCTAATTTGCCCGAAGAGGCACCGTATTACCACTGGACGCCCGAAATCGAGGGGCTTGGCGTATTGCAAACCTGCCATAATATCTATATTGACGAATTCGGTTACGGTTACTTGGCCGGCTGCAACCTCAACAGCGGTGGTATGCTCATCCTGAATGTGGACACGGAGACTGGCGAACCGGAATTCGTCGCCCCCGCACCCCCTATTTACGCCCATGACGTATACACGGTCAATAACCACATGTACGCCTCGGAGCTCTTCTTTGGGCAAATGGCGGTCTACGACGTCTCCGACAAACAGAACATACAGTTGCTAGGTACGCAGCCGACCCCCTTCAGCTTCACGCATAACATCTGGTTGAACGAGGAAGAAACCGTAGCCTTCACCACCGACGAGGTAGCGAATGCCCCGGTGGCCGCTTATGATATCACCAACTTTGCGGAGATTGAAGAGCTGGACCAGTACCGCCCGGCGGCTACTTTGGGGTCGGGCGTGATCCCGCACAACGTACACGTTTGGAACAACTACCTGTTGATTTCCTACTATACCGATGGCGGCAAGATTGTAGACGCCTCCCGCCCGGAGAACCTGGTGGAAGTCGGCAATTTCGATACTTGGCTGGGGGCCGACGGCGGTTTTTCTGGGGCTTGGGGATTGTACCCTTACCTGCCTTCCCGAACCGTATTAGTCTCCGATATCAACAACGGCCTGTATGTGTTAGAGCCGACTTTCGTGCGGGCTTGCTGGCTGGAAGGTGGCGTGCGCGACTCGGTCAGTCAAGCACCACTGAGCGGTGTAGAGGTGGAGATCCTTTCCGAGCAGCCTAATTATGCAGAAACCGATGTCTTTGGCGCGTTTCAAACCGGCCAGGCCATAAGCGGTACCTTTGACGTCTTATTCAGCAAGCCAGGATACCGGGACAAAACAGTAGAGGTAGAATTGCAAAACGGGGAACTCACCGAGGTAGAAGTAGAGCTGTACAAACTGCCGTTGCACGCGGTCTCCGCCCGCGTGGAAAACGAGCTGGGCGAACCGGTGCCCAATGCAGCGGTGCAGGTGGCTAATGAGGACTTTTCCTACGAAGCCCTAACGGATGCCCAGGGCATGGTGCAGCTCGATGAGGTCGTGCAAGGCAACTACGATTTGATCGCCGGCGAATGGGGCTATTTACACGCGGCGCAGTCTATTACACTGAATGCCAATGGCAATTATACGGTCGTGTTGGAAGCGGGCTATCAGGATGACTTCGTCTTTGACTTAGGCTGGCTCTCGGAAGCGGATACGCTAGCGACCTCTGGGTTCTGGGAACTGGGCGACCCTATCGGCACTACCCTCGGCTCATTCCAGGCTAATCCGGGTATGGACGTGCAAAACGACTTGGGTACCCGTTGCTATGTAACCGGCAACGGTGGCGGCGGTGGCGGTACCGACGACGTGGACAATGGGGAGGTCACGCTATTGTCTCCTTACATGGATTTGTCGCAATACGAGCAGCCGTTGTTATCGCTGAGTTATTGGTTCTTCAACGCTAGCGGAGCTTCCACGCCCAACGACACGCTGTGGATATCCATCAGCAGCCTGGATGAAGAAGTACAGCTAGCAGCCATCACCGAATCGGATGGGGCGTGGTATGAGCTGGAAGGTATCCAATTGGCGGACTCCATCACGTTGCGCGACAGCCTGCGGCTGGTCGTACGCACGGAAGACTTGGAAGAAAGCGGCCATATTTTGGAAGCTGCCATTGATAAGGTCCTCATCGTGGAAGAAGAGGTGGTGAATGCTGGCGGACCAACCCTCAGTGCGGCCGCCGGACTTCGTGCTTTCCCTAATCCGTTTCGCCATCAATTTACAGTAGACTACCGTTTGCCGGCGCCTTCCCAAAATGCGCAATTGCAAGTGTTCAATGTATACGGGCAGTTGGTGCAGCAGCGCCCGATTGGCGGTCTCACCGGCCAAGTGGATATCGGCCAAGAGCTGTCGCCCGGCATCTACTTCCTGCGCCTTACGGCAAACGGGGAAGTGCTCAAAACGCAGAAAATCATCTGCGGCCGGTAGATAACCGCTGCGGCTTTTGCTAAATATAAACTGGAAACCAATGGGTTGCTCCTGTTCTGGGCAGCCCATTGGTGTTATTGTAGCTCTTGTTTACCGCCCTGAATGTCAATGTGTTAAGTGTCTATCGGAGGATGCTGGTTTTTTCTGTGACTAAAAAATGATATAAAAACACACCGTACTGGGAACCATCGCCCGATGCCTTGCTGTTTGGCAGTCTGTTAATCAAACATTAATTTTATTCCAAAACCAAAGCAACATACAAAATATGGATTGCAGGTTTTGTATGTTTAGGAAGGATATATCTCTTTCCTTAACTAAAGCGGTTTACCACCATGAAATGGCGAAGATTAAACGGTACGCGTATTGAACTGCCCATCAAGGAGGCGGTAGAGCAAACCATACTGCGCGAGAAGGAAGCCGGCCACCGGCTGAAGGTCTGCATCGGCTCCGACTCCCAAGTGCGCGGTGATGTAATCGAGTTTGCTACGGTCATTGTCTTCCTGCGGGAGAAAAAGGGGGGCTTTATGTTTATTTCCAACTCCAAAGAGCGTGCGCCGATGGGGCTGCGCGAGCGGATGATCCTGGAAGTGGCTAAGTCGGTAGAAATTGCTTATGCCCTTTGCGACTTGCTGGATAAGCACGAGGTAGAGCTGGAAGTCCACGCGGATATCAATACGGACCCGCATTTCCAGTCCAATACTGCCCTGAAGGAAGCGATGGGCTATATATTGGGGATGGGCTTCGTGTTTAAAGCCAAACCCAATGCCTTCGCAAGCTCTTCTTGCGCTGATAAAGTAGTATAAAAAGAGGCAGTGCCGAAAGCGCTGCCTCTTCTGCTTTTATAGCGCAAGTAAGAACGCTAGCGTATCCTCCCCGTCGGCGTAGTCCCACAGCTCGGGGGCCTGCGCACGGCCGAAGGGGTAGCTCTTGCGCTGCAGCCTGTCGGGTTGGGCAACCACGCACTGTATTTGCTCTTGTCTTGCTTCCAAGTCCTGCTCCACTTCCTCTAGCGTTCCGTAATGCTCGTAGTGCAAGCAAGCGATGCGGGATTGCAGGGCAGGCTCTTCCACTAGCATGACGCAACCGTTGGCTTTGAACGC
>JAAAOU010000441.1 GCA_009908745.1 Bacteroidota bacterium
AAGGGCCCACCGACGAAGCAAAGCTTGCCGGGACCCTGTGGGCACGAATGCGAGCGGTGGCGTGTACCCGTATACATAGCATGCCGTGTATGCCCTTCGTGCCCCTTCGTGTCATTGGTGGCTACAAAAAAACAGCCGCTTAGCGGCTATAGTAGGATTAGCCACGAAGGGCGCGAAGGGACACGAAGGTAAGCGGTGGCGTGTACCCCCGTACTTAGCATGACGTGTATGCCCTTCGTGTAATTAGTGTCCGCAGGATCCTGATAGGCACCGCCTCGTCAGGGGAAAAAAAACAGCCGCTGCGGTCAAGAATGCGAGCGGTATTGTTGCCCCAAGTACTGCAGTGTGATAAAAAAGACCTATGGTTTGTTGCATTTGTTTCAAAAACGTTTTAAATTAAACGCAACCAAAAAATCAATGCAAATGAAAAAAGAGCTCCTCTACCGCAATGAAGTGTACGACATCGTGAACTGCGCTATAGAAGTACACCGAGAATTAGGTCCTGGCTTCCTAGAAGCCGTTTACCAAGAAGCCCTAGAAATTGAGTTCGGCCTACAAAATCTTCCCTTCGAACGCGAGAAGTGGCTAAGTATCTATTTCAAGGGGCATAAATTATCCAAGCGTTATCGGGCAGATTTCTTCTGTTTTGATAAGATTATTGTCGAGATCAAAGCGGTTTCTTCTGTTCCCAAAGATACAACGGCGCAAATCTTAAATTACTTGAAAGGAACTAAGTGTAGAGTAGGGGTGCTGCTCAATTTTGGGCAACCTAAGCTTGAGTTCAAGCGGTATATACGGTGAGCTTTTAGCCCGTTACGCTTCGATTTATATTATAGCATGCCGCTGTGCGGCTAGAGAAATGTTTAACCCCTTACGAATCAAAGCTCATCAGGGCTCTGTAGTCACGAATGCGAGCGTTGCGTGTGCCCGTATGCGTATGCCCTTGGTGCCCTTTCATGTCATTAGTGGCAAAAAAAACAGCCGCTGTGCGGTTAGGGAGGGAGAATTTAGCCACGAATTGCACGAATTGCCCACCGACGAAGCAAAGCTTGCCGGGACCCTGTGGGCACGAATGCGAGCGGTGGCGTGTACCCGTATACATGTTATGCCGTGTATGCCCTTCGTGCCCCTTCGTGTCATTAGTGGCTACAAAAAACAGCCGCTGCGGCTATAGTAGAATTAGCCACGAATTGCACGAATTGCCCACCGACGAAGCAAAGCTTGCCGGGACCCTGTGGGCACGAATGCAAGCGTTGCGTGTACCCGTATACACGGTATGTCGTGTATGTCCTTCGTGCCCCTTCGTGTCATTAGTGGCAAAAAAACAGCCGCTATGCGGCCAAGGGGCAGAATTTAGCCCCTGACGAAGCAAAGCATATCAGGGTCTTATAGCCACGAATTGCACGAATTGCCACGAATGCGAGCGTTGGCGTGTACCCGTATACACGGTATGTCGTGTATGTCCTTCGTGCCCCTTCGTGTCATTAGTGTCCGCAGGATCCTGATAGGCACCGCCTCGTCAGGGGCTAAAAAAAACAGCCGCTATGCGGCCAAGGGGCAGAATTTAGCCCCTGACGAAGCAAAGCATATCAGGGTCTTATAGCCACGAATTGCACGAATTGCCCACCGACGAAGCAAAGCTTGCCGGGACCCTGTGGGCACGAATGCGAGCGTTGGCGTGTACCCGTATACATAGCCTATCGTGTCTGCCCTTCGTGTAATTGGTGTCCGCAGTATCCCCCCAAGCAGGTTGGCAGCAGGCTTTTTGGCAGTTGGCTTGCGGGTAGCCGGCATCTTGGGCTACGCCGAGCACGATAGCCTGTACGGGGTGGTCGATTGTAGAGGTGGCTTCCTCGGTAAGGGGGGCGGTGCACGAGCTGAGGAGGAGTATAACAAGCATGGGAAGCATGATTCCCATTTTTTGTAGCGAACTACAGATATTCATGTAAATTTTTGTACCAAACTACAAATTTTTGCATTTCACGATGCCAAGGTATACCCAAACAGCCGTACTGCTTAATATCGCTGTTACGGCTTGTACCCCTGCCACCAAGTATTTTCACAGCGGACGGATCTTGATGTTTTTAAACCAGACCTGGCTGCCGTGGTCCTGCAGCCCGACCAGCCCGCTTTTGGCCACCCCGTAATCCGGATAGTTTTTCCACTTGCTGATTTCCTTGCGCATCTGCCAGTCATCAGACCAAGGCTCGAAGCGGAGCACCTCTTTCCCGTTTAGCCAGTGGGTCACCTGCTGCGGGGTAAAACGGATACGGCTGCTGTTCCATTTCCCAGCGGCTTTCAACGGCTTTTTGTCTGCGGGCACATACAGGCCAAAAATGGCTCCGGTATACTGATCGGGCAGCAACTCTTGGGGGAAGCCGATATCATCCAGCAGCTGATACTCGGGCGCATTTTCATAAATCGCCTGGTACTGCTCACCCTCTTGGGCATGGTAAAAAATGCCGCTGTTGCCTGCTTCTTCGATTTTCCACTCCAGGTATAAATCAAAGTTGTCAAACGGCCGCTCACCGTAGACGATGTCCCCGCGGCTGCCTTCGCCGGCTCCGGTGGTCATGAGGGTGCCCTTTTCCACCTTCCAGTTTGCGGGCAGGCTGTCCTGATTGTAGCCCCGCCAGCCCTGAGCCGATTTGCCGTCAAACAGCAATACCCAGCCTTCCACCCGTTCGGCTTCGGTCAGGGCATTATCAGCTGCCGGCGCTTCCTCTGCTCCCTTCCCGGTTTCCGCCGCTGCCTGTTGCTCTGTAGCCGGCCCGCCTCCGCATCCCCAGAGGAAGAGGGCAAGGGTTAGACATTGTAAATTTTTCATGTTGTTGGTTTTTAACATTTTGCTAAGGGTAAGACTGCCAAAAAGATATTAGATTTGTATTATGCCACGGTAGCGGTGCCCCTTTGCGGCTTTTGAGCCTCTTCAATACAAGAACCACCCAACAAAGCATGAAAAAAGCGACTCCACCTAATCCGCCCGCTCCCTTCAGCTGCACCTACTCGCCCAATGTGCCAGAACTCCTGCAGCAATTGCAGTGCACCATTGCCTTGAGTACCTATCAGGCCGGCAAGGTCGTACTACTCAGTTCCCTGGACGGCGAGCGGCTCGTGCAGCTACCCCGCAATTTCAGCAGACCGATGGGCGTGGCCCTGCGCGGGCAACAACTCGCCATTGCTACTCGCGACGAGGTACATATCTTGGCCAATTCTCCCGGCCTGGCCGCCCACTATCCCGCCAAGCCGCAAACCTACGATGCCTTGTTTATGCCCCGCGCCACTTACTATACCGGGCAAATTGATATTCATGACCTAGAGTGGGGGGTAGATGGTTTGTACGCCGTCAATACCTCCTTTTCCTGTATCTGCAAGATAGACGAAAATTACAGTTTCACCCCAGTCTGGCAGCCGCCTTTTATCAGCCAGCTCGCGCACGAGGACCGCTGCCACCTCAACGGCATGGTCATGCAAAACGGCAAACCCCGCTTCGCCACGGCTTTCAATCAGGGCGATGAGCGGCAAAGCTGGCGGGCAGATATTACCAAAACCGGCGTGCTGTTGGATATTGAAAGCGGTGAAACATTAGTCGAAGGTTTAGCTATGCCACACTCCCCCCGCTTGTACGACGGCCAGCTCTATCTGCTGCTCTCCGCCACTGGCGAGCTGGCAAAGGTCAACCCGGAGGCGGGAACTTATGAGGTGGTGGCGCAGCTTAATGGCTTTGTAAGGGGCCTGGGCCGCTGCGGGGATTACGCCTTCGTAGGCTTATCCCGATTGCGCCCCAACTCCAGCACCTTCGCCAAGTTGCCGATGAAGCATCAGGCACAGTTGGCGGGTATTGCAATCATTCATCTACCTACCGGCGCTACCGTCGGGCAAATCCGCTACCAAGCCTCCGTGGATGAAATCTACGACGTCCGCCTGCTGCCCGGCTTGCAACGCCCCAATATCCTTAATACCGAGCGGGAGGAGCACAAACTAGGCTTGTCCATACCCGACAAAACCTATTGGGCCCAGCCCAAGCCCCACGCATAACAATTCTATTATTCACTAGTCAAACCATAAAGCTATGAAGTATCAACCTTTACCTATTGCGGCCACTTACCGCCGCTTTTTAGCACTGAATAAAAAGCTGAAGCACATGCTGGCCAATGGCAAGTTCCAGGCACTCAGCAAGGAGAAACAGCAAGGCTTGCTACGCCGGGTCCGCCAACTGTTCCACCGCCTGAGCCGGGTCATTCCGCAGCGGCGGCTGAGGCAGGCATTGGCAGTTTCGGCCTTGCTGTTGGGGTTGGGGAGTAGTGTGCAGGCGCAGCAGTTTGCTGATCCTTTGCAAAATCCATTTGGGCTAGATTTGGGGGATAACGAGCGGGACTTATTCCCAATACCTCAACTGGTGGATATCGACGGGGATGGAGACTATGACCTTATGCATCGTAGTTATCTTGATGTAGAAGATGACCTCGAGTTAGTTTTGATTTTCCAAGAAAATACAGGTACAGCCCAAGATCCTGCTTTTGGTGAACTTGAGATTAGCCCCTTTGGAGTACAGGCACTGCCCGACGGGTCTACAACCTTAGCCTTCGGCGATCTAGATGGAGATGGTGATTTCGATATGTTAGTCGGACAATATGATGTGGAGTACTACGGCGGTTCCTACTTTGCCTATTTAGAAAACATAGGTACCCCAACTGCTCCAGCATTTGCCGCCCCTCAATCAAACCCCTTAGGCTTGACTTTCGACGGAGGAGTTAATTCGACAGTTCCCTATTTAGCTGACCTTGATGACGATGGGGATCTTGATTTGCTCATAGGCACGTATTCTTACGACACTGATGTAGTGAGTATTTACTACTTTCCCAATATAGGAACGGCTCAAAATCCCGCATTCGGGGAGCCACAGTTGAACCCATTTGGGCTTCAGCCTGATTTGGAAAGCTATGTGTTCCTGCCTGTAGTCGCTGATTTTGACAACGATGGAGATTTGGACATCGTTGCTGGCGGCGCTTATGAATATTTTGAGTACGATAACTACCTGACAGCCCTAGACTACTATGAGAACACGGGGACTGCTGCTTCGCCTACATTTGCAGCACCACAGCGGAATGCTTTTGGTCTAGCACCTCAAGTAAATGGAGACAGCGGTGTTATTCCAACTGCTGCTGACCTTGACGACGATGGTGACGTAGACGTATTGACTTTTGGATATACTTATGATGGGTATGATAGTGGGGTTGTTTTTGAGTACTTTGAGAATACCACCATCACCAGCACGATAGACCTGCCCGCCGACGAAAACCATCTTCGACTCTTCCCTACGGTAACGAAAGATGTGGTAAACTGGCAGTACGAGTCTGGACAACCCCCGCAGCAGCTCCTGATGACGCTCTACGATATCGCTGGCCGGCCACTGCTACAGCAGGCACTGCAAGGGGAAGCCGGCACGCTATCAGTGTCGGAACTGCCCGCCGGCCTCTACCATGCCCGTTTGACGGATGGGCAAGGGCAGTTGCTTGGGCTGCGCCGCGTGATCAAGCAGTAAGAATTGGGCGCTACCCCGCTTCCAGCAGAGGAATAAGCCAGGGAACAGCGGGGTCGGGCTATCCGTTACAATGCCCCTTGCACCAGCCGAAAAGCTGGCGGCAAGGGGCATTCCACTTTTATCCCTAGCGCAGCTCGGGGACAAGCCGCTGGGATGATAGCGAGAGAAGTATATTTACTGAATTTCAATTTTCCTAGGCTTGGGCTGCAGTTCTGCTTCTTTTTTCATCGGCACATGCACCCGCAGCATGCCATTCTTATACTCGGCGGTAATGTCCTCGGTCTTCGCCGCCTCCGGCAGGGTGAAGCTGCGGCGGAACTGACGGTAATTGTGCTCGCGGCGGGTATATGTACCGTTGTCTTGCTTGTCTTCCTGCCGCTCGGCATCTATGACCAAGATGTCGTCGTGGGCGTCGATGGTAAAATCCGACTTCTCAAAACCCGGAGCAGCTACTTCCACTATATAATCTTTCGTGTCCGTCTGGCTTACATTCACGGCCGGTACTGAGAATTGGTCATCATCAATCGGGTGGCCGGAAAAGTACCGGCGGGCATTGCGGTTGAAAAATTCATCCAAATAGCGGTCTTCGCTGGGGCGTAGTGCTCTGAAGTTTCCGAACGTATTCATTTTCTTATGGCTTTTTAGTTTGTCAATCAGTGAGTTACACCGTTTTTTTAGTTGCCGGATATAACTCGTTTAGTCGCCTATAAAACTACAGCAGAAAGCGCATGTTCGCACTGCCCCTAC
>JAAAOU010000257.1 GCA_009908745.1 Bacteroidota bacterium
TTTCGTAGAATCAGGCAACAAGCCGGAATGGATGATTCTGACCATTCTGCCGGTGGTGCCGCCGGAGCTGCGACCGCTGGTGCCGCTGGATGGTGGCCGTTTTGCGACGTCGGATCTCAACGATCTCTATCGCCGGGTGATTAACCGGAATAACCGTCTGCGCCGCCTTCTGGAGCTCTCGGCACCGGATATTATTGTGCGCAACGAAAAACGGATGTTGCAGGAATCGGTGGATGCGCTGTTCGATAATGGCCGCCGTGGTCGGGTGATTTCCGGGAATAACAAGCGCCCGCTGAAATCTCTCTCCGACATGCTTAAAGGGAAACAGGGGCGTTTCCGTCAGAACCTGCTGGGGAAACGGGTGGATTACTCAGGGCGTTCGGTGATTGTGGTCGGCCCGGAATTGAAGCTGCATCAGTGCGGACTCCCTAAAAAGATGGCGCTGGAACTGTTCAAACCGTTTATTTATGCCAAGCTGGAACTCTATGGCGTGGCGCCGACTCTGAAAGCAGCGAAACGGATGGTTGAGTCCGAGCGGCCTGAAGTGTGGGATTTCCTGGAGCAGGTCATCCGCGAGCATCCGGTTATGCTCAACCGGGCACCGACGCTGCACCGACTGTCGATTCAGTCTTTCCAGCCGAAATTGATTGAGGGTAAAGCCATTCAGCTGCACCCCTTGGTTTGTGGTGCTTTCAACGCGGACTTCGACGGCGACCAAATGGCCGTGCACGTACCGCTTAGCCACGCCGCTATACTAGAGGCGCAAGTACTGATGCTTTCCGCCCACAACATGCTCAACCCGCAGAACGGCTCGCCCATTACCCTGCCTTCTCAGGACATGGTACTGGGGCTGTACTACATCACCAAAGAGCGGAAGTCGACGGAAGAAAACCCGGTCAAAGGCGAAGGCCGCCGGTTCTACTCTCCAGAAGAAGTCATGATTGCCTACAACGAAGGGCAGCTTGACCTGCACGCCGGTATTAAGGTGCGCGTAAACGTGGAGGAAGAAAACGGCGAAATGGCGAAGAAGCTGGTGGATACAACCACCGGGCGGGTCCTATTTAACCAAAATGTACCCGAGGGCGTACCTTTCGTCAACGTCTTGCTGGCGAAAAAGAACCTCAAGCGCGTTATTGCCGACGTCATTGAGCGGACCAACTTCAACGTCACTGCCGCTTTCCTCGATAGCATTAAGGAAATGGGCTTCCTCTGGTCTTTCAAAGGCGGGTTGTCCTTTAATCTGGGTGACTTGATCGAGCCCACCGTTAAAGCCAATACCCTGGAAGAAGCACAAGCTGAAGTAGACGAGGTGATGGACAACTACAATATGGGGCTCATCACCAACAACGAAAGATATAATCAGACTATTGACAAGTGGACATACGCCGACAACCGCATCACCGATGTGCTGATGAAAGAGTTGGCTGCCCACAAACAAGGCTTCAACTCGGTATTCATGATGCTGGACTCCGGCGCACGGGGCTCCAAGCAGCAGATTAAGCAGCTCTGCGGGCTGCGGGGCCTGATGGCCAAGCCGCGGAAATCCGGAGATACGGGCGGAGCGGTCATTGAAAACCCTATCCTTTCGAACTTCGTGGACGGGCTGTCCGTACTTGAGTACTTTATCTCCACCCACGGTGCGCGTAAAGGCCTGGCGGACACGGCACTGAAGACGGCTGATGCCGGTTACCTGACCCGCCGTCTGGTAGATGTAGCGCAGGACGTCGTCGTCATGGAAGAGGATTGTAACACGCTGCGGGGTATAGAAACAGTCGCCCTCAAAGACGGCGACAAAGTGGTAGAAGACCTAGAGTCTCGTATCGCCGGCCGTTACACCCTGCATGACATTACCCACCCGGAGACGGACGAGGTGATCCTGAAGGCGGGCGAATTCATCACGCCGCAGATCGCCAAGCAGGTCGAAAAGGTCGGCATAGAAGAGGTTACGATCCGGTCCGTACTGACTTGCGAAACGAAACGGGGGGTCTGCTCTAAGTGCTATGGCAAAAACTTAGCGACCGGCCGGATTGCTGAAGTCGGAGACTCCGTCGGTATCATCGCGGCACAGTCCATCGGTGAGCCGGGCACACAGCTGACCCTGCGTACCTTCCACGTCGGTGGTATTGCTTCTGTCTCCAAATCAGAGTCGGAAGTAGTCTCTCGATTCGAAGGTAAGATCGAGTTCGACAGTATCCGCACTACACAGATGACAGACGACGCGGGAGAAGAGCAAACGGTCGTACTCTCCCGGACGGGGGAAATCCGCATCGTGGACGCCAAGAGTGGTAAGCAGTTCGCTTCCCACTACATTCCCTACGGTGCCAATTTGCACGTCAAAGAAGGGCAAAAGGTCAAAAAGAGCGATCCAATTGCCAACTGGGATCCTTTCAACGCGGTGATCATCTCCGAATTCAGCGGGGTAGCCAAATTCGAATCTATCGAAGAAGGCACTACTTTCCGTGTAGAACGGGACGATCAGACGGGGTACGAGGAGAAAGTGATTGTGGAAAGCAAGAACAAGCGCAAAATCCCGACCGTCAAGATCGTAAGCGCCGATGGCGAAGAGCTGCGTAGTTACAACCTACCCGTAGGCTCTTACCTGTCTATTGACGAAGGCGACAGCATCCGCTCTGGCCAGAAGATTGCCAAGATTCCACGGAAATTGGGTAAGATCGCCGATATCACCGGTGGTCTGCCACGGGTAACCGAGCTGTTCGAGGCGCGTAACCCTTCCAACCCAGCTGTGGTTTCCGAAATCGACGGCGTCGTCTCCTTCGGTAAGATCAAGCGGGGTAACCGCGAGGTCATGGTCGAAGCCAAAGACGGGCAGAAGCGCAAATACCTCATCGGGTTGTCTAAGCACATCTTGGTGCAGGAAGGCGACTTTGTGCGCGCCGGCACGCAATTGTCAGATGGCGCTACAGCCCCCCGCGATATCTTGAATATCAAAGGGCCATTCGCTGTGCAGGCTTACCTCGTCAATGGCGTACAAGAAGTTTACCGTGCACAGGGCATTACGATCAACAACAAGCACATCGAAGTGATCGTCCGTCAGATGATGCGCCGGGTGCAGATCGAAGACCCGGGCGACACGAGCTTCTTGGAAGGCGAAGCGGTTGAGAAGTACGAGTTCTTGGAGCAAAACGATTGGATATTCGACAAGAAGGTCGTCACGGAAGCTGGCGATTCCAACAAGCTGCGCCAAGGCCAGCTCGTTACCCTGCGTCAACTGCGGGAGGAGAACTCTAACCTCCGCCGCAATGACCTGAAGTTGGTCGAGTACCGCGATGCTGTAGCCGCTACATCAAGCCCGCTGCTGCAAGGGATCACCAAGTCCTCATTGGGTACGGAAAGCTGGATTTCAGCGGCTTCGTTCCAAGAGACAACCAAGGTGCTGAGCACAGCCGCGATCGGTGCCAAGATGGACTTCCTCAACGGATTGAAGGAGAATGTCATTGTCGGTAAGCAAATCCCCGCAGGTACGGGGCTGCGCCAGTACAACGACCTCTTCGTCACTACCACGGAGGCTCATGAAGAGCACGAAGCACGCCGCAAACAACTAGAAGAAGTGAAAGAGGACTAAACAACTCCTTTTCCGCTTGAACAATACCATTAGCCCTCTCCGGCATACGCTAGAGAGGGCTTTTTTCATAAATCTGCTCCCGCCTGCATAATCTGCTCCCGCCGCCGCTGCTGCTCCAAGACGACAGGCGCCACCGCTCTCGCCTCGCAGTCCGCTATCCCGCATCGTTCGCAGGTGGTATGTACCAAGCGTGCAGGTACGCTTGAGCTGTCTACGAAACGGAAGTGCCGCCGTAGTTGCTCGTTGATCAGCAGCCCTATCGTCACGCTGATACCCCGTTCTGGATAGTGGAAATCAGGTTTGGCCATCGACAGGCACAGATAGCGGTTGGGCGTTTGCCAGTAAGCCGAAATTTGCGCGTCCACCAGTGGCAGGCGGGCGGTAGCCCCTCCGGTTTTTTGCTGCTTAATCAAATTCACGGACACCCAACGCCGGCAGTAGTGTTCGTTGAGCTGATTAGCGTAGGGGTTGTGCATCTGCGAGAGATGCAGCTCTTTGGTCATGCGGAAGTGCTGCAGCCCCTTGGCCCCGACCAAGCGGATGAAGAACAAGTCTTTGATGCCAAAGTGCTGGGGGAGCAGGTTAGTCCAACGCTGTAGTAACATCTCAGGGGTGGCATTGTACTTTTGCAGCAGCTCATGCATGCCGTCCGGCCGCCATTCATACTGCTTGGCAAACGACTGCAAGTCTGCTACCATGCCCATTTCCTCCATCAACAACGCCACCGAAAAGTAAGAGGCTTTGAAGTTGTTCAGCAAACGCTCAAAGCTGTCCACCTCTATAATGCGGGTGAAATACGGGCGTTCCTCCAATGCCAAAAATTGAAACGCCAGCTCCCGGCCCAACAAGAAGTTCTTCTGCGCACTGCTTAAGCCTGTGTTGACAAACAGCGTACGCGTGCTTTCTTTGAAATACGACCGTTGTAGCTTTAATGCCGCCGAATGCCCCATGCGCTCGTAGTCTACGCTGATATGATACGCTTCCGCAAGCAGGTGCTCCAGTTGCGCCGTTGTGAGGGGCCCTTTTGGCGGCAAGCCCATTTCTGAGCGAAAGTCCCGTACGGCCTGCTCCAAATCTGGAAAGTAATTGTCATGCAAATCCTGGTAGGAGCGGAGCGCGGCCATGTAAAAGTGCTCCCGTTCCATCTGGTAGTTGCGCGTGATCTTGAAAATCGTCGTCACAAATGCATTGACCTTGTCGGGGGTGTTGGAAAACAACTCAAACAGCTTCTCCGGGCTGATGCCGAACAGCTGCAGCGGAAACTCCTTCACAAAATCAGAGCTCAACAGGTCCACAATCGGCTGTAGCTTCTTGGAAGACCGCATCGACACCATATAGTCATAGTCTACGCCTAAGGCTTTCGCCAAACTGTGTATGCGGTCTACTTTCGGGTATTTCTTCCCCTTCTCAATTTCGTGCAGGTAAGATTTGGACAGTTGCGCCCGTTCGGCAAGCTCCTCCAGCGACAACCCGTGCTGCTGCCGCAAATACTTGGCCTTGAAACCAAATATCATCTTGATGATGGATTGCTGGTCTACCATAGTGGTTAAGGTTAATACTGCAAAGTAACAAAAAAATCAAAATTTTCTTTTTGCGGAATTTCCGCTTTTGGGAAATAGTCTGCATATTGCGGAATAAACAAAGCTGACAAATATGAATACCGCAACCCTATCATCTTACGAAACTATAGACGGCTTGCGCATTACCGGCAAGTTCGATCCGGCTTTCGCCGAAATACTGAGCCCCGAGGCGCAGCGCTTTCTGCTAGCCTTGCACCAACATTTTAACGACAGCCGCCTGCAGCTGCTGCAGCGCCGCGCTGAACGGCAAGCAGCTTTAGACCGGGGCGAATTGCCCAGCTTCCTGCCAGAGACCCGTCGGATTCGGGAAAGCGAGTGGAAGGTAGCCCCGCTGCCCGCCGACCTGTTGGACCGCCGGGTGGAGATAACAGGCCCGGTGAACCGCAAAATGGTGATCAACGCTTTAAACTCCGGTGCCAAGTGCTTTATGGCTGACTTTGAAGACAGCAACAGCCCCAATTGGGACAACAGCATCCGCGGGCAACTCAACCTGCGGGACGCCATCCGCCGCGAAATCGATTTTGAAGACCCCAAACGCGGCAAGCGGTACCAACTCAACGACCAAATTGCGACCCTGCTCGTACGGCCCCGCGGCTGGCACTTGGAGGAAAAACACCTGAAAGTCGGGGAGGAGAACATGAGCGGCAGCTTGGTTGATTTCGGCCTGTTCTTTTTCCACAACGCCAAAGCGCTGATGGGCAACGGCTCCGGCCCTTATTTCTACTTGCCCAAACTGGAAAGCCACTTGGAAGCCCGCCTGTGGAACGAGGTGTTTGTCTTTGCCCAGGATTACCTCGGCATCCCCCGGCGTACCATCAAGGCGACCGTGCTCATCGAGACCATACTGGCGGCCTTCGAGCTGCACGAGATTTTGTACGAACTGCGCGACCATTCCGCCGGCCTCAATTGCGGCCGCTGGGATTATATCTTCTCCTACATCAAAAAACTGCGCAACCTGCCCGGCTATGTACTGCCCGACCGGGCGCAAGTCACGATGACCGTGCCCTTTATGAAGGCGTATTCCGAGCTCGTCATACAAACCTGCCATCAGCGGGGCGTACACGCTATGGGGGGCATGGCAGCGCAGATCCCCATCAAAGGCGACGAAGCAGCCAATGCCGCCGCCA
>JAAAOU010000303.1 GCA_009908745.1 Bacteroidota bacterium
TACTACGCAAGTGGGAGAGTAGGTCGCCGCCAGCATAATATAATTTGGCACAAAGCCCTGTTGCGTCACGCAGCAGGGCTTTTGTCGTTTTAGGAGGATATTCCTATCTTTGAAAGGTGAGGAACCAAGCATTACAACTGCACAAATCAAATTCGGTGGCAAAGTTAAGTTGATCAGCTGCTTTGGCCAGCAGCTTAATTTTAAGCCAAATGTACCCATTTGTAAAAAAACACGTCTCAAGCATTGAGTGGATTTGCATTCAACGGAATGAGACGTAGAAAAAACCTAGCCCCTTGGACAAAACGTGCAATAACGGCATGAATGACCTCGAGGTTATCCATTGCTACTTGGAATTTCAAGCATCAGAATGCTTTAACGTGCTGTATGACCGATACGCCGGGAAGATTTATGCCAAGTGCATTTCTATCCTGAAGGATGAGGCCTTGGCGCAAGATGCTACGCAGGAAGTTTTCACTAAAATCTTCCTCAACCTCTCCCGCTTCAAAGAAAAGGCACGCTTTTCTACTTGGGTCTATTCCATTACTTACAACTATTGCATCGACTTCCTGAGGCGGAAAAAGAAACAGAAAGATTTGTTCTCGGATGAGCTGGAAAATGCCCCGGACCCGGCAGACGAAGAGGTTTCTGACAAAGTACTGCTGGAAATTGAAATCAAACAGTTGAAAAAAGTACTCGAGAATATTCCCACGAGCGACCGTATGGTACTACTGATGAAATACCAGGACGGGATGTCGATCAAAGAAATTGCCGAAATACTAGAGAAAACGGAAAGTGCGGTCAAAATGAAAATTAAACGTGCCAAAGCCAAAGCACGCAAAGCACGGGACGAAATTTTCCCGGAACAACTTGTATGAGGATGTCGCAAACACTAAACAACTTTGAGCAGCTTCTGGAGGAAGAGGCAAGCACGTTTGATGTCCACAAGCGGCAACAAGCTAGAGAGGGTATCATAAGCACGCTTAGCTCTTACAAGCTCATCGGGCAACTCGTTACGGTATTCGTACCGGACATGATCAACGTGTTGATCGAAGCTACCGGAGGGGACCAAACTACGGCCACTGATGACGAGGACAAAACCCCAAGGCAAGGTCAACCTCCACATCTGACCGCCCCCCCTACCGACTCAGGGCCTAAGCCGGATGACGATTTTGATATCATACGCTGAAGATATACTTTAGATACAGGCCTCACAGGGGCGAAACGAAAACATCAACACCATGGAGTTGGACCTTTGGATCATACTACAAGACTTACTCTCCAAGTTTGCGAGCATCATCCCCAATCTGTTGGGCGCTATCGCTATCTTCATTATCGGGCTCATCCTCGCTCGCCTTACCGCAAGGTTCCTACGCCGCATCTTAGTCAAAATTGGAGCAGACCGCCTCGCCGAACGCCTGAACAGTATCGAATTGGTCAGTAAGAGCAATATCAACATCGTGCCCAGTGTATTGCTCTCGAAAGTTGTTTACTATTTTCTGTTCTTCATCTTCCTCGTGGCAGCTACCGATGTGCTCAATCTAGCATTCATCTCCACCTTGATGGGCGATATCCTCAACTATGTGCCTGTGGTCATTTCTGCCCTGATCATGCTCGTCATCGGGTTGCTGATCAGCGACTTTATGAAAAACATCGTGCGTACGGCTTGTGAATCGCTCGCTATCCCAGCAGCAGGCCTGATCGCCAATATCGTATTTTACTTTCTCTTCCTTAATGTGGTAATGATCGCGTTGTCTCAAGCAAAAATTGACACCGGCTTCATCCAAGACAACCTCTCCATCATCCTCGGAGGCGTCGTATTGGCTTTTGCCATCGGCTACGGTTTCGCTTCCCGCAATATCGTCGCTAATTTCTTGGCTTCTTTCTACAATAAAGGCAAAATCCGAATAGGTGATGTGGTAGAAATGGACGGTATAAAAGGGGAGATCATCGCTATGGATAGCGCCACAATCACCGTCCGGGCCGAAGACCGTCTAGTGCTGTTCCCCATGAATAAATTGACTTCGGAGCACATCGCAATTATCAAGCAAGCCCCCCGCCCGGCGAATGAAGAACATGAGGCAAATAGTTAATTGTAAACCCGATCGCTCAGTACCGGCGGCTCGTAGTAGCAAAGGCTATCCAATTGCTGCAGGCTGCCGTGAAAGACATTGAAATCGACATTCCCAGCTATCCCCTCCACTTGCCCGCGGTTACCGTACTGCCAAAACTGCCAGTCCCGCCCGCAGGCCAAGGTGGGTTCCCGGGTATTATACCGGGCAATCCATAAGGGGTACTCATCGAAATGCCCCGCCAAGTATTTGTTGTAAAACTTCAGATTGGTATACAAAATAGGGCGTACCCCGTAGTGGATTTCGATCAAGTATAGCCAGTTGAGAATGCCGGTCAGCAGTTGTACTTTGGACACCCCGTCAAGCACTTCTACATCCAATACCGGCGGCAAATCGCCTTCCTCCAGTTTCACATGGGCCGTAAAATTAGACGCCTGTTCATCAGCAGCTGTCTGCGGCCGGAAAAAATGGTAGGCCCCCCGCTTGATGCCCGCAGATTTGATCCTAGGCCAGTTTTGACGGAACAGCGAATCGGAGAAGGTCATGCCCTCGGTCGCCTTTACAAATGCGAAATCCACTTCTGATAGGGCCACGCTGTCCCAATCGATATAAGATTGATGGTGGGAAACGTCAATACCGTGCACCGCGTAGCCATCCATGCGCTTAGTCTCCAACTGGCAAGCGTACACCAATGCTCCAATCAATACCGATATGAATAAATAGCGTTTCACCACATTTTCCTGCTTAGCGGCAAAGTTTAGCCAATACCGCAAATCACGATAAAAGTTCGCTAAAAATCAGAAGCCAGTCAACATAGCCCCCCGGTTTAATATTTTGATAACAGCCGATCTTTTACTAATTACGGGCAAACGGCCAGAAAAGATACAGCTTTGCTGGGTTTTTAGGCCCTTTCGCATGACAAAGGACACTTTATGAATCTACGCCAGCTTTTTTTGCAACATTTGGCACAGACCAGCGCCTTCCCGCTCGCACTGGAAATTGAACGGGCCGAAGGGATGCACCTCCATGATGTAGAGGGGAAAGCCTACCTCGACCTCATCGCCGGCATAGGGGTAAGCAGCCTCGGCCACCGCCACCCGGCTGTGGTGCAAGCGGTGAAAGACCAACTCGACCGCTACCTGCACACCTTGGTATACGGTGAGTTTATCCTGGCCCCGCAGGTAAGGCTGGCAGAACTACTGGCTCAAAACCTGCCCGGCCCACTAGACAGCGTCTACTTCGTCAACTCGGGTACCGAGGCAACCGAGGGGGCTATGAAACTGGCCAAACGCTACACCAACCGCCCGGAAATTGTCGCTTGCAAAAAAGCGTACCACGGCAGCACGCAGGGAGCTGCCAGCTTGATGTGGCCCAAGGATTTTACACAAGCCTACCACCCCTTGCTGCCGGGCATCCGCCACATTGAGTACAACTGCGAATGGTGCCTGCAGCGCATCACCGAGCAAACCGCAGCAGTAGTAGTGGAAACCGTGCAGGGGGAATGGGGCGTACGCCCGCCCCACGGGCAGTACCTGAAAGCCCTCCGCAAACGCTGCGATGAAGTCGGCGCGCTGTTGGTCTTCGACGAGATTCAAGCGGGCTACGGGCGTACCGGGACGCTCTTTGCCTTCGAGCAGTATGATGTGGTACCCGATATTTTGCTGCTGGCCAAAGGGATGGGGGGCGGCATGCCAATCGGTGCCTTCGTCGCCTCGCGGGCGATCATGCAAGCCCTCTCCGAAAACCCCATATTGGGGCACATCACCACATTCGGCGGTCACCCGGTGTGCTGCGCCGCTGGCTTGGCGACCCTGCAAACGCTACTCCAAGAAGACTATATCGCTCAAGTGAAAACCAAGGAGAAACTGTTCCGGGAATTGCTGCAACACCCGGCCATCCGGGAAGTCCGCAGTGCCGGGCTGTGGCTGGCCGTCGAGCTGGAGGACTTCGACTTCATACAGCAAGTCATTAAAATTTGCCTGGAGCGGGGGCTGATTACCGACTGGTTTCTGTTCAACAACCGTTCTTTGCGCATCGCACCACCCCTGATCATTTCGGAGGAGGAGATCCGCTGGGCATGCAACGTAATATTGGAGGCCATTGATGCCGTCTATACTTCGGCAACCTAGCCCCGGCTCACACTGTTTACCGAAAAACAATCCCATTGAATGCTCGACCTGAATTACAAGTCTTTTGGGCAAGGTGACCCCATCATCATTCTGCATGGCCTGTTCGGTACGGCCGACAATTGGCAGACCGTCGGCAAAAAGCTGGCAGAACATTACACAGTTTATCTGGTAGACCAACGCAACCACGGCCGCTCCCCGCACCACCCGCAGATGACCTACGCGGATATGGCGGAGGACCTGCACCATTTCATGGAGTCCCACTGGATATTCAAAGCCCACATTATCGGCCACTCCATGGGGGGCAAAACAGCCATGCAATTCGCCTGGATGTACCCCGATATGGTGGAAAAACTAATCGTCGTGGATATTGCGCCGAAAGCCTACCCCGGCGGGCACGAAGAGATATTCCGGGCATTGCAAAAACTAGAGCTAAGCCAGATCGAAAGCCGCAGCGAGGCTGAGGAGGCACTGAAAGCAGATATCAGCAGCCTAGGCATCCGGCAGTTCCTGCTCAAGAACCTGAGCCGTAAGAAAGAAGGGGGCTACCGGTGGAAAATGAACCTCGACGCCCTGTGGACGCACTACGACGATATCCTCGCTCAGCCGCCACACAAAGGGGAGTATACCGGGCCAGCCCTGTTTATCCGGGGCGGCAAATCCCGCTACATACAAGAAGCAGACGAAGCCTTGATCCAAAAAGAATTTCCGGGTGCGAGGGTGGCCACGATAGAAGAGGCCGGCCATTGGGTGCACGCTGAAGCACCAAAAGCCCTTTTGCAACAGGTGCACACCTTCCTTAAGGATTGAGCTATGGCAGGTATTTATTTCCATATCCCATTTTGCAAGCAAGCCTGTCACTATTGCAATTTCCACTTTTCTACCTCCCTGCGGTACAAAGAAGAGATGGTGCGGGCTATGCTGTGCGAACTGGAAGCCCGGCAATCTTACCTGCTGCCGGACGAACCCCTGAGTAGTATTTACTTTGGGGGCGGTACGCCGAGCCTGCTGGCTGAAAGCGACCTCATGGCTTTCTTCGAGGCTATACACCGCCATTTTCGGCTTTCGCCAAATGCGGAAATCACGCTCGAGGCCAATCCGGACGACCTCAAACCTGAAAAGCTGGCCGCCCTGAGGCGAAGCCCTGTCAACCGCCTGAGCATTGGCATACAATCTTTCTCAGAGGAAGACCTGCGCTTTTTCAACCGGGCGCACAATGCGCGGGAAGCCCGTCAGTGCTTGAGCCTGGCCCGTGACGCGGGCTTCGAAGACCTGACGATCGACTTGATCTATGGTTCTCCAACTACCGATCACACGCAATGGGCGGAAAATTTGGGCATCGTCTTGGAGCACGAGGTGCCGCACCTTTCCTGCTACGCCCTTACCGTGGAGCCCCGTACCGCGCTAGATCACTTTATTAAAAAAGGCAAAGCGCCCGCCGTCGACGAAGAACAAGCCGCCCGGCAGTTTGATTATCTGATAAGCACCACCCAAGCCGCCGGCTACGAACAGTACGAAATCTCCAACTTTGCCCTCCCGGGCCGGTATGCGGTCCACAACTCAAATTACTGGACCGGAGTGCCCTATCTAGGCATTGGCCCTTCCGCCCACAGCTTCGACGGGGAAAGCCGGCAGTGGAATGTGGCCAATAATGCCAAATACCTTAAAGCCGTGCGCTCCGGCCATCCGCTTGACGAGGCGGAAGGGCTATTGTACGAACGCGAAGCGCTTTCCGCCGAAGACCGCTACAACGAATATGTAATGACCGGCCTGCGCACCAAATGGGGGGTGCAGTTGGATAAAATAAGCCGCCTTGGCCCTGCGTTTCAACAGCACTTCCTGCGGTACGCTGCCCCCCTGATCGCAGCCGGCAAATTAGAACGACAAGGCGATACTTTCTTCCTGCCCCCCGGCTCACGATTTATGGCGGATGGTATCGCCGCTGAATTATTTTGGTAAAATGAAGAACTTCAATGCTGTTTTTACGCTGTTGTTGCTAGCCAGCACACTGCTGACCGGGCAAACGCCGGAGATTGGGCCGCAAGAACTCTGGCCTGGCC
>JAAAOU010000182.1 GCA_009908745.1 Bacteroidota bacterium
ACTGTTGTTGTTAGTGATTTATGTGTAATAGAAGCTTTCAATAACAGTAAAACATAAAGGGAAAGGGAAAGGGAAAGGGAAAGACCCTATTTAACATTATATTAACTAGTCTTTAACATAACAAGTGTTAGCGACAATACAGGCTTTTTTTACGCATTGTAAAGCTTAGGGCAATATGCATCTTAATCTAGCAGCAAATAAGGCGCAATCGCCCCCACCTCATCTTGCAGGATAAGGTAATCACTCATAAGCAGCCGCTGGTAGGCTTGTATGTTGAGGGGGTTGAAGCAGGAAAGCGTGATTTGGGTTGACCTGTCTCAAGGTATGTCGTAGGTTCAGTTTCAGCCGCTTAGCTACGGTGGCGTTTCAGTAGATACCGTCTAATGAACAGTTCCAGAAGCAGTAAGCTGCTTTTCAGCGGCACAGCTCCACTTTGTTGCTCCTGCAGTAGCCAGCAATTGCCACCCCTCTACCGTTGGGAAAAGAGCTGTTCCGCCAATTCCTCTATGATGCGCCGGTCTTCGGCTTGCAGCGGGATGCCTGCCAGCAGCTCTTCTTCAATATACTGCATCAAGCTGGCTGGGTTGCCGACCTTCAGCTGCTTTTGGAAGGCTTGTACGGCAGCCAGCGGCAGCCCTGTTAATTCTGCTAGTTCGGTGTCTTGCAGCTGTGGGAACTTGGCGGCTGTCCTCAACAGGTAAGTCGCCTGATTTATTCGGCGTTCTTCTTGACGCCCTTCCTGACGTCCTTCCTGACGCCCTTCCTGACGCCCTTGTTCTTTCAGCATTTCCAACGTGCTCATTGCTTCCGGTTTTGTGGTAAATTCTATGTTTTCCAATGCTTCCATAAATTGCTCCGGGGAGCGCTCCATGACGGCTAGGGTGTAAACCATTAATGCTTTCATACGCTCGCCTTCAATCCCCTCCAATATAGGAGTAATATAGCTTAAAATCAATCGCGGGCGGTGTCGCAGCGCCATGGCCAGCATCGCGCTGCGGAAACCCCGACAGACCGTCGGGGCCAAAGCGCTCCAGCTCTTGCAGTTCTTCAGGTGGAACCTTGGTGATGTTTTTTTTAAACAAAAAACAGGGTTAGTGGCTGACTTGGAATAGGTAGAGCGTGCGCGTTAAGGTCAATGCTTGACCAATAACTTACCCTTGTAAACAAGAGATGCCATGCAGCAATACATACGCCGTAAGACGGTCATCGGCTATCACCGGACGAATTACCTGAATATCGTCAAGTATGCCCGGGCCTTGGCAAGCTTGAATCCATATGATAAAGCAGCACGTGTACAGCTTTACCACCAAATACAAAAGAGGAAGTATTGACAGAACGGGAGTGGCTGGCTGAGCAGTGTGTGTGAAAGTAAAGCAACAAGCTGTTTGGCAAAGCTGAAAACTCATACTAAATTTCCTATCATTGCCTTCTACAAAAGCCCTGATATCACATGCCCAGCCTCATCCAAGCCTACCAAACTACTGATGCGGAAGCCATCGCCCGCGAACACTACGGCCTGGAAGCCAAAGCTAAAGCCACCCACGGCGAGCAAGACGCGACCTTCCGCCTTACGGCAAAAAGCGGTGACCGTTACTGCCTGAAGATCACCGCCAAAGAGCCGGTACTTTCGGTCGCGCTGATGCAGCATTTGGCGAAAGCCGGCTTGCCCATGGCCACGCCCGTTTTACAACCCAAGCAAGACGGCCAGCTTTATACCTCCTTGCCGGGCGGGCACTACGCCTATCTGACCAGTTGGCTGCCGGGTACGCTGTATGCGGAGGCAATCCCCAAATGCAGTAAACTATGGCAAAGCCTGGGGCGAGGCTTAGGTTGCTTGAGTGCAGCCCTGCAGGGGGTTGAACATAATAACGCAGACCGCGAACTGCGCTGGGACAATAGCCGGCTGCCTTGGGTAGAAAAACATCTAGATGTGTTCGAAGGGGAGCAGCGGGCGATAGTGGATCATTTCTACGCGCTGTACGAACGAGAAGCCGCTCCCCGTTTGCCGGGCCTGCGCCAAAGCGTGAATTACAACGACGCCAATGATTACAACTTGCTGGTACAGCCTGCTGCTACGGATGACCCCGCCGACTGGCACTACCGGCTCAGCGGCTTGATCGACTTTGGGGATGCGGTCTACACCCATACCATCAACGAATTGGCGGTTGCACTCGCCTACGCCATGATGGGGCAGCCCGACCCCGCCGGCGCGGCCGTGGAGGTGATCAAAGCCTACCATGCCGAGTTCCCCTTGCAGAAAGAGGAAGTGGCGGCCTTGCCGGGCTTGATAGCCGCCCGCCTGCTCATCAGCGTTACGCTGTCTACCCTGAATCAGCAGCAAGCACCGGAGCGCGCCTACCTGCAAGTGAGCCACGAGCCCGCCTGGCAGCTACTGCGGGAGCTGAAGGCCTTGTCCCCACAGTTCCTACACTACCAATTTCGCTACGCCTGCGGTTGGGCGCCGTGCCCACAGGCTACTCGCTTTCACCAATGGATAGCGGAGGAGCAACCTCAGTTTGCCATGGTGTCGCCCTTCGCCGAGCAGTGGCGCGTGATGGATCTGGGCGTGGGCAGTTTAGAGCTAGGCAACAATCTAAACTTTGAAGATTCCCACCGCTTTGAGCGCCACATCAACCGCCTGATGGAGGAGGACAAAGTGGAGTTCGGGCTGGGCGGCTACGGGGAGGTGCGCCCGTTTTACACTACGGATGCCTATCAGGTAGAAGGCAATGAGGGGCCGCGCTGGCGCAGTGTGCATTTGGGCTTGGATGTTTGGGCGGAAGCCCGCACGCCGGTCTTTGCCCCGTTGGACGGTAAAGTCCACAGCTTCGCGGATAATGCGCAAGAGCGGGACTACGGCCCCACCATTATCCTAGAGCACGAGCCAGCGAAAGGCGTTAAATTTTATACGCTCTATGGGCACCTCAGCCGGGAGTCACTAGAGCGCCTGCGGGTAGGGATGCCGGTGAAGAAAGGCGAGTTGATCGCCACTTTTGGCGAGCGGGCGGTGAATGGCAACTGGCCGCCCCATTTGCACTTTCAGGTGCTATTGGACACCCTGGGCAAGGAAGGGGATTTCCCGGGCGTAGCTTTTCCCGAAGAGTGGCCGGTCTGGAGCAGTATTTGCCCCAATCCGGAGCTGTTGCTGCATTTGCCGGCAGGTAGTACGAGCCCCGAGCGGGCAGAATGGAGCAAAGAAGAAATCCTGGAAAAACGGCACAAGCATATCGGCCCCAATCTGAGCGTGACCTACCAAGCACCCCTGCACATCGTACGCGCCTACCGCCACTACCTTTACGAAGCAGACGGCCGTCGCTATCTGGATACGGTGAATAATGTGCCGCACGTCGGCCATCAGCATCCTAAAGTAGTAGAAGCCGTACAGCAGCAAGCCGCCGTATTGAACACCAATACCCGCTACCTGCACGCACGCCTGGCGCAGTACGCAGAAGAGCTGCTGTCCACGCTGCCAGACGAACTGACCGTGGTCTATTTCCTGACTTCCGGCAGCGAAGCCAATGAACTAGCCCTGCGCATGGCCCGTACCGCCACCGGCCGGCAAGGTATGCTGGCTATGGACGGTGCTTACCACGGTCATACCGCCGCCTGTATCGACATCAGCGCCTATAAATTCAAGGGGAAAGGCGGTGCGGGGCAGCCGGCGGATACGCACCTATTGCCACTTTTCCAGCAAGACGGGCAAGATGCGCAGCGGGCCGTACAGCAGATTCAAGCGTTACAAAGCCAGGGCAAAGCACCAGCCGCTTTCATCAGCGAGAGTATACTGAGCTGCGGGGGGCAATTGGTGCCGCCGGCAGGTTATTTCAAAGCGGTGTTTGAAGCGGTGCGGCAAGTGGGCGGCCTGTGCATCATGGACGAGGTGCAGACGGGCTTCGGCCGGGTAGGGGAGACCTTCTGGGCGTTCGAGCTGCAGGAGGTGGTGCCGGATATCGTGGTAATGGGCAAGCCGATGGGCAATGGTTTCCCGATTGGCGCAGTAGCCTGTACCCGTGCGGTGGCGGATGCCTTCCATACCGGCATGGAGTTTTTCAGCACCTTTGGGGGTAACCCGGTGGCGGTCGCAGCCGGGCAGTCGGTGCTTCGGGTGGTGCAGGAAGAAGGCTTGCATCAGCATGCGCTGGAGACGGGCCATTATTTGAAAAAGCAATTGCAGCAACTGCAGCAGGCCTACCCTCACTTGATTGCAGAAGTACGTGGTCACGGTTTGTTCCTAGGCGTGGAGCTGAGCCGGGATGGGCAACCTCTAGCCCAAGAAGCCCGCTACCTCATCAACCGCATGCGCCGCCTGGGCATACTGATGAGCACGGACGGCCCGGCGAATAATGTGCTGAAAATCAAGCCGCCTATGAGCTTTGGCCGAGTGGAGGCGGAGCGGCTGGTGGGGCGGTTGAGTGGGGTGCTGGGGGAGTTGAGTTGAAAGGAGACATGAAAAAATAGAAAAAACATTGTTTTTTGCTAGTCACTTCGTACATTGCAGTTGCGCTTGTGCTTTCTCATGGCGCTGCTCTATGATTCTATTAACTAAATCGCTATAAAAATGAATTTAATTCACCAATTCTGCTGTACAGCTGCCAAGCTTTGTACACACACACACACACAGCGCTCCTAGGGTTTTTAGGGGTGTCCTTTCGCTCTCAGCGCTAATTGCAGTATTCATGCTAACGGCTTTTCCCAGTAATGCTCAGCAACAAGGCTTTTGTGGTACAGAACCCAGCCCCAATGCACCTACAACGATAGACCTCAGATCAGCGGGTGAAGTTCAGGGGCCTTTGTATATCCGAATTTACATCAGTATTGTCCGGGATGACAACGGAAACGGTGGGCAGCCGCCGGAGCGTGCTCAGCAAGCATTCGATATTTTGCAAAAGGATTTCGCACCGTACGGTATTTACTTTGTGTGGGACTGCAATATTAATTATGTCGATGATTCGTATCACTACAATCAAATAATTACAGATGGTATATCTTATGATGATATACTTTATGATACAGACTATATACACGATGACGGAATAGATATATTCCTATTTGAGGATAATCCTGCCGGTGGCTTTGGCAGGGCGGCGGACAATGTGTCAAAGGCCTGTTATGTATTTGGAGATTACGTATTGAGTGAGGGACCAAACCCACCTTTAGGCCAAACTTCTATTGTGTCTCATGAGGTAGGGCATTGCCTCGGACTCTACCATACATTTGAGGTTAGAAATGGTCTGGAATTGGTTGATAGTACAAACTGTCAAATAGCAGGAGATTTTGTCTGTGATACACCTGCGGATGTGGACAGCAACTTTCAAGTCAGTTATCCAGCATGTGAATACATAGGCAATCAAGTTGACCCTAATAACGAGCCATACTCGCCTGACAAAACCAATATCATGTCTTACTCTCATCCTTTCTGTTATAAGGACTTTTCGGATGAGCAAGGGGAACGCATGCGCTTTCTCATTGCTACAGAACCCACCTTGCAAGATTGCATCATAGGGCCAGACGCTAGCTTGTACACGATCACAAGCGACACAACTTGGACTGTCAATAATACGCCCAACAACGGAGATTTTTTCGTAGGGGGTAATGTCACTATAACAAATGGAGCTACCCTGACTATCGAAAGTGACGTCACGGTAAGGTTTGGAGAAGAAAGCAGAGTAATTATTGAGCCTGGTTCGAGGCTAAACCTTCATGGCAAGCTGACTGGGCTAGGATGTAATGGCAATACCTGGAAAGGCGTCTTGGTTTCAGGGAATACCAATTTGCCTCAGACCCAAGCCAACCAAGGTTATTTGCGCTGCTACTCCGGGGCATCAATTGAAAATGCTGAAATAGGGGTACACGTTGTAGATAACCTAAGTGTAGCCTCAGGCGGGGGCATGGTTCGCTGTCAAGATATGACGATCAAGAATTGTGAGACGGGCGTGAAATTGACCCGCTATGAGTACAGTGGAAATAATGCGGCAGATTTTACTAGAGTCGCCTTTTTGAATGACAATGACTACCCTACTAATGGATCCTTTTACGCTTTTGCAGATTTAGAGTATGTCGGCGGGGTGATGTTCCGCGGATGTAGTTTTATCAACGAACAATCGGATGGAGATTATGACGATCAAAACCTGAACATAGAGAACTGGGGATACGGCATCCGGGCGAATAGATCGGGTTTCAGCGTCAGGCTGGCTTGCGATGATATATTCTGCAACACTTTTGAGGAGTCTTTATTCAGGGGGCTAGGCTATG
>JAAAOU010000437.1 GCA_009908745.1 Bacteroidota bacterium
AGCCGCAGCGGCTGCCGGTCTGATCGGGGAAGGGGAGGTGCTGCTCACCGCCGACTCCGTTGTAATCCTGAACGGCAAAATTTACGAAAAACCGCAGGGCCGCGCCGACGCGCAGCGTATACTCCGGGAATTGTCGGGCCAAAAACACCGCGTCATCACTGGTGTTTGCTTGATGGACAAAGCCGGCAAACGGATCTTCTCGGGTATATCCGACGTGCAGTTTGACGTGCTGACCGAGGAGGAAATCGACCACTACGTCGACACCTACCGCCCCTACGACAAGGCAGGCTCCTACGCCATACAGGAGTGGATCGGCCTGTGCAAAATCAGCAAAATAGAGGGGACGTACGCCAATATCATGGGGCTGCCGGTGGACCTGGTGTACCGCGAATTGCAGGCATTGCTGGACCCGGAAAAGTGAAAGTAATGCTAAAGTTTCGCCTATGTTATTCTCGTTCTCTTTAGGTATGCTAGTTTTAAAGGACTAAAAATAGAAACTATGAAAACCATTTACATCACCTTTTTCTTACTGTTTAGCATTTGCTTTTTCGCACAGAGCCAATCTGTAGATTCTTCTATGTGGAGGGAAATGGGATTGCGGCTTAGTAGTGTCGACGATTTTGTTTTCATCTATAAAAAACAACTTGAAGAGAACCGTTTCAAAAGATTTCGTTTTGCTTTTTCCAATATCGGTTTTCGTACTTTTGAAAATATCGATAATACATTTTCCCTATCTATCGGCGGCGCAATTGGGTGGGAAAAGCGGAAGCAGATTGCTGAAAAAGTGCAATTCATTCACGGATGGGAACCCGCTTTACGCATCTTTTTAGATGACAACGCCAACGGTACCGGCTTGCTTTTTCGCACGTCGATAGGATACGTATTAGGGTTTCAATTAATGGTATCTGAGCATTTTTACGCGGCCTTGGAGACCATACCTTCGCTGAGCACGGATATAGGAGTGGGGCTCAGAGATGATGAATTTGCGGTAAACGCAGGATTTAGTTCAAACTCGATTGCGCTCACGCTCGTTTATCGTTTCCAGCCCACTAAACCTTAAGGGTATTGTATATGTATTGCAATGGAGCAATCGTGACTATCAGAGGTTACTTTAAACTATGAAAATACTCGACCGGCTCATCATCAAGAGCTTCATACCGCCCTTCATCGTCACCTTCATGATCGCCATGTTCGTCTTGGTCATGCAGGTACTGTGGTTGTATATCGACGATATTGCGGGCAAAGGTCTGGGGCTGTTCCTGATACTGGAGCTGATGGGCTACAAAAGCCTGTCGCTCGTGCCTATGGCTCTGCCGCTGGCCATTCTTATCTCCTCGGTGATGGTGCTGGGCAATATGGGCGAACGTTATGAACTGTCGAGTTTCAAGTCCGCCGGCGTCTCCCTGTGGCGCATGATGATACCCATCATGTACTTTGGTGTGGCTACCACCCTGTTTTCCTTTTTCTGTTCCAACAACCTCATTCCGGTAGCCAACCTCAAGTTTGGCTCTCGCATGTACGACATTCAGAAGCAAAAACCGGCGCTCCGTCTGGAAGCTGGGATTTTCAACGACGATTTTGACGGTTATGCCATCCATATCGGCAGCAAAGCGGGCGACGGCAAGCATATTGAGGAGGTCCTAATCTACGATCATTCTGAAGCGAATAAAGGCCGCTTGTCGCAAATTGTAGCCAAAGAAGGGGAGATGTACGCCACCGAAGACGGCCGCTACTTCATGATGCAACTGCGGGAAGGGCACCAATACATGGAGGGGGAGCAAAAGCGGTCGGGCAAAGACCGTTCCTACCCCTTTGTGCGGACCAATTTCAAAAGCTGGTTCAAGGTGTTCGACCTCAGCGAGTTCAACCTAAACCGGACGAACGAGGAACTTTTCAAGTCCAACCGCAGCATGATGACGAGCGGCCAATTGCAAGTGGCCATCGACTCGCTAGGTATGAAAATCGACCGCCGGCAGAAAGGGATTTCCAATCAAGTGAGTAGTTATTTCCACTTTATGGAAATTGACAGCACCTACATAGAGGAAGAAAAAGCCAAGGCACTGGACCAAGGGCGCCGTTCGCTGGAGCAGCAAGCGCTGGACGGAAATCAAGATGGCGTCAAAGCATCCAACAATCCGGCTCCCTCCGGCACTAAACGCCAACCCCAAAAGGTGCTGACGAATTCAGAAGAAACCGCCGAGGCCGCCCAAAAGAAGCAAACCCGCCGCTACGAGGGTACGCCGATGGAGCAAAAAAAGGATAAGCCGCTAGAAGAATACTATTCCATGCTCGAGCTTTTCCCGGAGCAAGAGCGCGGCAGGCTGGTCAACAAGGCCAAGTCGTACACCCGCAGTATACAGGCGCATTCCGAGTCGGCTACCCGCTCCATCGACCGGCTGGAAGAGTCGGAGGTCAAGCACATCTATGAGCTGCACACCAAGTACAGCATGGCGCTGGTTTGTTTTATTTTCTTGTTCATCGGCGCACCTATGGGGGCTATTGTACGAAAAGGAGGCTTTGGGTATCCGATTCTGATTTCAATTATCTTCTTCATGATCTTCATCGTGTTGACCATCTTTTGCCGTAAGATCGCGGAGAGCTTCGTCCTGCCCGCCGCAATAGCCGCCTGGGTGCCTTGCGCCGTGCTATTTCCTATAGGGCTGTTGCTCACCCGCAAGGCGATGAATGATAGCAAGCTGGGCAATCCGGACCAACTCGTCGCCAATATCCGCAAACTGATAAAAGCTGTTCGTTCCTAATGCAGCCACTACCTCCTCTACGTACACTGGTCAAGGACAACCGCTGGTTTTTCTCTGCTTTTGTGCAGTTCCTGTTGTTCGGTGCGGTGCTGCTGGCGCTGATGCATACCGGGGACTTTGTCTGGTTTTTCAACGACCGGCGCTCGGCTTGGGCGGATTTTTTGTTTGTTTACGGCACGAAGCTGGGCGAGCCAATTGGCTTTTTGATCGGGGCGGTAGGCTTGCTCTTTTTGCGGGTGCGTTACGCTTTGGCGCTGCCGCTGCTTGGGCTCACGGTATCGGTGGTGTCTTACCCACTGAAACAGTTCTTTAGCCACTACCGGCCGCTGGGGTATTTTCGGCAGCTGGACTTGGACGAATTTTTGCTCTTTGTGGAGGGCGTGAAGGTCCACAGCGGGCCCAATGGCTTTCCCTCGGGGCATACCATGGCGGGCTTTGCGCTGTTTGCTTTTTTAGCCTTGTGCACCCCGCGTAAGCAATGGGGTGGGTTTCTGTTTTTTGCCTTAGCCCTACTCGTCGGCCTGTCCCGCATCTACCTCACCCAGCATTTCTTCAAAGACGTATACTTCGGTGCTGCTGTCGGCGTAGTGCTGGCGGTATGCTGGTACTACTTGCAGGCCCTGCCGGATGCCAAGTGGCTAGACTGGCGGTTGCTGCCCCGGAAGCGCATTACTACCACTCCATGACCCGGCGGCTTGTATTTCTCATTGCTTATTGTGACTGTAGTCACTGATGTTGTCCGCCAATACCTTCACCTTTGTACTGTGATTGATAACAAAACAATCTGAACACGATGAGCAAAAAAATGTCATTCAACGATATCATAAACAGCGATAAGCCCGTACTTGTCGATTTTTCTGCCGAATGGTGCGGCCCTTGCAAAGCGATGGCCCCCATCTTGAAGGAAGTAGCTGGGAAAATAGACGGCAAAGCCTCCATCATCAAAATAGATGTGGACAAAAACCGCGCCCTGGCTTCCAAAATGCAGATTCAAGGCGTACCTACATTCGCATTGTTTAAAAACGGCGAGTTGTTGTGGCGGGAGTCCGGTATGAAGTCCGCTCACCAGCTGACAACGGTCATTGAAGGCTACGCTAACTAAAAAGAGTTTTGCACAGGCGGCACAGCAGCCGCTTTTTTGCTGAATTTTAAAAAACGATTGAACACAATATGGGACTAAGCATCAATGCTTCCAGCTTTTGGGAGTTTATCAGCCAGCCTTGGCACTGGGCGGTATCGGGAGCGGCCATCGCTCTGGTACTGGCGTTGATGACGTGGATGGGGCGCAGTTTTGGCGTTTCTACCACATTCAAAGCTTTTTGCAGTGCCGCCGGCGGCAATAAAGTTTCCGACTTTTTCAAAATGGACCTCAAAGACGAGCTTTGGCGTATTGCCTTTGTCGTTGGCGGTATGATTGGTGGTTACATCGCAACCAATTTTCTGTCCAGCCCCGATCCGGTAGCGATTTCTCAGTCTACGGTGGAACACCTTTCTAGCATAGGTATTGCCTATCCGGAATCGGATGCCAAAGGCATTGGTTTTGTGCCAACTAGCCTGTTGAATTACGAAAGCCTTAAAGGCATACTGCTTGCTGTAGGCGGCGGTTTCCTAGTTGGGTTTGGCGCCCGCTACGGGGATGGCTGTACGTCTGGCCACGCTATCAGCGGTCTTTCGCACATGCAATTGCCTTCCTTGATTACCGTAATCGGGTTCTTCATCGGCGGGCTGCTGATGACACACTTCATCTTCCCCTTTTTAGTGGGATTGTAATCGGAGTATGAACCTCACATTTTGAAAAAGCAAAAGTTGTAATCCACAATGAAGAATCTATCATTCCTTATAGTCGGTGTCTTCTTTGGCATCGTCATGGCCAAGTCGGAAGCCGTATCTTGGTTCCGCATCCATGAGATGTTCCGTTTCGAGAGCTTCCACATGTACGGCATCATAGGTACAGCTGTAGTCTTAGGCGCCATCAGCATGTTCGTGATGAAGAAAGCCGGCATCAAGACACTGTCCGGCTCCCTTGTCACCTACAATCCGTTGAAGCTGAACATCAAGCGCCATATCCTGGCCGGGTCCATTTTTGGCTTGGGCTGGGCACTAGTAGGCTGTTGCCCTGGCCCCATGTACGTACTGCTGGGTAGCGGTTATACCATTATGCTGCTGATAATTGGCGGCGCACTGTTAGGCACTTTTACTTATGCCTTGGTGATGAAATACCTGCCGCATTAAAAAATACCAATTGTTGGGTGATTTTATTGGGTTGGGATGAAACAAGATTTTCATCCTGAATATAGAAACCGGATTCTCCGCGCTGGGGGGTTCGGTTTTTTTAATATCAGCCCGCTTCCTGAAGCTGGTCCAGAAACCATGCTTTGTCCAGCAAGAACTTCGCGTCTTTGATATCGGTGATGAGTTGCTGCTTGGCAGATGCATCAAAAGCGGGCAGTTGAAGCAACCGACGCTACCGCTGTGCCCGCTTCACCCGCCCGTTGCGCCAGCCCCCGTACAGCAGGAAAGCTACACCGAGCAGAAAGGCAATACCCCCCGCCCGGGTATACTTGATACTCAGCGGCTCCTCGCCGAAGGGCCGCTCGATCTGCAGCCAATCTTCAATGATGAGCTGGCTGAAAAACAAACCTGCAGTACCCAGTAGTAGCAGCCCTATACCTGCCCAAAACCAATATTTACTATTGCTCATGTGCTAATTTTGACTCTAAACGGTAAACCGTCCAGGGAAGTTGCTGCAAGACGAGCCAACTGTCGCAAAAGGCAGTCAGCACCAAGTAGGGGTCCGTGTTATAGTTTACCGTACCGTAAAGCCGTTGCCAAAGTCTTTAGGGGGCGCTACAAACTGAAGCTTGCCCTCTTGGTCTTCCGCCATGAGTATCATGCCTTGGGATGCTACCCCCCGCAGTTTTCTGGGGGCTAGGTTAGCCACAATCACTACGGCTTGCCCAGGCAGTTCTTCCGGCTTAAAGTGCTTGGCGATACCGGACACTACGGTACGCGTTTCATTACCCATATCAACGGTCAGCTTGAGGAGCTTGTTCGCTTTGGGCATCTTCTCTGCTGTCTTGATGGTGCCGGTGCGCAGGTCCAGTTTGGTAAAGTCGTCAAACTCTATCGTTGGCTTGAGCGGTTCGCGTTCGGCAGAGGCTTCTTTTTGCTCAATTTGCTGCAGTTTTTCCTTCTGCCGGTTGACGATTTGCAGGCGGCTGTCGTCTTTGCGGTCGCGGATTTTGGCAAACAGCAACTCCGGCTTCCCGATCTGATGGCCAGCGGGCAACAGGGCTTCTCCCTTTTCCAATTTATGAAGCAACTCCTGTAGCTCGCCATCCTGCAACTCGGGCAATCCCACCAAGCGCCGCAGCTTGGGGGTGGTGAAGGGAATGAAAGGTGCCGTCAGCGCACTCAGCAGGGTGACCAACTGCAAACCGGCGTACATGATATT